>NC_009615.1:2137500-2502500 GCF_000012845.1 Parabacteroides distasonis ATCC 8503
CTCACTCCCTGTAAATATATATCGCGCATTCGGAGTTTATCTGGACTTGATAGGCGGTGAAGCCCTCGCATCCAATCAGTCGCTCTACCTCACGATATACTATAAAGAGGCTGCACCTAAATGCATTTCGGGGAGTACGAGCTATCTCCGAGTTTGATTAGCCTTTCACCCCTACCCTCAGCTCATTGGAAAGCTTTTCAACGCTTACCCATCCGGTCCTCCAGTTGGTGTTACCCAACCTTCAACCTGGCCAAGGGTAGATCACTCGGTTTCGCGTCTACCCCCCCCGACTTGGCGCCCTGTTCAGACTCGCTTTCGCTTCGGCTCCGTACCTTAGGTACTTAACCTTGCCGGGGAAGGTAACTCGTAGGTTCATTATGCAAAAGGCACGCCGTCACGTCATTACGACGCTCCGACCGCTTGTAGGCAGACGGGTTCAGGGTCTATTTCACTCCCCTGCTCGGGGTTCTTTTCACCTTTCCCTCACGGTACTGGTTCGCTATCGGTCTCTCGGGAGTATTTAGCCTTACGGGATGGGCCCCGCTGTTTCACGCAAGATTTCTCGTGCCCCGCGCTACTCAGGATACCACTAGGCTTCAATCGTCAGTCGTGTACGGGACTATCACCCTCTACGGTCGCCCTTTCCAAGGCGTTCCACTTGACTCTATCTTGCCACGTCGTGGTCCTACAACCCCCGTGTCGCCTAGACGACATGGGTTTGGGCTCTTCCGTGTTCGCTCGCCACTACTTACGGAATCATTGTTTATTTTCTCCTCCTATGGGTACTTAGATGTTTCAGTTCCCCACGTTCGCCTCCCTTACGGGATGACAGGCCTTCAGCCTGCCGGGTTGCCCCATTCGGATATCCCGGGATCAAGGGCTATTTGCGCCTCCCCCGGGCTTTTCGCAGCTTATCACGTCCTTCGTCGCCTCCGAGAGCCAAGGCATCCACCGTCTGCCCTTGCTTACTTTCTCTCACCTCGCACTTGACGCACGGGTTGATATATCTTAAGCTCGCTCTACTTGTTTCTTCTTTTTGATGTCCAACATGTCAAAGATCCTTCTTACTGAGCCCGACTGTCGTCGGGACGGGATTGGCTGATGCCTATCCCTCTCAATAAACTGTGGAGAATAACGGATTCGAACCGTTGACCCTCTGCGTGCAAAGCAGATGCTCTAGCCAGCTGAGCTAATCCCCCTCATTCGGAGTAGTCCCAGGCAGAGTTGAACTGCCGACCTCTACATTATCAGTGTAGCGCTCTAACCAACTGAGCTATAGGACTGTCAACTTTGCCAAGACTTACGTCCCAGCTTCATCTTTTTCTCTCCGACCGGCCTCCCGGTCTGTAAGATCTATATATAAACATAATCTCAACAGCAGCACAAGGCGATCAATACCTCGTATGACCTCGGTACGGAATCCTGAAGCTCCAGAAAGGAGGTGTTCCAGCCGCACCTTCCGGTACGGCTACCTTGTTACGACTTAGCCCCAGTCACCAGTTTTACCCTAGGCCGATCCTTTCGGTTACGGACTTCAGGTACCCCCGGCTCCCATGGCTTGACGGGCGGTGTGTACAAGGCCCGGGAACGTATTCACCGCGCCATGGCTGATGCGCGATTACTAGCGAATCCAGCTTCACGGAGTCGGGTTGCAGACTCCGATCCGAACTGAGACGTGGTTTGGGGATTCGCTCCCTGTCGCCAGGTGGCCTCCCTTTGTCCACGCCATTGTAACACGTGTGTCGCCCCGGATGTAAGGGCCGTGCTGATTTGACGTCATCCCCGCCTTCCTCGCAGCTTACGCTGGCAGTCCCACCAGAGTCCTCAGCCTAACCTGTTAGTAACTAGTGGCAAGGGTTGCGCTCGTTATGGCACTTAAGCCGACACCTCACGGCACGAGCTGACGACAACCATGCAGCACCTCGCAAACGGCTATTGCTAGAAAAGGTGTTTCCACCTCGGTCCGAATGCGTTCAAACCCGGGTAAGGTTCCTCGCGTATCATCGAATTAAACCACATGTTCCTCCGCTTGTGCGGGCCCCCGTCAATTCCTTTGAGTTTCACCGTTGCCGGCGTACTCCCCAGGTGGATCACTTAACGCTTTCGCTGTGCCGCTTACAGTGTATCGCAAACAGCTAGTGATCATCGTTTACTGCGTGGACTACCAGGGTATCTAATCCTGTTTGATCCCCACGCTTTCGTGCATCAGCGTCAGTAATGGCTTGGCAGGCTGCCTTCGCAATCGGGGTTCTGCGTGATATCTATGCATTTCACCGCTACACCACGCATTCCGCCTGCCTCAAACATACTCAAGCCCCCCAGTTTCAACGGCAATTCTATGGTTGAGCCACAGACTTTCACCGCTGACTTAAAAGGCCGCCTACGCACCCTTTAAACCCAATAAATCCGGATAACGCTCGGATCCTCCGTATTACCGCGGCTGCTGGCACGGAGTTAGCCGATCCTTATTCATAAGGTACATACAAAACGGGACACGTCCCGCACTTTATTCCCTTATAAAAGAGGTTTACGATCCATAGAACCTTCATCCCTCACGCGACTTGGCTGGTTCAGCCTCTCGGCCATTGACCAATATTCCTCACTGCTGCCTCCCGTAGGAGTTTGGTCCGTGTCTCAGTACCAATGTGGGGGACCTTCCTCTCAGAACCCCTATCCATCGTCGGTTTGGTGGGCCGTTACCCCGCCAACTGCCTAATGGAACGCATGCCTATCTATCAGCGATGAATCTTTAGCAAATATTCCCATGCGGGATCCCTGCTTCATGCGGTATTAGTCCGACTTTCGCCGGGTTATCCCCCTCTGATAGGCAAGTTGCATACGCGTTACTCACCCGTGCGCCGGTCGCCACCCGGTATTGCTACCTGTGCTGCCCCTCGACTTGCATGTGTTAAGCCTGTCGCTAGCGTTCATCCTGAGCCAGGATCAAACTCTTCGTTGTTTAAATTGTTTCTTAATATCCTCGCTCCGGAATCCGTTATTGTAGTCCAAAGTCATACTCTATTGACGGTATCGATCCGGAAAATTAATTTTCCTAATACTTGTACTACTTGTTGAATTATGTAAATCTCTCAAAGAACTCTTTTGTCGCTTTCGTTTTGCGAACGTGGATGCAAAGATAAGGACTTTTATTTTAAACCTCCAAATTATTTCGGAACTTTTTTTCTAAAAGTTTGTTTCATCATTTTGTACCGGCGTTCTCTCTCGAATGCGGGTGCAAAAGTAGTGTTATAAAACATAACCTCCAAACTTTTTCGGAATTATTTTTCAAGTTTTTTTCACGAGGGGGATCGCGTACATTGAGTAATACGTCGATATCCATTCTCGGCTCACGTGGCCCACCACGTGGCCTCACGTGTCACCACGTGCACTTAAAACAAGTGCTCCACGAGTACATTTGCACGTATGAAAACGACAAAAACGATCTTGGCCCCGATAGGAAATCACACAGAAAAAACGGCTTTTAGCTCATGAAATCATGCGAAATGCACTTGGTTTTAGTGCTTTCGGATCACGTAAACGTGGGTAAGGACCCATTATATCGCCCCCCAAAGACCCAAAAAGCCGAAGAGGGAAGAACCACACAAACAACTGTATATCCACATGTTAAGGCATCAGGAAAATTCCCCGGTAAAAATCCTAGGGCGCAAAAGGCGCATCTTTACGCTTTCAAAGAAACATTTTTAGAAAAATAATATTTACATCACTCTACAGACAAGAGGGGTATAAACGTTATTTACAGAAAAAGTTTTAGAAACATACGTAAAGATGCGCCCCTTGCGCCCTAACCTATCAGCAACATCCCTAATACGGGATACAAAAAAGTCAATGGGACACGGCCGTAAAGTCATTGAGAAACCATCTCTATTCCATTGACTTTACCACCGTTTCCCATTGAGATACTATCGCAAACCAGACACTTCAAGGACGGAAACTCATTCCCCGAAAAGATACTTACAATCCCGTTCAGCCGCCGGTCTCGTCCAATCCTGAGGGATCATCTGCCATTGGTTTAAAGGTTGTGGGCTAAGTACGCCCTTTTCCTTTATATATTGAATCATATAATAACGGAGGTCTTTATCGGTCGAATGAATGATACGACTCTTTAACTCGTCTTGGGGAATGCCGGCCCCTTTCGTCAATAGCTCGCCTCCTCCGTTACCCCGGTAAGAGTTGAGAGCTACCTTATACGTTTTATTCTCGTCGAAAGGCTTACCATCCGCCATTTTCAAGATCGTGATCTTCTCGCCCTTGGGTTTCGTTACATCCACGGTGTAAATGATACCGGCCGCAGAGTCAAAGTTAAAACTGAAGTTGACGAACGAGGCGTAATTCTCCTGTCCTTTCTTTCTCTCTTTCAATAATAAGAGATGATCGTCCGGAGATTTCATCCGGTTGGTCCACATAGCGTACGATTCCTCCAAGAAGCCTTTGATCTCGGCTCCCGTCAAATTCATCGTATAAAGCATATTCTCATATTTGTAAAGACTGAACATATCGCTGATCGTGATATCCCCTTTATCTATTTTTGCGTCAAAGGATAACGGGGCGGCAAAAGAGACGTCCGCACCAGTCAACTCCAATTGTAAAGAGTGAATAAAATCAATAAAAGCGGATGGCCCAAAGTAAGCGGGACGGGTCGCGATACTCTCCGTAAAAGTTCCCACCTTCTCGGAGACAAAATCATTCACCGCTTTGTATTGCGGAGCGAATTTCTCCATAAACTCCTCGCTAGGCTCCAACTTATCCACATCCGTCAAAACACCCGATACTTTTTTGTCCAAAACCTTTCCATGCTCCATCTTTAACACGACATCAACGGAACCGACTACACGCCCATTACTTGCCGGATTTATCAGTAACACGGAATCTCCCTCGATATTCGCCACCTTACCACAATACCGGCGATGATCATGCCCCATCATAACCACATCGAAGCCCGGAATGCGCTGGGCAACCTCCATCGACGCATCCTCACGGTACTGGCCAGACATGGTACGAGCCTCGTTTCCCGCATGAAAGATACCTACCACAACATCCGGCTTCTCCTTCTCCTGAATGATCTTCATCCATTTACGGGCCGTCTCTTCCATATCGGCGAAATAAAGACCTTGCCACAGAGTCTCCGGCAACCATACAGGAATAGCCGGAGTAATCATCCCCAGTACAACGATCTTCACACCGTCACGCTCAAATACCTCATAGGGCTTTAAATAGGTCTCCCGGTCGGAGGTACGGATAATATTGGCACCCAAGATTGGGAAATCACATTGTTTGATCCAACGATCGAAAACGGCATGGCCAGCCTCTACATCATGGTTACCCATATTTCCCGCATTGTACCCCATATAATTCATCATGGCCGAAGCTATATGCGTAGAGACCGTATCCATGAAATTGTAATAATACGCCGAAGGTTGTCCTTGCAAGATATCGCCATTATCCAATAGCAAAAGGTTATCGCCATACGCCCGGCGTTCTTCTTGCACGAACGAATATACCCGTGCCAGACTTCCTCCCCACTCCCGCTGCTCGATAAAATTATACGGGAAGAAATTTCCATGAATATCACTGGTTTCCAATAATTTCAACTTTACTTCCTTCGTTGTCGCCGACAGACCGAGAGCGACCAGCAGCAATAAGGCAATTGAATAAACTCGTCTCATATCAGGATTTTAGATAGATTAATGACGCGAAGATAACGAAATAACCTGTTCGCCCGGTTTCAACGGGATTTCTTTTCCATCCCAGATAAATATACCCGTAGTACCTTCCGGCAAGACCAGACGGGCGGTTCCCTCACCTCTCTCATCCAATTTATAAACGGCGGTCACGCTTCCAAGCGGATGTGGGATCGTACCGGAAACCTCCTTCAGTTTTCCCAAAGACGGAGCGATCCGTATCTTCCTAAATCCGGGAGCATCGCTATCTATCCCCAACAAGATCCGGTAAAACTCGATATTCGGACTGGCTCCCCAAGCATGGCAATCAGAACGGGATGGCTCCGGCATCTCGGCCCATGTGGTCAATCCCAACGCCATCTGATCCCGCCATATTTGTAAGTTATCCAAGAACTGATCCCCTAAACCGGAAGCTTTCAACGCTTGATTCAAGTAATAACGGAAATAGATCGTACACTGGATCAAGCTCGTATCCGCCAAGGTTTGGTTCATCACCTTTACGGCCTCCTCCCCTTTCGTAACCCCAGTTAGAATCGCCAAGGCATTTACATGCTGGGAATAGCCACGATGATCCTGCGTATCGGCGAATAGATTACGGTCAGCGTCCCAATATTTCGGGCGGATCGTCTTACGCATCTCGGTAGCGATCTTCCGGTAATGATCCGCCATGGTAGGGAGGCCGATCGCTTGTTCCATCTCCGCCGCAAACTCCAAGGTCATTATATACATCAAATCTTGGAGCGCTGAGTTTCCCTCTTTCTCCCGTATCGGCTCGCCATAATCAAAACCGGCCGCCCAATCCACGAAGAACCAATGAGGAACGTAGGACAAACTATAATCCGGCTTCAACCATTGCTCGTACCACGACAAAACCTGACGGTAAGCGGGAAGCAAGGTCTTCATGTATGCCTCATCCCCACGGTACATCCAATAATCGTGCCCCATACAAATCCACCAGAGAGAGAACGAGGATATAAACTGATGTACGCTAGACGGATATCGGCTCATCGTAATCCCTTCCGCCACCATGGACTGCCGTCCTTGCTCTATGGCATTCTTCACCATATAAGGGTCTGATGTATTATACATGGAAATCATTGCCTGTATGCGTGTATCCCCGAAATATTGCAGTTGCTCGTAATACGGGCAGTCCATATACGTCTCATTGGCGCACAGACGGGCGGTACGCCATCCTATCTCGAGCATACGGCCCAGCTCCTCATGTCCCGGAGCGGAGAAAGTGGTCTCGTTACGGAAAGGATAGGCGGAGAAAGTCCCATACATATCCTCGATCACCAAAGGCTCGGAAGCCGTCTTCACTTTCAACTCCACATATCTCCATGTACGCCACCACAGGGACGTGAAGAGACGATTATCTCCCCCATCAGCCAGTATCTTATCCCCGTACCCGATAAACTGCTTATCCGTCAACTCGTCCCGATGTCCCTTGCCATTCAACGCATACGATTTAGTGGTCGATTCCTCTTCTTGCTTATAGAGGGCTTCCGAATAACCGATATGGATCTCGGCCTCCTTTCCTTTGCTGAAGGCTAAGGAGAAATAACCCGTCGTCAGGTAATCATTATCCAGAAGCAAGCGGACCTCCGTATTCGCCGGGATCGTCAAAGCTTTTGGCCAGTAAGGAAATCCTTGCGGGCATTCGATCCCTTCCGACCGGCGGAGCTTGGCCAGACGCTCGATCCGGCTGTCCATCGGAGGTATCGGGCTAGGAACCAGCAACCGTCCCGGGTAATCTCTCGATCCTTTCGTGGCACCCTCCATGCCCCGTACGGCCTTCTCCCATTTCCTGTCGTCGTAATCCGGTTGTTCCCAGCCCCAAGGATAAGCGGAGGCTTCCAGTTCCTCGCCCGGGCCAGCCACGTAATACCCCAATACCTGCCATTCGGTCCAAGGAGCATACGCCTTATTACGCAGGCAGACCCAAGTGGTATCCGTATTTACCACCGCCTCATGCCCCGTATTGCCTTGCAGGATAAAACCCGTCTGATCGTAACTGATCTGGGCGACAGGTTTACGCTCGGCATAATTCCAGACAACGGAGGCCAGCGTATTCTTCCCTTTCCTCAGATAAGGAGCCAGATCCACCGTCTCGAAACTCCAGTTATAGATATCCCCACGGGCCGGACCCAAGGATACCAATTTCCCGTTTACATATAATTTATAACGGTTATCGGCGGAAACATGGACGATAAACCGGGAAGGAACCACCTCCAGATCGAACGATTTACGAAAATGATAGACCCCATATACATTCGGAGCCTCACCCGGGTAGGAGATCCAACGGGCTTTCCATCGTCCCTCGAAAAGAGAAGGATCGATCTTCTCCTGATTATACCCTTTCAGGCTAATCTGGGAGGAAAGGGAGAAGGCTTGAAACACAAAAAGCAAAAGGAATAAATAGGTTTTCATACAAACACGGTATTATTTGAGATTAACGATCCGAACAAAGGTACAAAAAAAGAGAAAGCGCCAAAAGAACTTTTGCCTTTTGACGCTTTCCCTCACAATATACCGGATACCCGGTCCTCCATTAGAAGAATATCTCCGGCTCCCGGCGTGCGCTAAAGTTCTTATGGAGCATCGCCGTGTAAGGAGTATCGAAAGTACGTGCGCCCTCGGGACACTCTTTCACGCAGGCGCAACATTTGATACATAGGTTCGGGTCGCTATACATACCCTCGTCTGCCAAGGATATCGCATGTGTAGGACACACATCCACGCAATACTCACATTGCGTACATAAATCGTTATCCGTAACAGGAGCTTGAGGAGTGGAAGGGCCTTTCACCCGATACGGGAAATTACCTTTCACCTCCAAGGCGGACAAGCATTCCATGCAGGAAACCTTCTCCAGCTCCTCGATAATCTTTTTCCCGAATTCCGTAGCCTGCTTAAGATCCGACTCGTCCGGACGCCCCTCGGCAATGGGCATCCCCTTGCGGCTGAAAGAATGCTCGCCGATAAACGCTCCGGCAGCCACAGGTACGAACCCCTGCTCCGACACTAAATCACAGAGCTCTTTCAAGGCATCCTCATAATCCCGGTTCCCATACAATACCACGGGGACTACCGGCGCATGGTGGGCAGAACGGAACATGCGAAAACGTTCCATGGCAGTCTCCGCCACACGGCCACCGTATACAGGAGCGGCTATAATCGTCAGCTCATCATCAATATACTCTTCCATATCCAGACTCTCACAAGTGACATCCGACTCGGACATCGAAGTGGCACCCATTCCTTCCGCTATCGCGTAAACGATCTTGGCGGACGTGTGTGTCGGAGAAAAATAAATTAAATGTATGTTACTATATTTCATGATTCTTATTTTAACGCACCCTCTATTTTAGTCATTAACTCAGCAAATTCCTCATCGGTATAGCCTTTGCTCGTATAAATGATCTTCCCGTCTTTTCCGACCAAATAGCCACGAGGGATCAAGTTCTTGGCGAAAGCGCCGAAAATAGCCCGGTCCTTATCGGGATACAAAGGAAAATCGAAGCCTTTTTTCTCGTTATATTTCTGTAGATCGGCATCGGAATGCTCACGCCCGATCACCAAGAGAACGAAGTCCTTGTTGTTCTTGTATTTCGGCCAGAGGGTTTGTTGGACAGCGGCCAATTCTTTTTGGCAGGGAGGACACCAAGTGGCGAAGAAATTCACGAGGATCACTTTTCCCTTTAACGAAGCGGACTGCAACTTACTCCCGTTGTCGGAAACAATCGTAAATGACGGCATGGTATCACCGACCTTCACGATATCGGAATTATCCTCCTGAGCTTTGCCTACGAAAGCCAATAACGCTAGTAAACTAGCCAATAAATACTTCTTCATAACCTTAATCATTTCTCGTTTAGGATTCAGCGACAAAGATACATTAAAATTCTCATCAAACCGCATAATTCTAAGGCTTACGAAAGTTCTACGATGCTGTACCTACCCCTCGACAGCTCTTCTAAAAGTTCTAGGGGGTTAGATGTTAAAAAAAACGTACGTGAAACCCGGAGATGTCACGTACGCTGATACCATGCAAACCCGGAGAAAGATTTACCGCAGACTTTGCGCTAAGTCATAACCGGCTTTCAATGCCTTTAGGTTCATATTAACTATATCCTCGCCCTTACGACCGAATATCTGACGGATTCCCGCCTCGATCTTATCATACTCGATCCCGATAAATGGGGTAGCAGCCCCCAGCATCACGATATTGGCGGCACGGACAGAACCCGCTTCCTTGGCGATCTCCTCCACGTCCAATACGACCTTGTGAGGGAGCTTGTCCAACTCGGCGTTCACTTTCTCGATCTCCGGATAGTTCGGGATGTTCACGAACGGACGGGAGTTCGTCACCAGCCAACCCTCTTTCTTCAGGTAAGGCAGATAACGCAAGCTCTCCATCGGTTCCAAGGAGATGATCAAATCGGCGTGGCCCTTCGGGATCAAGTCCGAGGCGATCGGCTCGTCGGAAAGACGCAGGTTAGACTGCACGTCTCCACCCCGTTGACTCATACCGTGTACTTCCGCTTGCTTCATATACAGACCTTCTTTTAAGGCGGCTTCTCCAATAACGGCGGCGATAGAAAGGATACCCTGTCCTCCTACACCTGATAGTATAATATCTGTTTTCATTTCTTGCTTGCTTTTTTCTTTCTGGTTAATGTCTGGATACACTCACGGCGGGGGATCAATACGGATACGCCCTTGTACTCGATTTCCTCACGGATGATAGACTTCATCTCCTCGAAGTTCTTTTTTAAAGGAACCATCACACGGATGTGAGCCGGATCCACACCGATACCGGCGCAGATAGACTCCAGACGTCCTGTTCCGGCGGAATCCTGCCCTCCGGTCATGGCCGTCGTCTCATTATCGGAGATAACGATGGTGATATTCGTGTTCTCGTTCACGCAATCCAGCAAACCAGTCATACCGGAATGGGTAAACGTAGAATCGCCGATCACGGAGATAGCAGGGAATACACCCGCATCGGAAGCGCCCTTCGCCATCGTGATGGAGGCGCCCATATCGATACAAGAATCGATCGCACGGAAAGGAGGCAAAGCTCCCAAGGTATAACAGCCGATATCGCCAAACACCTTAGCCGTACCGTTATACTCGGCGATCACCTCGTTCAAGGCCTCATACATATCCCGGTGTCCACAACCTTGGCACAATGCGGGCGGACGTTGCTCAACCACCTCGGGGATCGCGTAATAGCTCTGGATCTCCTTACCCAAGGCTTTGCCTACCGCGTCTGGCGTAAGCTCGCCGTCACGCTGAAGCGTACCGTCCAGACGGCCATGAACCGTCACGCCTTTCGCCAAGAAACCTTTTAATTGCTCTTCAACGACCGGATATCCCTCTTCCAACACCAAGATCTCCTTACACTCGCCAACGATCTTCTCCACTTGCTTTCTCGGAAGCGGATACTGGGAGATCTTCAATACGGGATGCTCGAAACCGTCCGGATAATTCTCGGAAAGATAATTGAAAGCGATACCCGTCGTGATGATACCCAAGTCTTTATTCGGGGCATCGAAATACTTATTATACGCTGAATTCTCGGAAGCTTCCGTGAAAGCCTCTTGAGACGCCAGCAAACTCTTGAAACGTTTACGGGCCAATGCCGGGAGTAAGATAAAACGTTGACGACCGTCTTCCGGACAATTCATCCGGTTCTCCGGCTTCAACGGGCTGGTTACGACACCGGCACGAGAATGCGCCATACGGGTCGTTACACGCAGCAAGATAGGATACCCTAATTTCTCGGATAACTCGAATCCATGATATACCATATCATAAGCCTCTTGCTGGCTGGATGGCTCAAACATCGGGATCATGGCGAAATTGCCATAAACACGGTTGTCTTGCTCATTCTGGGAAGAGTGCATGGATGGGTCGTCGGCCGTAAGGATGATCATACCTCCGTTGATACCGCTCATAGCGGCGTTCATAAAGCAATCGGCGGCTACATTCAAACCCACGTGCTTCATGCAGCAAAGCGCACGTTTACCGGCATAGCACATACCCAAAGCGGCTTCCATGGCGGTTTTCTCATTTGCGCTCCAGCGACAATGGATACCTCTTTCCTTCGTTACCGGAGAACCTTGGATATATTCTGTGATTTCAGTAGAAGGGGTTCCCGGGTATGCGTACACCCCGGAGATTCCAGCGTCTATAGCGGCTTGCGCTATGGCCTCGTCCCCCAAAAATAAATGTTTTTCCATGTGTATCTGTTTTCTTAATATTGACTATTCACACTATTTAGCTGCCAAAGGTAATGAAAAATGTTCAATTTAGAATGAGAGACTTATGATTTATACTAGATCCATTACCGTATCCGGCGCCTATTCAACTCCGCCCGATACCGGTTGGCATTGCGGTTATGCTCCGCCAACGTCACGGCGAAATTATGCCGTCCCGAGAAATCCTCCTTAGCGCACATGTATAAGTATTTATGTTTCGTATGATTCAATACGCTATTCAAGCCCTTGATAGTAGGAATCCGTAGAGGACCGGGAGGTAGGCCCGCATATTTATAGGTATTATAGGGAGAATCTATTTCCAAATGCTCAAATAAGATACGTTGCAAAGAAAAATCCCCCACCGCAAACTTTACGGTAGGGTCCGCCTGTAAAGGAATACCGGCACGAAGGCGGTTGATATAAAGACCCGCCACGATTGGATATTCGTCCGATGCCGCCGTCTCCTCTTCTACGATAGAAGCCAAGATAGATACCTCAACTGGAGTAAGCCCGATCTCCTCTGCCTTTTTCAATCGTTCCGGTGTCCAGAAAGCGTCATATTCACGCTTCATGCGACGTATAAATTTATCCGCGGATATATTCCAATAAATCTCATAGGTATTAGGAATGAAAAGGGCATGGATCGTTTCCGGGGTAAAACCTAAAGAGTCGCAATACACGGAATCATTCAATAGACGCAGGAGATTTTCCTTCCCGAACATCAATTGAT
This sequence comes from Parabacteroides distasonis ATCC 8503, assembly GCF_000012845.1. Lineage (NCBI taxonomy): Bacteria > Pseudomonadati > Bacteroidota > Bacteroidia > Bacteroidales > Tannerellaceae > Parabacteroides > Parabacteroides distasonis. The sequence continues at coordinate 2,150,196 of NC_009615.1, forward strand.
CACTTATACGTTCCGCCAAATCTTCCTTGAAACGGATATTATTAAAAGTAACCCGGGTCGCTACTTGATGTCCTCTCCGCAAGTCATTCAATAAGGTTAAATTACTCATGCCGGGTTTCACGGCGTATCGACCGGTACGCATGGACGCAGGATACTTCAACAATCCACTCAATTGCTTAAAGCTACCGATACGGAGACAGTTCGCCGAATCACTCAACTGCCGGCAAAGATCATCAAAATCCTTTTTATCATCTATATAGACATAGACCGTCTTATCCGGCTTAAAATTCGGAGCCCAAGCCAAACGGTACACCCAAAAGCCTCCACCGCCTATCAAAACAACGAGAATCGCTATCAAGGCGATAATTATCGGACGCCTCGATAAAATTTGTTTGTTCAAATCCATGAATAATCTATTGAATATCAGAATAAGGCACAAAAGTAGTATCTTTTTTCGAAAAAAATGATGTGCAAAGCCTTGTTTATTTAAAATTATAGTTCTACCTTTGCATCGCAATTCTAAGGAAGAAGCACAGAACACACAAGGAAGTGTGGGTGAGTGGCTGAAACCACCAGTTTGCTAAACTGACGTACTCGTTAGGGTACCGGGGGTTCGAATCCCCCCGCTTCCGCAAAGAGCCAACTAATAAATTTATTAGTTGGTTTTTTTGTTTTTAAGCCAACCGAATTAAAGTGTTTCATATATTTGTCATATTTGAACTTATCGTAAGTCGATCTGTTATTAAAAGGAGATAATTAAATATATACATTATGACAATTGCTTTTATCCGAACATATAACAATAAGCAAAACTCCGAGGTCCAAGAAGCTGTGATCCGGGAATTTGCAGAATCTCAGAAGATAGAGATCGGGAAGTGGGCTAAAGAGGTGGGAAATAGTCCTCGTGCGAACCGCAGACTGGAAAGTATTGTCAAATCTTTAAGTCCCGGGGATGAGATACTTGTGTCCGATATATCCCGTGTGAGCCGTAAGATGATCGAGATCATCCATATCATTTTGCTTTGTATAGAGCGAAAGGTAACGCTCCGTAGCGTAAGCGACGGATATGTGTTCGAGGATAATATCGACAGTAAGACTTTGGCCTTTACCTTCGGTCTGGTCTCTGAGATCGAGCGAAAGCTGGTCTCTATCCGTACGAAGGAAGCCCTTGCCTTGATCAGAAGTAAAGGTGTGGTGCTGGGCCGTCCGAAAGGTAGTCAACAAATGGGACGCTTGGAGCCTTATAAGGAACAAATCGAGAAAGACTTGAAAGACCCGAGCTTGACTTACGCTCAGATAGCGGAGAAATACAATGTATCGTTAAGTAGCTTCAAACGCTTTCTGAAAGAGTATCTTCCCGATAAGAAAAAGAAGAAGACTAAAAAATAAGAAAAGCTCCTTTCACCTCTGCTAAGTATATTAGCATTCAGTAGTGAAAGGAGCTTGTTTTTTTATTTCTCTATACGGATACGGGCGTCTACAGCGAACAAGCCTCTATCCGTAGCCACCAACGGATTTATATCCATTTCCTTTATCTCGCTGGCAAAACGCAATAAGGTAGAGAGGCGAACGATAATGTCCGCATATTGTTGCTCGTCGATACCCTTTTGCCCACGTGTACCTTTAATGATCGGATACCCTCTCAAAGAACGAATCATTGAATAAGTCTCATCGTATGACAACGGAGCCAAACCATAAGACACATCTTTCAATACCTCCACGAAGATTCCACCCAACCCGCAAAGTACCACATGGCCGAAACGATCCTCATATTTAGCTCCCAAGAATAATTCCTGTCCTTTCAACATCGGTTGTACCATGATGCCCGTAACACCCGGCAGACGCATCATACGTTCATACTCGAACAATAAATGCTCTTCTCCACGGATATTCAAGGCCACACCACCGATATCGCTCTTATGCACAGGCCCTACAACCTTGGCTACCACCGGATATTTCACCTTCTTGGCAAAAGCCAGCAACGCATCCCTATCATCCGAAGCATATTCCTCCACTAACGGGATATTAGCGGCACGCAACAATGTACGCACTTCCTCCGGATTTAAATAACCGCTACCCGGCAACCGATCTATGATACGACGAACTTCCGGTACATCCACGCCATATAGCTGGATATCCGTGCTCATCGGTTTCGGCGTATTGATCACCCGTGAAAGGGCGGTACCCAATGTCACCTCGTCCGAGAAGTTCACATGGCCTTTCTTGACAAAGCTCTTCACTTCCGGTCCGGCCGTTACGATAGACGGTAATATCGGGAAGATCGGCTTCTTGCACTCTTCCATCTTTTTATGAAGTACCTCGTAGGTATCATAAAGTTTTACCAAACCGGGACTACCGAAGATGACCATCATCAAATCCACATTATCGAAACGATTCTCACAGAAATCGATGGCTGTAGCCAAATGTTCCGGTGTCCCCGTACCGATAATATCAATCGGATTACCGACAGCGGCACCCGGATACAGTTTGGATTTCAACTCATCAGCGATAGGGCCTTCCAAACTAGGAACATTCAAACGCCCCTTGGATAAAGCGTCCGCCAGCATTACCGCAGGCCCTCCGGCATGTGTCACGATCGCACAATTCTTCCCTTTCACGTCTTTCAAGGTAAAGATACTCGCCACGGTAGTCAATTCCTCACGGCTAAAACAACGCACGATACCCGCCTTACGGAACAAAGCCTCCACGGCAGAGTCCGAACTAGCGATAGCGCCCGTATGCGAAGAGGCAGCTCGCTTTCCCGACTCCGTACTTCCCGCCTTGATAGCGGCGATCTTGCATCCCTTACGTATCAAGGAAGACGCATGATACAACAATTTATCCGGTTGCTTGATTTGCTCGATATACAACATCTTGATCTTGGAATCCAATACCGGATCAAAGTTCCGATCCATATATTCAAGGATATCCTCTACTCCATTCTGCTTGGAGTTTCCAACCGACCAAACAGAAGAGAAACGCAGCCCTTTTGTCAGCGCCGACTCGATAATGAACAAGGCCGTACCGCCGGAGCTAGAGATGAAATCCACGCCATCGGGATGGAATTCCGGTATCGGTTGCGTAAACACGCCATGATAATTCATATTCATCAACCCGATACAGTTCGGGCCGATCAAGGAAGCTCCCGCCTCATTCACGACATCCAGCATCTGTTGTTCCAAGATACCGCCTTCGTGTGTCTCCTCGCCGAAACCGGCTGAGATCACGATAAAAGCTTTTACCCCCTTTTGCCGGGCCAGCACTTCCATCACCTCGGGGCACGATTTACTCGGAATCGAGATGATCGCCAACTCCGTCTCCGGGATATCATGTACAGAAGGATAAGACTTGACGCCTTGCACGTCTGTCTCCTTGGCGTTTACCACACATAATTCTCCTTTATATTTTCCATCCAACAGGTTTCGCACGATACGACCGCCCGGTTTATGTACGTTGTTGGAACCTCCCACCACTACGATGCTTTGAGGATTAATCAATTCTCGGTTAATCATAACATTTTGATTAGTTAGATTCAATGAATGGGAGCAAATATAGTTTTTTTCTCCATTTATTCATTAAAACCCGGGGTATTTATTTACACTTTGCACTCTCTGTCTGCAACCAGTCACACCATGCATCCATCCCGTCTCCTTTCGTGGCGGATACCTCGAATATCTGGAGACGGTGATTTACCTTCAAGGCGTTTTCCCGAAGCACTTCCACTTTTGTATTCAGATAAGGAGCCAGATCAATCTTGTTGATTACGCAGATATCTGCCTCCTGAAAGATATGTGGGTATTTCAACGGTTTATCATCTCCCTCCGTCGTACTCACGATAACGACTTTCTTGGACTCTCCGAGATCGAACATGGCCGGACAGACCAGATTGCCGACATTCTCTATAAAAAGGATCGCTCCCTCCTTCGGATTCAGATGCTTAACGGCATGATTGACCATGTCGGCTTCCAAATGACAGCCGGTACCGGTATTTACCTGAAACACGGGAATCTCCAACGCCGCTATACGGTCGGCATCGTTTGAGGTTTGTTGATCGCCTTCTATCACATAGATCGATCGCTTCGCTTTCAAACGGCGGATCGTCTCTTCCAGCAAGGTTGTCTTACCGGATCCGGGCGAACTCATCAAGTTCAGGCAGAACAGGTTCTTAGCCTCGAAATATCCCCGGTTTCGCTCCGCCAATAAGTTGTTACGTTGAAGTATATCTTGTTCCAGATTGATTACGATCCCTTCATCAGGATGGTGATGATGTTCATGGCCATGAGAATGCTCATGCATATGATCGTGATGGTGATGATGCTCTCCGCATCCGCAAGTTCCGCACATAGTATTTAAGTTTTTATTTCATTAATATATCATTCCTTTTTAATAACAATCGACTTCACCCGAAGTTCCTTCCCTTTAAGGATTTTAACTAAATAGGAGCCACAATGGGGACAAGGGGAAAACAAGGCGTTCATTGGGAAAATGGTCTCACAGTCGCTACACTGTCCTTCCCCCTCAATATAATGACGGATAATCCGGGCCTTTTCCAGCTTGCTACCTTTTATGGCGCTATCCAATGCGAACTCTAAGGTTTGGATCTCTACGCCGGACAAATGTCCTATCTCTAACTCCAACTCTTCGACCACCGAGGCTCCCCGGTTATCCGCTTGTTCCTCGACCAGCTCCACGATGCTACGGGCTATAGACAACTCATGCATATCTGATCTCTTTTAAAAGGGAGTCACCGAGGCGATCGTTAATTGCCCCACGGCTATCCCCCCATCGTTACAAGGTATACGAGACGGAATATAGACGGGGACCCCAGCCATGATGAACTGTCTCCTCATCGACTCCGTCAATAATTTATTCTGGAAACATCCTCCCGAGATAACCACTTGTGTCGCTTTCGTCCGTTTAATCAACAAGCGGGCTTTCTGCACAAACAAGGAAGCCAATGTCGTATGGAAACGGGCGGATATCAAGCTCACCGGGACCTCGTTCGTCTTATCATGCAATAATGCCTCAAACAAAGAATAAAAAGAGATTTCCTCTCCCTCCGCCGAGACTGGATACGCATAAGCGTTCCTCTCTCCCATCGCCGCCTGCTCCAATAAGACCGGAGCCTCCGCTTGGTGGCTGGAGACATCGCAAATCCCCAATAAAGAAGCTACCGCATCAAACAGCCGGCCAGCGCTGGATGTATAGGGTGTATTCACACCTTTCTCCATCATTCGTTCAAGCATAGCGATCCTTTCCGTGCCTATGCGTTCCACGAAATCGGCCGGATAAGGAATACCCGACGGTTCGTCCTTGAAATAATGCCACAAATAGGCGACAACCATTCGCCATGGCTCCTCAGCCGCCTTGTCGCCTCCCGGTAACGGGACATACTCAAAATGGGAAAGGCGACGGTATTTCGCTCGGTCACAAAAGAAGAACTCGCCTCCCCAAACCTTACCATCATCACCCAGACCTGTCCCATCCATCACGATAGCGAGAACCGGCTCATTCAATCCATGCTCCAACATACAAGCAGCGGCATGAGCATGATGATGTTGTACCTTTAATAAAGGTAAGGAAAGAGATTTCGAGATACGTTCCGCCTCTTGGCTGGAAAGATAATCCGGATGCAGATCACAAACCAATCGCTGGAGATTGAAACGAAACAAATGACGAAACCGCTCCATAGATTCCGTATAGAACCGGAAAGTCTCCCAGTTCTTTAAGTCGCCAATATATTGACTTTGCAGGATCGTCTCTCCTTTTCCCAAAGCGAACGTGTTCACTTTCTCCGCACCGAAAGCCATGATCCCTTCCACATTTGTATCCGTGAAAAAGGGTTCCGGCACATAGCCTCGGGAACGACGGATCAAGCAGGGTTGTCCTCCGCAGACCTGCAACACAGAATCATCTACCCGGTTATGGATCGGGCGATTATGATGCAAGAGGATCGCTACCTTTCCCGCTAATTGCGCCTCCGCATCCTCTGGGGTGATCGCTATCGGCAAATCGCTTAGATTCCCGCTGGTCATTACCAACGCAGGTATCCCTGTACGAGCAAACCAATCGTAATGAATCGGCATATAAGACAACATACATCCTAGCGTATGCATGCCCGGATTGATTCCGGAAGCTAACCGGCTCCGTTGCCTCAGCAGCACGATCGGACGGCGCCAAGAGACGAGGCATCGCTCCTCCATCGGCTCCGTTGCCGTATAGACTTGCAAATGTTCCAGATCACGGAACATAACAGCGAATGGTTTGGTATCCCGCTGCTTTATCTCTCGCAGACGGGCAACCGCTCTCTCGTTCGAGGCATCACAAATCAAATGATAGCCTCCGATTCCTTTAGCCGCAATAACCTCTCCACCAAGCAATAGACGAGAGGTAAGTTTCAATAAGGTCTCATAATCGATATAAGTCTCCTCGTTATAAGTCGCGTAATAAGTCGGGCCACAATGATTGCAAGCGACCGGTTGGGCATGGAAACGGCGATCGATAACATTCGTATATTCTTTCTCACAATCGGGACACATAAGGAAACCGCCCATCGTTGTCTGCGAACGGTCGTAAGGAAGGTCCCGGATAATAGAGAAACGAGGGCCACAATGCGTACAATTAATAAAAGGATATCCGATTCGATGGGGTTGCGTAGTCCGGTCTCGCATACAATCCGCACAAACAGCGATATCCGGGGAGACCTGCGTGACCTCATCCGATTCTGAATGGCTGGGCGTAATCGTAAAATCGTCAAAATCATCTTCATCCATTTCCGTAGATGTATAGGAGATCCGATGGATATAAGCGACACGAGGATGCTCGGTCCGTATACGACTTATCAGCAAATCCCGATCATCCGGAGTAGCGGCAACCAATATACGTACTCCATTATTCATATTCTCCACACAACCTTTCATCCCCAGATCTTTAGCGATCCGGTAGATAAAAGGGCGAAAACCAACCCCTTGAACCAAGCCTTGAATAATCAACGCATATACTTTATTCTTCGCCATAGCACAAATATAGGAATAAATGTCTAATCAGACACGAATCGACTATCGTATTTACTAAAGAGATATTACCTATCATCTTATAAATAATATTTATCAATTTTATCTTTCCCTCTTAAACATATTAAGTATCTTTGAGGTTACTAAATAAATTGAAACGATATGTGTTTAGCGGTACCCGGAAAGATTATCTCAATCGATCGAAGCATCCCCGAAATGACCATGGCTAAAGTTGATTTCGGAGGCATCCTAAAGAATATATGTATTGAATGGGTGGATGTGAAACAGGGGGATTATATCCTCGCTCACGCAGGGATCGCTATATCTGTTGTAGATGAGAAAGAAGCGGAGGAAACACTGAAAGACCTTAAAGAATTACAAAAGTGCGTTTCGTAGACGAATATAGAAGCAACGAGAAGGTACAAACTCTTCTGGAGGCCATCCGCAAAAAGGTGACACGACCTTGGTATATCATGGAGATTTGTGGCGGGCAAACACATGCTATCGCCCGTTATCGGCTGGAAGAGATGTTGCCGCCGGATCTTCAACTGCTCCATGGGCCGGGTTGCCCGGTCTGTGTAACACCGGTCGAGACAATCGACTACGCCTTGAAGTTGGCGACACAGCCGAATGTGATCTTAGCCTCTTTCGGGGATATGATGCGAGTTCCGGGAAGTAAGGAGGATTTATTGAGCGTAAAAGCGAGAGGAGCGGATATCCGTATGCTATATACGCCCTTGGATGCCCTATCACTGGCCGAGGAGAACCCGGATAAGGAAATCGTATTCTTCGCAATTGGTTTTGAGACGACCGCACCTGTTCACCTCATGGCTTTGAAAGAGGCCATACGCCGAGGACTTCCGAACTTTTCCATATTGACTTCCCTATTCACGGTACCACCCGCTATCGAGGCTATCTTATCCGATCCGGAAAGTAAAGTAGACGGTTTCCTGACAGCCGGACATGTCTGCGCCATCACAGGCAACAGGGCCTATCACCGATTAACCGCCCGATATAAAATCCCGATGGTCGTCACCGGATTCGAGCCGGTAGATCTATTATATGGTATCTACCGCTGTGTCTCCCAGTTGGAAGCCGGAAGTTATGAGGTAGAGAACGCTTACAAACGGGCCGTCCCCGAACAAGGGAATGCCGCCGCCCGCCAACTTATGGACGAGATGCTGGAACCTTGCGACCAAGACTGGCGGGGCATCGGAATCATCCCCTCCAGCGGGCTTCAACTTCGATCCGAATATAAAAGATATTCCTCCCGAATGAGATTTCAATTGTGTCCGGAAGAAAACCAGATCGCATCCGAATGTATCGCCGGACTGATTATGAGAGGTTTGAGACACCCCTCGGACTGTCCCCATTTCGGGAAGGCCTGCCATCCCACCCATCCGCTGGGAGCCCCGATGGTCTCCTCGGAAGGGGTTTGTGCCGCTTATTATAGATATAAATAGAAAGATATGGATATACACTTGAATTGCCCGATTCCTTTTACCGACTCAGACCGTGTGCTACTGGCGCACGGAGGAGGAGGACGCATGACACACCAACTGATCAGCCAAGTATTTTATCCGGCTTTCCGGAACCCATTATTGGAGCAGGATCATGACGGATGCGTGTTTCTTATGGAAGAAGGGCGACTGGCCTACTCTACCGACTCCTTCGTGGTAGACCCGATCTTTTTCCCCGGAGGAGATATCGGTGATCTGGCGATCAACGGGACCGTTAACGATCTGGCTTGTTGCGGTGCCCGTCCTTTGTATCTGACCGCCGGGTTTATACTGGAAGAGGGCTTGCCTCTAGCAGATCTTCAGCGTATCGTACAATCCATGAAACGTGCGGCGGAGCGTGCCGGCGTACAGATCGTAGCCGGGGACACAAAAGTGGTGGAACGGGGCAAGTGCGATAAATTGTTTATCAACACCAGTGGGATCGGGATCGTCCCTCCGGGCATACGAATCGCCCCAGACCAAGCCACTCCCGGCGATGTCGTCATTTGTAGCGGCCCGATTGGTCTACATGGTATCACGATCCTTTCCGCACGGGAAAGCTTGGGATTCGAGACGGATCTAAAAAGTGATACCGCTTCGCTAAACATTATGATTTCTGAGCTGTTACATACTATAGGAGAGGTACATGTCTTACGTGATCCCACCCGAGGTGGCGTAAGCGGAACCCTCAACGAGATCGCCCAAGACGCTGGTGTGGATATCCTGCTGGACGAAGACGCCCTGCCTATTCCTGAAGCGGTACGTGCCGCATCCGAGATGCTAGGATTAGACCCGCTCTATATAGCGAACGAAGGATTAGTTCTTGTGATCCTGCCGGAAAGCCGTGCGGAACAAGCGTTACCCCTTATGAGAGGTTTCGAGGAGGGCAGGCAAGCGACCGTTATCGGTCGTATCACCAAGCAAAGCGGAGAGCAAGCCCGGGTCAAGATGAAGACATTATACGGTAACTACCGGATCATCGATATGCTAAGCGGGGAACAACTCCCCCGTATTTGTTAGAATACTTAATTGCTGAGATATGGAAAATAAAAGACCGTCCGTTTACGAAGAGTGCCGTCAGAAAGGCATCTCCCGCCGGGACTTCCTGAAGTTCTGTACCACCATGGCCGCCCTTATGGGATTGGAGGCTTCGGGAGTGGCACAGGTAGTAAATGCCTTGGAGACGAAACCCCGCCTTCCGATCATCTGGCTACACCTACAGGAATGTACCTGTTGTACCGAATCGTTTATCCGTGCCGCCCACCCGATCGTGGCGACCTTGTTGTTAGACAAGATTTCCCTAGACTATACCGAGACGCTGATGGCCGCCGCCGGCGAACAGGCCGAGGCCGCTAAGGAAGAGACCATGAAAAAGTATTACGGCAATTATCTACTGATGATCGAGGGGTCGCTACCTACCAAGGACGAGGCTTATTGTTGCGTAGGCGGCAAGAGTGCCTTGCAGATCACCGAAGAGGCCGCCGCAGGAGCTAAAGCGATCATCGCTTGGGGCAACTGCGCTTCCGCCGGTTGCGTGCAAGCGGCGAACCCGAATCCTACCGGCGCTAAAGGTATTCATAAAGTCATCAAAGGTAAACCTATTATTAATGTACAAGGCTGTCCTCCGATCGCCGACGTGATGGCGGGTGTCATTATTTATATGTTGACTTTCGAACGCATGCCGCAATTGGACGGATTGGGCCGTCCGAAGATGTTCTACTCCCGCCGAGTACATGATACGTGCTACCGCCGTGCGAATTTCGACGCCGGCTTGTTCGTGGAGAGCTTCGACGATGAGAACGCCAAGCATGGCTACTGCTTGTATAAAGTGGGATGCAAAGGTCCGAGCACCTATAACTCGTGCGGTATCATCAAATGGAACGAGGGCACCAGTTACCCGATCCAGAGCGGTCACCCCTGTTTGGGTTGCAGCGAGGAGAATTTCTGGGACAACAGCCCGTTCTATAAACGTATGCCCGATATACACGGATTCGGTATCGAGGCCACGGCGGATCAGATCGGTCTGGCTCTAGGAGCCGCTACCGCCGCCGGTATCGCCGTACATGCCGTAGCAACTAACATACGGAAAAAAGAGCTTATCGACAATGATGAGCCGGAAAGTAAATCTACGATCTAATAAAACACTACTATCATGTCAGAAAGAATTGTCATAGACCCCATTACCCGTATAGAAGGCCACCTGCGGGTAGAGGCTGAAATAGAAGGTGGCACGATCAAGAACGCTTATAGCTCGGGTACTATGGTGCGGGGCATCGAGAATATCGTAAAAGACCGGGATCCCCGGGATGTATGGGCTTTCGTAGGCCGTGTTTGCGGCGTATGTACTTCCATCCACTCGCTTGCCTCGGTACGGGCGGTCGAGAACGCACGGGGTATCGTGATCCCTCCCAACGCCAGTATGGTTCGTAATATCATGCAAGCCGTATTGTACATGCATGACCATACGGTGCATTTCTATCAATTGCATGCATTGGATTGGGTAGATGTGGTATCCGCCTTAAAAGCCGATCCAAAAGCCGCCGCTTTACTTGCCCAGCAACTTTCTCCATGGGCAAAGAATACCGAGGGGTATTTCACCGCCACTCAAGAACGACTAAAGAAGTTCGTTGCCAGCGGGCAGCTTGGTATATTCGCCAATGGGTATTGGGGACATCCGGACTATAAACTTACGCCGGAACAGAACCTTATCGCTACCGTCCATTATCTGGACGCATTGGAATGGCAGAAAGAGGTCGTCAAGGTACACGCTGTGTTCGGGGGCAAGAATCCGCATCCAAACTATATCGTAGGCGGTATGCCTTGCAGCATCGACTTAAATGAGGCCAATGCGATCAACGCAGATCGACTCGCTCTGGTAAAGCAGAAACTAGAGGAGGCGAAAACTTTCATTAATCAAGTGTATATCCCAGATTTATTGATGATCGCCAACGTCTATAAAGACAAATGGAGTAAGATTGGCGGAGGCGTACGAAACTATTTGTCTTACGGAGACTACCCGGTGTTCGATCTCGGGGAAGTGGAAAGTTATAAGATCCCCAGAGGAATCGTCTTGGATCGTGACCTTAGCAAGGTACATCCCGTAGACGCTAACTCCCCGGAAGAAATCAAGGAGTACATTTATCATTCATGGTATAAATACACGCAAGGAGACAAAGCCGGTTTGCATCCCTACGAGGGAGAGACCCATCTGGAATATACTGGCCCTCGTCCCCCCTATAAGTTATTGGACGTAGAGGATAAATATAGTTGGATCAAGACGCCACGGTGGAAACAGGAACCAATGGAAGTGGGTCCGTTAGCCCGTTTGATCGTAGCTTACGCCGCAGGGAAGGAACCTCAAAAGAGTATCGTAGACGAGACTTTACGTCAGCTTGACTTACCGGTAGATGCTTTATTCTCTACCCTAGGACGTACCGCCGCTCGTGGATTGGAATGTAGAATGGCAGCAGACTGGGCCCTTGAGTTTTTCAACCAATTGATCAAGAACCTCGAGAACGGGGATTCCCGGATGGCAAACAGTGCCGAATGGGAACGGGAGAACTGGCCCGATCATGAGCAAGGCGTAGGATTGGCCGAAGCTCCCCGTGGAGCATTAGCCCATTTTATCGTGATCGACAAGAACCGGGTAAAGAACTACCAGATGGTAGTGCCTACTACTTGGAACGCCTCACCGAGGGATGAGAACGGCGTATTGTCCGCCTACGAATCCGCTTTGATCGGTACGCCGATATACGATCCGAAGCAACCCCTAGAGATTCTTCGGACGATCCACTCTTTCGATCCTTGTCTGGCTTGTGCCGTGCATCTGTATGACGAGGAAGGAAAATATGTGCACCAAGTTGATACATTCTAAAAAACAATAGAGCCATGAAGAGTCGTAAGAAACGTTTAAGAGAAGTGTATGTATGGGAATTACCCGTACGTATCTATCATTGGGTGAATGCGCTCTGTATCGTCATACTCTGCGTGACAGGCTTTATCATCGCCGATCCTCCCGCAATCATGTCCGCTTCGGAGGCTTATTTCAGCTATTGGTTCGGCGTGGTTCGGTTTATCCATTTCGTAACAGCGTTCGTATTCTTCTTCAATTTCGTATTCCGGCTTTATTGGGGATTCGTCGGGAATCGTTATGCCAGATGGAATAACTTCATCCCTTTAAAGAAATCCCAATGGAAAGAGGTATTGGAGGTGATCAAGGTAGATATCTTGATGATTAAGAACAAACCGGTAGACAGTATCGGGCATAACGCCTTGGCTAGCTTGATTTATTTCGGAACTTTCTGGGCATTTTTGTTACAAAGTATCACAGGATTCGGCCTGTACGCGAAGATGAGCCAGTCCTTCTTCCCGCAACTGTTCGCATGGACAGTTCCCTTGATGGGCGGGGATTTGATGGCTCGCCAGATCCATCATTTCCTGATGTGGTTCTTCATCCTTTTCGCTATCGTTCATATTTATCTGGTATTTTATCATGACTATATCGAGCAACGTGGCGAGACTTCGTCCATCATCGGTGGCTGGAAGTTTATCGAGGAAGACATAGCGGACAAGGAAGAGGTAACCGAGACTGCCGAGACTATCACTAAGATCGCTAAAAAAGGATGAAAGCGGAGAAGGAAACATTAGTATTAGGAGTAGGCAATTTATTGCTGAAAGACGAAGGGGTAGGCATACACGTTATCAAGGCTTTAGAAAACGAGAAGCTCCCGGCTCACGTCCATTTGATGGACGGGGGCACGGGAGGGCTTCATTTATTAAGTTGGCTGCAAGGATATGACCGTATCATCATGATCGATGCCACGCTGGATAATAACCCTCCGGGCACCGTCCGTCTGATCCAACCTCGTTACGCTACCGACTTTCCCCCGCTTATGAGCGCCCACGAGATCGGTCTAAAAGATATGATCGACGCCATGATCCTGACCGACGATCTCCCGGAAACCCATCTCATTGTCATCTCCGCCCTCAATATCAACGAGGTCGGAATGGATCTGACACCCGAGGTAAAAGCGGCGGTTCCGAAAGTGATCCGGATGATACAAGAGATTATTTCAATACATAATAGAGCATACCGGCAATAGCGGCCCCAGCTATCGGCCCTAAAACAGGTACCCAAGCATACTCCCAATGGCTGCTGCCTTTTCCCTTGATCGGCAAAATAAAGTGTATGAACCGGGGAGCTAAATCACGGGCAGGGTTAATCGCGTAACCGGTAGTTCCACCTAAGGAAAGGCCGATTACCCAGACCGTAAACGCTACCGGAATGGCACCTACCGAACCTAAACCTATCGGCAAGGTACTATTGCTTTCGTAGGTTAGTTCTCCGTCCGTTATAAAAAATACGACAAACATCAAGGCGAACGTACCGATCATCTCACCTAAGAAATTAATTGGATAATCTTTGATAGCAGGACTCGTACAGAATACGCCTAATTCCGCATCCGGATCATCCGTAGCGTTGAAGTGATCCTTATAAACCAGCCAGACCAATAAAGCGCCCAAAGCGGCACCTATCATTTGCCCGGCTATATAAGTACATACATCACACCAAGGGAAAGTCCCTCCGATCGCCAAGCCGATCGATACCGCCGGATTCAAATGTGCGCCACTATAAGGGCCGGCTACCACAACACCGATAAATACGCCTAAAGCCCAAGCGGTCGTTATCGCTATCCAGCCCGCTCCATTGCCTTTTGTTTTCGACAAACAGACATTCGCTACAACTCCTCCTCCCATCAGGATCAAGAGCATAGTCCCTAATAATTCCGCTAAAAATGGAGACATAAGATAATAATTTAAGAATTTGTTAACTTGTTAATCTGCCTATAAGATGATTTTCATTATTCAGCCCAATTCTGAGAACGCCCCACCGCCTTATGCCATTCGTTCAATAATTTACGGGCGGTATCCTCTTTCATTTGTGGGTTAAAGACCTTATCCAAGCACCATTGTTCTTTCAGTTCATCGATATCCTTCCAATAGCCGATCGCCAAGCCCGCCAAATAAGCGGCTCCCAAAGCAGTCGTCTCCAATACATTCGGACGTACGACCGGACAGCGGCAGATATCGGACTGGAATTGCATCAAGAAGTTATTAGCGATAGCACCGCCATCTACCCGAATCTCTTTCGGCTTGGCGTGAATATCGTTTTCCATGGCCATCAATACATCATATACTTGATAGCAGATGCCCTCCAAAGCCGCACGGGTCAAGTGGGCCGCCGTAGTTCCGCGGGTAATCCCGATAATAGCGCCACGTGCGTATTGATCCCAATACGGCGCACCCAAGCCTGTTAACGCCGGCACAAAATAAACGCCCCCATTATCACTGACGGATTTCGCCATTTGCTCCGTAATCGAGGCATTCGGAATCAAGCCGATCCCATCCCTCAACCATTGAACGACGGCACCTCCCACAAAGACACTACCTTCCAGCGCATAGGTCGTCTGATCCCCTAATTTCCATGCGATCGTTGTCAATAGGTTATTCTGGGAAAGAACGGGTTCCTTACCGGTATTCAGGATCATAAAGCAGCCGGTTCCGTAGGTTGTCTTGATCATACCATCCTCTACGCAGAGCTGGCCGAACAGAGCCGCCTGTTGGTCGCCGGCCATACCGGATACCGGAATGCCTTTCTTAAAAATAGGAGTTGATGTCTCGCAGTAAACCTCGCTACAGGCTTTCACTTGCGGTAACATCGAGGCAGGTATTGTAAACAAGTCCAATAACTCTTGGTCCCATTGCAAAGTACGGATATTGAAAAGCATGGTACGGGAAGCGTTCGTCACATCCGTAATGAATTGAGCGCCCCGGGTAAGTTTCCAAACCAGCCAAGTATCTACCGTTCCAAAGCATAGTTCTCCCCGCTCCGCACGCTCCCGGATACCCTTTACGTTATCCAATATCCATTTTATCTTCGTGGCGGAGAAATAAGCGTCGATCACCAACCCGGTCTTCTGCAGGATACGTTCCGCCCAGCCTTGGGATTTAAGTTCCTCGCAATAATCCGCCGTACGGCGATCCTGCCATACGATCGCATTGTATACGGGAAAGCCAGTCTCCCGGTCCCAGATGATGGTAGTCTCCCGTTGGTTAGCGATTCCGATACAGGCGATATGGCTATCCGTGACATCCGCTTTTGCCATCGCCTCCTTGATGACAGACGATTGGGTGTACCAAATCTCATTCGGGTCGTGCTCTACCCAGCCCGGTTTCGGGAAATACTGTTGGAATGGCTTCTGAGCCAACGTAATAATAGTTCCTTGATGATTAAACAGGATAGCCCGGGAGCTAGTGGTTCCCTGATCGATCGCCAACACATATTTATTTCGAAAATTCATATCCTTCTATATTAGTATCGTTTATCAATTTGTCAATTCAGTATATAATTCGAGGCAACCTCATTAAACGCCTTTACCTGAGCAGAGGTCCAAGTCTCGTCCTTTCCCCATTCCGTAGCCAGAATCCCCGCTACTTTAGGAGCCATCGCCATCGCCGCCCGTGCGTCTAAGAATAAGATACGCAAACGGCGGGCCAATACATCCTCCAAAGTACGAGGCATCTCATTACGGACCAGCCAAGTTACCTCTCCTACCGTATAGGCATAGTCCGGATGCAACTTCTCCGCCATAGCGGGGGAAGAGGCCACTAAGTTACGGATTTCGTCGGCATCCGTACCATATACGTATAAAGGATCGGAGAAATCCGGATTCTTCCGGCTACCATGGATTTGGTAACGCTCGGTAATACAATCTTTTGTAGGAATATGCATGTAACGTATCGCTAGGTCTAGGGTATCTTGGGCCATTTTCCGGTAGGTTGTCCATTTGCCTCCGATAATGGTGATCAAGCCGGATTTCTCCCGGATCAATTTATGGCTACGTGATATCTCTTTTGTCTTTTTACCTTCGCTACGGGGAGCGGCGAGCGGACGAAGCCCCGCAAACACGGATAAGACATCGCTTCGCTTGGGTGGCCGGGTCAAATAATTAGCGGCCGTATCGAGTATAAATTGGATTTCTTTCTCTAAGGCTACCGGCTCCTTTTCCGGCGATTCCATCAAGGTATCCGTTGTCCCTACCACGACTTTATCATGCCAAGGTACGGCGAACAACACACGTCCATCCGATGTCTTAGGAATCATAATGGCGCAATCACTTTGCAAGAAAGAGGAATCCAATACCAAATGGACTCCTTGGCTGGGGCGAACGGTCGGGCGTTTGCCCGGCTCGTCCATTTGCAAGATCTCATCGGCGAAGACACCGCTAGCGTTGATCACGCAACGGGATCTTACTTGATAAACCGTACCGGTCTCCTCATCTCGAACCGTAACGCCGGATACTTTGCGGTCGCCATCCTTCAGAAGCCCTATGACTTTCGCGTAGTTCAAGATACAAGCGCCAGCGTCGATAGAGCTGCGGACCATATTAATCGCAAGGCGGGAATCATCGAACTGGCCGTCGTGATAAAGCACCCCGGCGGTCATCCCTTTCGGACGAAGCATCGGAATGGTACGGAGCGCCCGTTTCGGACCGATACAAACCGAACGTCCCAGACCTAATTTTCCGGCCATCACATCATACAGGATCAGGCCTATCGTATAAAACGGGCCTTCCCACCAACGATAACAAGGGATTAAGAAGGTTTGATCTTTTACCAAATGGGGAGCGTTCTGGCGTAGCAGGCCTCGTTCGCGCAAAGCTTCCAGAACCAAGGAGACATCTCCTTGCGCCAAATAACGGACACCGCCATGGACCAACTTCGTGCTACGGCTGGAAGTTCCTTTCGTAAAGTCCGATTGTTCGAATAAGGCGACTCTATATCCTCTTGTCGAAGCATCCAGAGCGATACCTATGCCGGTAGCTCCTCCTCCGATCACAAGAAAATCAAAGACTTCAGACGGGTCTTCCAACTGAGAAATCATTTTACTACGGTCCATATAGCTCCTCCTTTATTAAGATTAACAGTCACAAATCTAACCATTAATTCTTAGTATAACAAAGGATTTGGGAAAAAGGATCAGTAGCGCTTTCTGTTTTCCATAAAGATAACTGCAGTTTCTATTGGAAGAAACAAAAGTTTCCTGCTGAAGAAACTTTTGTTTTGCTATAGGGAAACAAAAGTTTTCCTTACGAGGAATTAAAAAAAACTGTAATAGTCTGATTATTATCACTCAAACATCTTATCGATGCCTCCCGTATCCGGTGGGGTCGTGGGGCTATCTTCCTCCCCACCTTCGCTACATGGGTTCGCGTATTTCTCGGGGATCTCGAAAGTCTCGTCTTCCGAGTAGCCTAACGTTTTATCTTTATAAACCTTTTGCATATAAAGGGCGTAAATCGGTAACGCCATACTCGCTCCCTGCCCTTCCGCCAAGCGATCGAAATGGATGGAACGATCCTCGCCGCCTACCCAGCAGCCGGAAACCAAGCTAGGCGTAAATCCCATGAACCAACCGTCGGAGTTATTCTGGGTCGTTCCGGTCTTACCACCCATCTCCGCCTTGATACCGTAGCGGAAACGTACACGTCCTCCGGTACCACCGTCGATTACGCTTTTCAACATATGTAGCATCTTATAGGAAGCATCTTCCGTCAGCACCTCACTCATCTGTGGGGTAAAGTTCGCGATTGTATTTCCATATGAATCTTCTATACGGGTCACGAATAAAGGTTCTACCCGGATGCCCTTGTTGGCAAATACCGTATAGGCTCCGACCATCTCACCCACCGATACATCCGGAGTACCCAGACAGACCGAGATAACCGGATCGATATGATTCTTCAAACCGAAAGAATGAAGCAAACGAACAAACGTATAAGGTGAGAGCTGGCTCATCAGATAAGCGGTTACCCAGTTATCCGAGTTCTGTAATCCCCACTTGATCGTAACCATCTCGCCGATTCGCTTCGCGCTGGCGTTACGGGGAACCCACAAACGACCGTTCTCGTCCATCAACTGCTGCTGCACATGTAGCATCTGGTCGCAAGGGCTGATCCCCTCGATCATCGCCAACGAATAAAGGAACGGTTTCATGGTAGAACCGATCTGACGGCGACCGCCATTCACCATATCATATTGGAAGTCATTATAGTCAATACCACCTACATATGCCTTGACCTGCCCGGTGCGAGGGTCCATCGACATAAACGCCGTACGCAAGAAACTCTTATGATAACGAATCGAATCCAAGGGAGACATGATCGTATCGATCGGACCATCCCAACTAAACACACGCATATCGACAGGCTTCTCAAACTCCTTGCGCATATCGGCCTCAGCCATTCCACTCTTTTTCATCGCCCGGTAACGATCTGTCTGGTGCATCGCACGCATCAACATCGTGTCTACTTGACCGACACTTACGTCTCTTGAGAACGGAGCATAGCTACGTCCCTTCTTTTCCCGGAAGAAAGCCGGTTGAAGATCTTTACTCATATGTTCACGGACAGCGTCTTCCGCATATTTCTGCATACGGGAATCGATACTCGTATAGATTTTCAAGCCATCCGTATAAAGATTATAGTATTCCCCGTCGGCTTTTTTATTTTTGTTACACCATCCATATAATGGATTCGTCGCCCAAGATAATGAGTCCTCACTGAATTTCTGAGATTGCCAAGAGGCGTAATCCTTACGCTCCGGTTTCTTCGCGGTCATTGTCAGACGAAGGTATTCACGGAAGTAAGGAGCCAAACCGTCTTTATGGTCCATACGGGTAAAATGTACGACCAAGGGTAAAGCCTTCAACGAATCACATTCCGCCTTGGTTATGTACCCGGCCTTTTCCATCTGCTCCAAAACCGTATTACGACGGCCGATGGTACGCTTGTTATGGCGAACCGGATTGAAATAAGAAGGGTTCTTGCACATGCCTACCAACGTGGCGGCTTCCTCGATCTTCAAGGTTTTAGGGGTCTTTCCAAAATACACACGAGACGCGGATTGGATTCCCACGGCATTGTACAAGAAGTCAAACTTATTCAGATACATATTTATAATCTCTTCCTTTGTGTAATAACGTTCCAATTGAACCGCGATCACCCATTCGATCGGTTTCTGGAAAAGACGTTCCATCATATTATCGGCACTCGGCGAGAATAATTGCTTCGCTAATTGCTGGGTAATGGTACTACCGCCACCACCGCTTTTTTGCATCAAGATACCCCGCTTCACGATAGCACGAAACAAACCCTGCGCATCGATACCGCTATGTTCGGCGAACCGGATATCCTCGGTAGCGATCAAGGCTTTCACCAAATCCGGCGAAAGATCCTCATAATTCACGTAAATACGATTGTCTTTGCTATGCGCATAGGCTCCCAACGCCTTTCCGTCCGAGGAGATAACTTGGGAAGCATATTTATCAATCGGGTTCTCCAATTGTTCCACCGGAGGCATATAACCAATTGAACCATTCGCTATCGCCATAAACACCATTACCACCGCCCCTAATATAGCGAGGTATACTATCCAACAAGAAATAAGGATACCTTTTGTAATCTTTGATGCCATCTTTTTATATTTCACGGTATGGATAAGAGACTCATCTTATCCACAACGACCTATTTAAGATCACAAAAATAGAGGAAAATACGATCTTATGCAAGTTGAGGCACATATTTCGCCAACAAATAACCACCAGCTAGTAACCAAACATATAAAATAGTGGCCAAAACAAAGGGCTTAGCGCCAGCTTTCTTAAATTTCTCGATACTTGTCTCCGTACCAAGAGCAGTCATGGCCATTGTCAGCATGAATGTATCTACCTGATTGATCCCATCTACAACCGCATGAGGAAGCAAGTCGAGCGAATTGAAACCAATCACGGCCAAGAAACCAAACGCAAACCAAGGAATAGTGATCTTACCACGAGAAGGGGCAACGCCTCCGCCATTCCTCCCCCCGTTAACCACGGAATTCACGGCGGTTCGAGCCAACATGAAACTCATGACCACTAGCACAGGAGCTAACATCATCACACGAATCATTTTCACGATAATAGCCGCATCCGAAATTTCCTTTCCCATAGCGTTACCGGCTCCTACCACATGAGCTACCTCATGCAAGGTCGCACCCGTATAAAGTCCCATTTGCTCCGGGTCTAAATCAAGAATACCCGCACGATACATCACCGGATAAATAAACATAGAAAGCGTACCGAAAATCACGACTGTCGATACGGCAACCGCCGTCTTATGAGCCTCGCACTTCACGACCGGTTCAGCGCCCAATACCGCGGCAGCCCCGCAAATAGCGCTACCCGTGGCAGTCAGTAAAGCAAGGTCTTTATCCATTTTCATCAATCGTCCCACCCAAACACCGATCAAGATGGTAAGCACCACGATCACCATATCGATCAGGATTGCCGGAAGGCCGATCGCAATCACGCTCTGGAAGGTCAGCTTAAACCCATATAGTACGATACCCGCACGAAGTACTTGCTTAGTACAAAACAGGATACCCGGAACCCACGTCTCCGGCAAATGGTTTCTCAGGCTGTTGGCGTATAACATACCTAAAATAATACCGACAATCAGCGGACTGAATGACATTTGTTTAACAAACTGGAACTCCGCGATATAGAATGCGGAACAAGAGAAAAGGGCTATCAGCAAGACACCATGTAATACGTTACCTCGTTTTTCGCTAAACATAATTATTGATTTATTTAGTACAACATATCATCATTTGATTTCGTTCGCGAAAGTACATATTTTCATCCGATCCCTTACTTCACAAGTTTTTATAGCGAATAACCTAAAGTTATTGCCAATGTTGACTGGCAAAACGCATGAAACTTTCTTCCATACCGCTGTTCTGTCCCTGCGGCTCCACAAAGGAGAAAGTTCGTTCGGCCTTAAAGCCCTCAATATCTATCACTTTCAAACGTCCAGCCATCAGCTCACGTGTCACCGCCCGAATAGAAAGAATTCCCAAAGCATCGGAATTTTCCAAGAATAATTTGATACTCTCCGTACTACCTAGCTGCAATAATACGTTCAATTGCGACAGTTTGATCTGGTGTTTTGCTAAAGCCCCCTCCAAGACCTCAAGCGTACCGGAGCCGTTTTCACGAAGTACTACGGGCAAAGCACAAAGTTGTTCCAACGTCAGTTCGTCATAAGCAGCCAACTTAGACCCTACATGAGTGACAACCACTAACTCATCCTTCATAAAAGGTATATAATGCATCGTATTTTGACGGGTAGTCCCTTCCACCAATCCTAACGTTATTTTTCCATCTCGCAAAGCCAACTCTATATCCCGGCTATTCCCATTCAATACAGATACATGTATATCCGGAAACATCTTAATGAATAAAGCAAGCACGGGCGGAAGAACATATTGGGATATTGTCGTACTGGCACCTAAATGTAAATCCCCCAGAAAATTATTTGTCAACAGATTCATCTCGAAATCCAATTGACGATACGAAGCCAATAAGGAATGGGTATGCGAAAACAACAACTCGCCCGCACGAGTTAAACGGATCTGGCTACCTGTTCGTTCAAAGAGAGGCGTCTTATATTGAACCTCCAACTCATGGATATGCTTACTAATAGCGGGTTGACTAATGAACAACTCCCGGGACGCTTTCGTGAAACTTAGGTTACAAGCTACGCTATGAAATACTTTTAATCGAAAATCCATGATATTCTATCTTTTGCCGTTTTAATTTAACAAAGATAAAAATAATACTATATATTTGTGGATTGAAACATAAATATATGAATAAATATGAAATATCTATATGTTTTATTGTTGACGTTGACCGTCAATGCATGCAGTGGTCAACGCAATCAAAAAACGGAAGAATCCAATGTAGCGCCACCCACCTTTGAAATGGTCTCAGTCCCCACCCTAATCACAGACCCGGTGGAAAGGGCCGAATATTTAGTGAAACATTATTGGGATAAATTCGACTTCAAGGATACGACCTATATCCATGAACCTCAAGTGACCGAGCAGGCATTATCCAACTATATAGATTTGATGAACTATGTCTCGCCTGCGGCTATGTCTTCTTCCGTAAAAGCGATGATGAAACAAACAGAACAAGACAGTGCCATGTTTCAGTACTTTTCCGAGATGATGGAGAAATATCTATACGACCCGAACTCCCCCTTAAGGAATGAGGAAATGTATATAGCGGTATTGGAATATCTTACCGAATCCTCGTCATTAAGCGATGTGGAAAAGATACGTCCCGCCCATTTGCTAGAGCTCGCATTAAAAAACAGAATCGGGACGCCTGCGACCGATTTCACGTACACATTAGCGAACGGACAAACCGGGAAATTATACAATATAAAAGCGGATTATCTATTATTATTTTTCTATAATCCGGACTGTCATGCTTGTCAAGAAATAACCAGACAAATGGAATCGTCCTTCTTGATCAATGAATTTTCAAAAAGCAACAAACTAAAGATCTTAGCCGTTTATCCGGACGAGGATCTGGACGCATGGAAAGAACACGTTTCCGTCATGCCTAAAGATTGGATCAACTCATACGACAAAAGTGTTTCGCTTAAAAACGACGAGATCTACGACTTAAAAGCGATACCCACATTATACCTATTGAACAAAGAGAAGAAAGTATTGTTGAAAGATGCTACTTTTCAACAGATCGAAAATTATTTATCACAAACAACTAACTAATTTAAAACATGAAAAAAATCTTATTGTCCTTGGCTTTCTTAGCAGGAGTGAGCCTAACAGTTTCCGCCCAATTCAAGATTGGCGGCAAGACCATTAATACGAAAAAAGTGATTAATGCCGCGACTGATGTAGCGCATGCCGCTACTCTATCCGACGAGGATGTAGCCAAAATGGCAAAAGAGTACATCCAATGGATGGACACTCATAACGAGGTAGCGGGCCCGGATACGGAAATGGGACAACGCTTGGAACGCTTGACCGCCAATGTAAAAAAAGTTTCCGGCCTAGACTTAAACTTTAAAGTATATAATGTAGTAGATGTAAACGCTTTCGCCTGTGGAGACGGAAGTGTACGCGTATGTGGCGGATTGATGAAAATCATGGACGATGACGAGGTATTCGCCGTTATCGGTCATGAGATCGGGCACGTCGTTCATTCCGACTCTAAAGACGCCATGAAAAACGCTTACTTGACCTCCGCCGCTAAAAACGCCGCCGGAGCCGTAAGTGGAACCGTATCCAAGCTGACCGACTCTCAACTGGGAGACATGGCACAGGCATTGGCTGGCGCTCAATATTCCCAGAAACAAGAGTATGAGGCGGACGAATTCGGTTTCCAGTTTTGTATAGATTACGGGCGAGATCCGTACGGAATGTCTAACTCATTAAATAAATTGTTACAACTGAGTGAGTCGGAAGCTAAATCGTCCAAGTTTATGCAGATGTTCTCAAGCCATCCCGAGACTCAAAAACGTGCCGATCGGGTAAAAGAGAAGGCCGATGAGTACGTGAAAAGCAAGCAATAACTGTTAACGGTCCTTTAGCAGGACGGACTATTATTAAAATAAAGCTAACGTATCAAGGATTTACGCCACGAAATCATGCTGTACAACATAAAATACTATATATTTGCACCGTGTTTTTCATGGTATTAGATTTAAGGTTAGCAATGAAGATTGGTTGTCCGTGACGGATGACCATTTTTTTTTGCTTTGATAGTCAAAAAAACTTCTACCTTTGCAAAAGATCTATCTATTAAGAATCATGAAACACACACATAAATATTTAATTTTTGCCATATCCATATTTCTTGTCTCTTTGTTAACCCTAGGTTGCCAAGAAAAAGAAGAAAAGAAAATCGTGCTTATCCATTCTTTTGAGCAAAAGAAAGATACCTACCCGATTTTTAATGAAACACTGAAACGAACATTCGATAAACCGGACTCCATTGAACGCTATTGTCGGATTCTCGAATCTTATGAACACAGACATCGAGCTCAGTAAGGCAGAACGGGAAAACTTTACCGAGTTAATCAATACGAACAGCGATCTGTTATTGAACCTTATCAATGATATCTTAGATCTTTCCCGTATCGAATCGGGCCGTATGTCATTCTCTTTCCAGCAATATTCTCTAAATGAATTAATAAGCACGATTTACCAGACTTTCCAAGTTTTAATGCCGGAGAACGTAGAACTTCGTATGCAAATACCGGAAAAAAGCATATCCATTCCCACGGATAAGTTTCGGTTGACACAAGTGATTACCAACTTTCTTAGCAACGCTATTAAATTCACGCAAAAGGGATATATATTGATTGGTTATGAATACCGAGAGGAAGAGCGGCATGTACATATTTTCGTAGAAGATACCGGCATTGGTATCCCGAAAGAAAAGCAAGACGCCGTTTTCAATCGTTTCACGAAACTGGATGAATTCGCCAAAGGTACCGGC
This sequence comes from Parabacteroides distasonis ATCC 8503, assembly GCF_000012845.1. Classification (NCBI taxonomy): domain Bacteria; kingdom Pseudomonadati; phylum Bacteroidota; class Bacteroidia; order Bacteroidales; family Tannerellaceae; genus Parabacteroides; species Parabacteroides distasonis. Next base: position 2,175,128 of record NC_009615.1, read on the forward strand.
TTGGGACTATCCATTTGCAAAGTGATAGCCGAACGTTTCGATGGGTATATCGCCGTAGAGTCCGAAATAGGAAAAGGAAGCCGTTTTTCCATTATCCTTCCCCTTAACCCCAAACACACTGAAAGTGATTAATCACATTTATTCGCAATAATCCCGAAAATAATATTACTTTTGCTTTTGTATACAATTTTAAATTTCAGATCTGTGAGTACAAGAATAAAATTAAGGGTTCAAGGATTAGCGAACAGCCAAATTCAATCCGGGGCCTATGCGTTAATTTTGGCAGAGGAAAATGGTCCACGGCGAATTCCAATCATCGTAGGAACCGCTGAAGCACAGTCTATAGCGATCGCATTGGAGCATATCGTACCTCCTCGTCCATTAACACACGACTTATTCGCCACTTTTGCGCAAGCCTTCAACGTCATTCTTAAGGAAGTCTACATATACAAATTCGAAGATGGTGTGTTTTACTCAGAATTAGAGTTTAGCGACGGTGAGCGCTCGATAAAGCTGGACTCTCGCACTTCCGACGCGATTGCCATAGCGCTTCGGGTAAATTGCGACATCTTTACTTCCGAGGAGATTGTAAAGGAATGCGGTGTCGTACTGGAAGACACCCTGTCCATCCCCGCTGACGAACCGGAGGAGGATGACAATTTATTAGAATTAGAACCGGATGAGATTAAGGACGAAGCCCAGTTAAAGAAATGGTTAAGCCTATTGGATATCCAAGAAATAAACGAGCGATTGGAAGACGCTATAGCGGACGAAAATTACGAATACGCGAAAATGTATAAAGACGAGTTGCGCCGTCGAGAAGAAGAGGAGGACACAAACAAATGATTGGAGAACAAGGAGGATTCGGACTGGTCTCACTTTTAAGAGGTCTGCTTGGGATCATTACGATTTTAGGTATCGCCTATGCGATGAGTTATGATCGTAAACGGATCGATTGGAAATTAGTAGGTGGAGGTTTGTTCATGCAGATCGTATTCGCCTTGGCGGTTTTATATGTGCCGTTCGTCGGAAGCCTATTGGAAGGATGTGGCAAGATATTTGTTAAGTTGATGGACTTCACGGATGCCGGTCTTACTTTCTTATTAGGCCCGTATGCCTCTAAAGCGGCAGGATTCAGTTTCTTGCTTCATTCGCTACCGATTGTTATTTTCTTCTCCGCCTTGGTTTCCATGTTTTACCATTGGGGGATTATCCAGAAAGTAGTCGGTGCCTTTGCGTGGGTATTGCGTAAATTCATGAATATATCCGGCTCGGAGGGATTAGTGGCCGCCGGTAATATTTTTATGGGAATGACAGAATCTCCTGTGTTGATCAAGAATTACCTGCCGACAATGAATCGTTCGGAGATATTTTTGGTCATGGTATCCGGAATGGGTACGATCGCCGGTTCCGTAATGGGTACTTACATAGGTATGTTGGGAGGAACAGACCCGGCGGCGAAGGTTTTATTCGCCACTCACTTGCTCTCGGCTTCCGTAATGGCAGTACCGGGTTCAATCGTTTTAGCGAAAATGCTTTGTCCGCAGACGGAAGAAGCCACGGACCATGTAGCTATCTCCGGCAAGGAAAAAGAGAACTCGAATATTCTAGATGCCATCTCATCGGGTACGGTTACCGGCGTAAAGTTGATGACGAATATTGCCGCGATGTTATTGGTATTCATATCCCTTGTAGCGTTAGCGAATTATATTACGGAAGGTGTGATAGGGCGTTATACCGGACTGAATGACTGGATTGTAAAGATTACGGACGGTAAGGCGCAGGGCTTGACCTTCCAATTTATACTGGGCGTAATCACCTCTCCTTTCATGTGGTTGATCGGGGTTCCCAGCCAAGACATCATGTTAGTTGGTTCTTTATTGGGACAAAAGACCATATTGAACGAATTTGTCGCCTATTTCCAATTACAGCAATGGAAAGATGCCGGATTATTCATGTATGAGAAATCGATCTTGATGTCTACTTATATCCTTTGCGGATTCGCTAATATATCGTCTATCGGTATCTTATTAGGCGGATTGGGCGTATTAGCCCCGGAAAAACGAGGATTAATTTCACGTATCGGCGTACCGGCTATGATCGGCGGAGCCTTGGTCTCTGTGCTATCGGCTACTATAATTGGTATGATCCTTGGGTAATTGAAAATTGAGAATTGAGAATTGAAAATTAGATGGTCATGCAGATTTTTTATACACCAGATATAGCTATCAAGCCGGAATTACCGGAAGAAGAAGCAGGACATTGTATACGGGTACTTCGTCTAGGTGAAGGCGATGAGATAGTATTGACGGATGGGCAAGGCTCTTTTTATAAAGCGGCTATTAGCCGGGCGCATCCCAAACATTGTGAGGTGACCCTCTTAGAGAGTTGGAAACAACCCGATCTCTGGAACTTCAATCTCCATATAGCCATAGCTCCTACCAAAAACATGGACCGGATGGAGTGGTTCGTGGAGAAAGCGACGGAAATAGGGATCAATGCGATCACCTGTTTGAATTGTCGTTTCTCGGAGCGTAAAGAGATCAAGCCGATTCGATTGGAGAAGATATTGGTCAGTGCCATGAAGCAATCCCAGAAAGCGACTTTGCCGGCGTTAGAAGGAATGACAGATTTCAAGAAGTTTGTCGCCACTCCCTTTGATGGGCGTAAGTTTATCGCCCATTGCGAGGAAGGCGAGAAGCCACTATTAAAACATACGTATCAGCCGGGAGAGAATGCCTTAATCCTCATCGGACCGGAAGGTGATTTTAGCCCGGAAGAAATCAAACTGGCTCAAGAGAATGGCTTCGAGCCGATCTCTTTAGGAGAGAGCCGACTGCGTACGGAAACGGCCGCGCTAGTGGCTTGCCATACGATTCATGTGTTAAATCAATAGAATAATCCTATTTCCATTAAAAATACGTTAATCCTCATAAGGGTTATTAAGCAAATTGCTACATTTGTAATGATATTAACAAATCTAATCTAATAACAATTTAAGTAACATGAAAAAGTTGTTCAAATCATTCTTGATTCTTTCGGCCATAGCTATGGCTATCCCCTGTTTCGCTCAAACTCCGAATACATTGACTAAGAAGGAAAAAAAAGCTGGCTGGGAATTATTATTCAACGGAAAAGACTTCTCTGGATGGCGCCAATGTAACGGTACCGCTATGCCCGCGAACTGGGTTATAGAAGACAATGCCATGAAAGTATTTACCGGCGAAGGCAAAAAACCGGGACAAGGCGCTAATGGCGATATCCTTTACCAGAACAAGAAATTCAAAAACTTCGAGCTCTCGGTAGACTGGAAAGCGAGCAAGATGGGCAACTCCGGTATCTTCTATTATGTACGCGAAGTACCCGGCAAACCTATTTATTATGCGGCTCCCGAAGTACAGGTACTAGATAACGTGGACGCAACCGACAACAAATTAGCGAACCACCTAGCAGGTTCTCTATATGACATGCTTCCCGCAGATCCGAAAACAGTTAATCCTGCCGGCGAGTGGAATACGATCGTAATCCGTGTAAAAGATGGAAAGGTAACGCATACCCAAAATGGTAAGAAAGTTGTTGAGTATACTTTATGGAGCAAAGAGTGGGATGATTTGGTAGCTAACAGTAAATTCAAGAACTTCCCGGGCTTTACCGAAGGTATTTCTAAAGAAGGTTATATCGGTCTGCAAGATCATGGCTATCCGATCTGGTTCCGTAATATCAAGATCCGTGAACTAAAATAGTTCTTCGAATCTATCGTATATAAATAAAAAGCCCGGGATTCAGATAAATCACCGGGCCTTTTTATATCTGTTTAATAAGTAAGCCTAATTACTCCCACTCAATTGTCGCATTCGGTTTCGGAGACATATCGTAGCATACACGGTTCACGTTCTTCACCTCTTTCAAAATACGATCCGTAATCTTCATCAAGATAGGCCAATCAACCGGTTCGATCGTAGCGGTCATGGCATCTACCGTATTGACGGCACGGATAATCACGGGCCATTCGAAAGAACGGGCGTTATCACGTACGCCAACCGACTTAAAGTCGGGTACTACCGTAAAGTATTGCCATACCTTTTTATCCAATCCGGCGTTCTTGAACTCCTCCCGTAAGATCGCATCCGACTCACGTACCGCTTCCAGTCTGTCACGAGTGATAGCGCCCAAGCAACGTACGCCTAAACCAGGTCCGGGGAACGGCTGGCGATAAACCATATCATAAGGCAAACCTAACTCTACGCCACAAGCACGAACCTCGTCCTTGAATAATTGACGCAAAGGCTCAACCAACTCAAATTGCAAATCTTCCGGCAGACCGCCTACGTTATGATGGGATTTCACCATCTTAGCCGTCTTCGTTCCACTCTCCACGATATCCGGATAGATCGTTCCTTGAGCCAAGAAATCGATTCCATCTAATTTGCGAGCTTCTTCCTCAAATACACGGATAAACTCACCACCGATAATCTTACGCTTTTGCTCCGGATCTTCCACGTCAGCTAGCTTATTCAAGAAACGATCGGTAGCGTCTACATACACCAAATTGGCATTCAACTGGTTCTTGAAGACCTCAACGACATCCTCGGACTCGCCCTTACGCATCAAACCATGGTTCACATGCACGCAAACCAATTTATCGCCGATCGCTTTCAAAAGTAAAGCGGCTACTACAGAGCTATCGACACCTCCAGACAAGGCCAGCAGAACTTTCTTATCCCCTACCTGACGCTTTACCAATTCAATCTGGTCATTGACAAAATTCGTCATATTCCAGTTTGCCTCAGCCTTGCAAGTATCGAACACGAAAGACTTGACAGCGCCCTTGATCGCCTCGACATCATCCGTAAACTCCGGTAATTTAACCTCGCACAACGCCTTATCATGACCTGCGGCCATTACAGGAGTGCCCATCTCGTAAATACCCGGATTCACGTCGATAGCTACACCGTCGATAACATTGTTTGGGCCACCATTGATAATGATACCTTTCACGTTTGGCAAGGCTTTTAATTCCTCAACCGTGATGTCATGCGGATAAATCTCACTATAAACGCCTAACGCACGAATAGCACGAGCCAACACCGTATTCTCATGACTACCTAAATCCAAGATAACAATCATATCTTGCTTCATGTGACTTTTAAATTTTATTGATTTTACACTTTGTTATACCTAAGACAAATGTCACTCCCACTCGATGGTTGCAGGCGGCTTCGAGCTGATGTCGTACACGACTCTATTCACGCCTTTCACCTTATTGATAATCTCGTTGGAAACTTTGGCGAGGAACTCGTACGGAAGCTGCGCCCAATCGGCGGTCATAGCGTCCGTGGAAGTGACCGCACGTAAAGCTACCGTATTCTCATAGGTACGCTCATCGCCCATTACACCTACGGATTGAATCGGAAGTAAGATTACCCCAGCTTGCCAAATCTTATCGTAAAGTCCCCACTCACGCATCAATGACATATAGATATCGTCAGCGTCTTGCAGGATACGTACCTTTTCCGGCGTGATATCACCCAAGATACGGATACCCAATCCCGGTCCCGGGAACGGATGGCGCTTGATCAAATGCGGTTGCATACCCAACTCCATACCGACACGGCGAACCTCATCCTTGAAAAGAAGACGAAGCGGCTCGACGAGTTTCAAGTTCATCGTATCCGGAAGTCCGCCCACATTATGATGGCTCTTGATAACCGTACCTGTGATAGAAAGCGACTCGATCACATCCGGATAAATCGTACCTTGCCCCAGCCACTTGATATCTTTCAGCTTATGCGCCTCCTCATCGAAGACATCGATAAATCCTTTGCCGATGATCTTACGTTTCTTCTCCGGTTCCGTAACGCCCGCTAGTTCTTTATAGAACTTATCTTTTGCGTTTACGCCGATCACGTTCAATCCTAAATGCTCATAATCCCTCATTACGTTCTCGAACTCATTCTTGCGCAGCAAACCATGATCCACGAAAATGCAAGTCAAGTTCTTACCGATCGCCTTATTCAGCAATACGGCCGTAACAGATGAATCCACACCGCCGGAAAGAGCCAAGATCACCTTGTCATCTCCCAATTGCTCCTTCAACTCAGCTACGGTAGATTCGATAAAGGAAGCCGGTGTCCAATCCTTGGCGCATCCGCAAATATTCAAGAAGTTATCCAGCAACTTCGTACCGTCTGTCGAATGGAATACTTCCGGATGAAACTGAACGCCCCACGTTTGCTCACCTTCCACATGGTAAGCGGCAGCCCTCACGTCGTCCGTGCTGGCGATCACCTTGAAATTATCCGGCAATACGGTAATCGTATCCCCATGAGACATCCATATCTGTGAACCCACATGGATCCCTTTCAGTAATTCATCCTCACCATCAATGTGCGACAAATTAGCACGTCCATACTCACGTGAATTAGCCGGTTCCACATTACCTCCGGATGTATAAGCTAGAAACTGCGCTCCATAACAAATACCTAAGACGGGATACTTCCCCCGTATCTCGGTCAAATCAGCCTTAAAGGCATTCTCGTCGTATACGGAATAAGGACTTCCGGAAAGGATCACACCTTTCACGTCGGTAGCGTCATGCGGGAATTTGTTATAAGGAACGATCTCACAATACATATTCAACTCTCTGACCCTACGGCCGATAAGCTGGGTTGTCTGCGAGCCGAAATCAAGAATAATAAGTTTCTCGTGCATGCAATTATGATTATTTAATTGAGTGGCGCAAAGGTAGTAATAAATTCGGGAAGCATAAACACACTGGGCAAATATTCTTCCTTATCACGATACTTTTAAAGGATCTTCCTTTGTCCTATTACGCCTTTCCTCCTGAGACATTCATTATCCACCATCCGTTGCACGATCGTCCACCAACTGTTACATGATCATGCAACGGATGGTGGACGATCATGCAACAGCCATTAGAAGATGAATACCTCAAGAGGAAAACCACAAATCCCCCTAAGGATCCGGCCAAGGGAAGCCATGAAAACAGCGAACCGCCCGACAACCCGGCGAGAGTTACAAACGGACAAAACAAAAAAAGCCTTGAAGCGTTCATTACAAACAACTTCGAGGCTTTCCTCCGAGGTTCCTGGCGGATTCGAACCGCCGTACATGGTTTTGCAGACCACTGACTAAGCCACTCATCCAAGGAACCGAATCAATCAAAAATAAAAGTAATTTTCAATTCTTAATACTGAATTTTCAATTACCAAGAGGTTCCTGGCGGATTCGAACCGCCGTACACGGTTTTGCAGACCGCTGACTAAGCCACTCATCCAAGGAACCATAACTTCAACACAAAACAACTACTTTCGTTTTGCGAGTGCAAAGAAAGAGAATAATATTGGAATTACCAAACTTTTCCTTTCTTTTTTATTTTTCCCTCCGAATATTATAGAAGTAGAGAAAATGAGCTTACCTTTGCCTATCAAATAGATAAATAACGAAAAAATGACTTATACAGAAACTGTAATACCGGGCGTATGGATCATTGAGCCAAAGGTATTGAAAGATGCGCGCGGATACTTTATGGAAGCTTTTAAGCAAGCGGAATTCGAGGAGCATATCGGAAAAATCCAGTTCGTGCAAGACAACGAATCTTGCTCCTCTAAAGGCGTATTACGAGGATTACACTATCAGCTAGCGCCCTATTCTCAATCTAAATTAGTCAGGGTGATCAAAGGACGGGTATTGGATGTAGCCGTAGACGTACGTGAAGGCTCGCCCACATTCGGCAAATATGTAGCTGTAGAGTTATCGGACGAGAATAAACGCCAGTTATTTATTCCACAGGGATTCGCCCACGGATTCCATGTATTAAGTGACGAGGCTATCTTTACCTATAAAGTAGATAATCCATATACTCCGACGCATGAACGGGGAATCCGCTATGACGATCCCACGGTCCATGTAGATTGGAGCATCACAGATCCGGAATCGATCAACCTATCCGAGAAAGACACCAAGGCTCCATTGCTGAAAGACGCTGAGCTTAATTTCAAATACTAAACACTGTACAGATATGAAAACTTACCTAGTTACCGGTGCCGCCGGTTTTATCGGTGCCAATTTCATCAAACATATGCTGGCGAAATATGACGATATCAAGATCGTTGTCCTAGACTTGCTGACTTACGCAGGTAATTTAGGCACCATCGCCGAGGATATCGATGGAGTACGTTGCGAGTTCGTGAAAGGCGATATTTGCGACCGTGCCTTGGCCGACCAGCTATTCGAGAAATACAACTTCGATTATGTCGTGAACTTCGCCGCTGAAAGTCATGTAGACCGAAGCATCGAAAATCCCCAGCTATTCCTGCAAACCAACATCCTTGGTACACAAAACCTATTGGACGCCGCACGAAAAGCATGGGTTACCGGTAAGGCAGAGACTGGTTATCCGGTATGGCGTGAAGGTGTACGTTTCCATCAAGTCTCTACCGATGAGGTCTATGGAAGCCTAGGTGCCGAAGGGTATTTCCACGAGACCACGCCTTTAGATCCCCGAAGCCCATACAGCGCCTCCAAGACAAGCGCGGACTTATTCGTAAAGGCTTACCACGAGACGTATAAGATGCCGGTATCTATTACCCGTTGTTCCAACAACTACGGACCTTACCATTTCCCGGAAAAATTGATTCCTTTAATTATAAAGAACATATTGGAAGGTAAATCCCTACCTGTATATGGTGACGGCACAAACGTACGCGACTGGTTATATGTAGAGGATCATTGCAAGGCGATCGACGCCGTCATCCACCACGGACGTGTGGGAGAGGTTTACAACGTAGGCGGTCATAACGAGAAGCAGAACATCGAGATCGTAAAACTCACGATCCGGACGATCCATCAACTAATGACCGAACAACCGGAATATCGCCAAGTATTAAAGAAAAAAGAGATCGGTGCCGATGGAGAAATCTCTATCGACTGGATCAACGACAGCTTGATTACATTCGTAAAAGACCGTCTGGGCCATGATCAACGATACGCAATCGACCCGACGAAGATCACCAACGAATTAGGCTGGACACCAGAGACCTGCTTCGAGGTTGGTATCGTAAAAACCATCCGTTGGTATCTTGAGAACCAGAAATGGGTGGAGGATATCACCGGTGGAGATTACATGAAATATTACGAGCAAATGTATGGATCACGTTGATTCCTCAACGTGACCGTGTGTATGTGGATGAATCTCAGAGAGGCTGTTTCCTAATTCGGGAGCGGCCTCTCTTATTTGTTTCCGGATCGTCTCGCGTATCTCCTCACGCACATTCCTGCGGGTACTATCCAGTTCCGCTTGCTTGGTAGGTTTCAAGAAATCTTTATATTTACATTTCACTATCTTGAACTTGAAATCATCCAGATTCCCTTTTATATCGATACCCAGCTTAAACGGCACCGGCGATTTTAAAACCGAGAGATGGTAATCGAACGTCATATCCAAATTATGCGTTCCTCCTACGGCTACTTTATACCGGTCCATCTCCACCAAGAATGGGAATACCTCGATCTTGTTATCATGGATCGCTAAATCTACCGCTATACTATCAATCATATTCCGTTTTTTATTCTTGAACATCAGCGTCTTCGATATCTCGGTAAATGTCTCACCATCCAGCAGCACCATATTCTTTCCGCTCAGGTAGCAAGAGGCATTTACAGACGGCAGCAACACGGACATCGTAGAATCCGCCTTGCAAGTCGCCGTCATCTGGCAATCTACCATGCCTTCGAACGAACGAAGCATAGGGACCAATGTATCAATATCCGGGAATAAACTGATTAACCGTTCCACTAAAATATCATTTAAGGACAACTCAAATCCCATAGTCGCCTCTTGATCTGTTTTGGTCGTATAAACCATCGTCAGATCTCCAGAACCGATATTCGAGCTCATACATAAATCGCTCAGATTGATACTTTGATCCCGGATTACAACCTCACCTTTCACATCCTCCAACTTCAGATCCTTAAAATCTATTTTTTTAGCATTTGTATGAAGCGTCAGATCCAAGAATTTCGGAACGACAAATAGTTGAGAGATCGAATCCGTAGCGACACTATCCACGGTATTCGCTAATAGATGATCCGTCTCCAGTACGGAGATACTGTCTTCCGAGAAGGCCCCAACTGAATTGGATGCCAATTGATCTGAAAACTGCAAACCTTTACCTATAGCTAGCATCAACTGGTTACAATCGATCAGATCGGATTCCAACTCGAAATTCGCTTTCAGCTTTCCTCCCCGTAGCATGGCCCGCCGGATGTCGCTAAGCTCTCCGCTCAAAGTAAAATCGCTCTTTCCTAAATGCAGGCGGGCACCACTCAACGTCATATTGTTAGTATTGAATTTCACGCTTGTCTCATCAATATACATCGGAATGGGGAATAAGCGGCTAAAGCCCCTCAATTGCTTAAACCTCACTTGTCCCCGAGCCTCCCATTGGCGTAAGACACTGTTTGAGGAAGCGACCGAATCCACTTGCGACCGCTGTCTATTCGCCCTTCGGGTGGTCTGCGTGCGCCTGCGCAAGGTATCACCGGCGGCAATACGGCGTTCACGTTGTTGACGAATCGCTTGCCGATAAGGTAATGCTTCCAAAGAGAACTGGCTTTCCGTCAGAACCATACCCGTCCGTAAAGGGATAAGAATATATTTTAAGGTGTCCACCGAGATCGTAGCTCCCGCCATAGGGATCCGCTTATCTGTAGAAGAAGCCTTGATGCCCCCTTTCAACACGGTCTTACCGGCCACCATCCAGGTAGAATCCGGCAACTTGGTGCGTAAATGATCAAATTCCAACCCTGCGGTCATAGGGATAACAGCCGTTGTATCAATAACCGGCGTCGTATTGGCTACCATCTTCAATCCACCGATATTCGTACTGATCTCATCCTTATACTTTATATTCAAGGTATCCACCGATAGATTAGCGCTCAACAATCCTTTCGCATTCAGATATTTACTTTCATTTTCCGTAGATCCTACAAACAGATTCGCCCCAGCGATATACATATCCACGCCTAACGGCTTACTAAACGCCTTGAAGCGATCAACCGTCAAATTGCCGGATGATTTGACCTTGGCGAAGCGGCTATTCACGATATCATCCACCTTAAACACCGTAGATAAATCAGCCATCATGGTACCCTCCAGCAGCAGTGTGTCGGGATTCAAGAACTCTTTAGCCAAACGGGTAAAATCGACCTGCCCTTTCATCTCCGCCCGAATCGCGGGATTCCTCCAGATATCCCTAACCTCTCCACTCATGGTCAGCGAGGTATTCAACCCGATCAATGTCAGCTCCTCCAAAGAGACATAAGAAGAATCTGGGTAAGCGCCATTCAAATGTAAATCCATGTCCATGCGCAAGGTATCGATCCCCTGTTCAATACCTTTTACATGATAAGAACCATCCTCTATCTTGCAGCATAAGTTCACGGTCGGAACGATACTATCCCCTAATTCTCCACGGATATCCCCTTCCAAAATAATACGTCCCTCAGCAAGTGTTTTATCCCGATCCTTAAAATATTCATCCGGAATAAAATGTAAGAGATCATTCATATCGGAAACCTTCAACCCGAAAGTCATATCGATCCGTGACGGATTATCCTCGGTAGCCGGCACCATAAAGCCATCCGCCGTAAAAGGCAGATTATTCACCAGCAACTCCGCGTCCCTCAACCCAATCCGGCGAAGTCCATCAGCCAACAACAAACGTCCCTTGAAGCGTAACGCTAACTTATTCGCCAAAGAATAAGACGGGCTACGGAATACGATCGAGGAAGAACCGGTCTCCACATCCAACTTATTTCCTCGTTGGGTCAAAAGGCCATCTATATGTAAAAAGAAACCATCGATCGCCGTATATAAATCCTGCTGGCGGTCATCATAGACAAAGTGCCCATTCGTAATATGCACTTGCTGCAAATCTATTTTAGGCAATGGAGATGACGATGATTCGTCTACCGAATCCATCTCACTTTGATAAATCTCCCAATTCGCCTTTCCCTCCTCATTCACATAACCATAAAAACGGATACTATCCATGATAACCCGAGGAATCGTCACCTTCCCGCTAAACAGATAATCCGTAGGGTTAAATACGACGATCGCTTTTTTGAAAGACAACAAAGAATCCGAAGGAATCATCAAATCCTCCTGATAGCCTATAGAATCCTCAGCCAGATGTGAGATCAAACGTCCATTCGTCAACTTCACTCCCAGATAAGGATACGTCTCGAAATAAGTCAACTCCACCCGCTCACATTCCAAGTGCGCCTCTATGAATTCGTTTGTTTTTTCTACGACCAGCGGTGTCAGCTTCTCCGGAGGTAAGACCGCCCATTTCAGTATACCAACCCCGATCAAGGGAAGTATGAAAAAGATCCCGACCAACACAGACACAACAACCAGCAATATCTTTCTTATTCGTACCATACTCATTCCTTCATCTTATCACAAACAACACTAATTAAATTGTATGAGCAAAAATACGAAATACTATCCCAAAGACAACGCTTATCTCATAAAAAAAGGTCCCCCGCAATGAGAGACCTTCTTTTTGTATCTTATTTATTTTTCTACAATTTATTTATCCAGAACCTCGTATTTAGAATGCTGGCTCTTGAACTCAGGAACAATCTCCTTCATCCGCTTCACGATCTGCATATCCCCCTCCACGGCACAAGCATGTACCAAGGCATCAATCCGCAGATTGGCGTCAGCATAGTCATACGCACGGACTTGGGCGATCTTGATCTTCGGATGAAAAGTAGGCTTGGAGGTCTCCTCCTCATTGAGTACCTCCTCATACAACTTCTCCCCGTCTCGCAATCCCGTGAACCGGATCTCGATTCCCTTCACCCCGCTCAGACGGATCATACGCTCAGCCAGATCCACGATCCGTACAGGTTTACCCATATCGAACACGAAGATCTCTCCCCCATTACCCATCGTACCGGCCTCTAGGACCAGCTTACAAGCCTCCGGTATCAGCATGAAGAAACGAATGATATCCTTGTGCGTCACCGTAACCGGACCGCCCCGCTTGATCTGTTCCTTGAATAACGGGATCACGGAACCGTTCGATCCCAGCACATTACCGAAACGAGTCGTCACGAATTGCGTACGCCCCCTCACCTTCCCATCCTTGATAGCCTGATCCAAGCTCTGCACGTAGATCTCGCAAATACGTTTCGAGCAGCCCATCACGTTCGTGGGATTCACCGCCTTGTCAGTCGATACCATCACAAACTTCCTCGTGCCGTATTTCACCGACAAGTCTGCGATCACCCGGGTACCGTCCACGTTGTTACGGACACTCTCCTCCGGATTATCCTCCATCATAGGTACATGCTTGTAGGCCGCGGCATGAAACACGTAATCCGGACGATGCTCCTCGAACAGCTCCTCCATGCGTTCACGCACACAAATATCGCTCACAACCGTATAGGATTCTATATTCGACCACTGACGAGCCATCATCAAGCGGACATCGTGTAAGGGGGTCTCCGCCTGATCTATCAAGACCATACGTTCCGGGGCGAACTGGGCTACCTGCCGCACGATCTCGCTACCGATACTCCCGGCGGCTCCTGTTATCAGAATCCGCTTACCGGTAAGCTGCTTCCTCACAGCCTCCAAGTCTATCTCGATCTTATCACGGGGCAGTAAATCCTCTATATTCACCTCCCTCAGCTGGGTATGGCTCAAGTCGCTCTTCCCGTCCCACTCTTGGGCGGCAGGAGTCATATAGATCTTTATATTCGCCTTGATCAGCCTGTCCACCATCTCCTGATTATTCCGGATCGCCTCAACTTTCAATGGAGACACCAGCAAGACATCGGCTTGCAGCCTTCTCATCACACCAATCAAATCCTCGTTATTCGGATAAACCTTGACTCCCATTAAATACCGATTCCCAATCTCAGCCATGTCCGAGATAAATCCAGCCAGCACAAACCGGGCCGGATCCTGATTCTGGATACTCTTCGCCAAACTCACCCCACCTTGCTTCACGCCATAGATAAAGGCTCGTTCCGCCTTAGCCACACGAAAAGTACTTACATAAAAATATTTCACGAACACACGCATCATCCACATCAAGCTCATAGCCAACAACGCAGAGAGGATCAGATCCCGTTTACGGATATACACCAAATAAGGAGAAAAGTCCGTCAACGCCTGAAACACGACCACGCAAATCAAGCCAAACAAGACGGCGAATCCCACCTTTTGCAAGTCCACGAAAGAGGAATAACGTATAATCCCCGAATAGGTATGGAACAGGCGAAAGCCTACCAGATAAGGAATCAGGCATACCAATAGCGTGACCAGCAGGTGCCCCAAGATATCCAAGGTTGATAATACGCCATTATTCAAGGTATACACCAACAAGCCGGAAAATAAGATCAAGCAGCAATCCAGCAAGATAATACCCCAATAGGGTAAGGATTTCTTGGAAAAGTACCAGGTAGATAGTCGAGAAAAAGGATCCCTCATATCAATTCTTGTTTATATAGTTACACGAATAATCTATAGAATAAAAGCTCTTTTGGGCTATTCCGATACAATAGCTCTAAATGTTTGAAATATCAATCTTATATCGAAAGTAAAGGAATGTCTGGCAACATATTCCAGATTAATACGCAATTTATCTGGCATTATTACTTCAACATAATACTTATCTGGATCATTAACCCGTTCAAGAAGTTCATTCTCATTTCGATACCGAATAGAAGCCAAATCAGTAATGCCCGGCCTAACATCCAACACATGCATTTGTTCTTCCGTATACATATCAACATACTTACGAACTTCTGGACGAGGACCAACCAAACTCATATCCCCTTTAAACACATTAATCAATTGAGGAAATTCATCCAATTTGTATTTACGGATATAATAGCCGGACCGAGTAATCCGAGGATCATGTCCACCTACAGTAATAAGTCCTTTCTTATCTGAACCCACACGCATGCTACGGAATTTAAATAGCTGAAAATCCATATTATTACGCCCCACACGAACTTGCTTATAAAAGACTGGACCGATAGAATCACACTTAATCCAAATTGTCAAAATGATAAATAGAGGACTAAGCAAGATAAGCCCTATCCCGCTCGCAACAATATCAAATATACGTTTCAAATCGTTTGGGTTATTTTATTGGGAAATAATGTCAACAAAATTGGAAATCACATACTCCACATCCTCATCCGTAAGACTGGTGTGTAAAGGTAAAGTAATCTCATTATGGTATTGGTTATAAGCATTCGGATAATTTGCGATATCAAAGCCTAAATTTTTATAGGCCGTCATTATAGGTAAAGGCTTATAATGTACGTTACAAGCGATCCCACGTTCAGCCATTTGTTCTATCACAACATTTCGATATTCCACATCCTCACCAAGCAAACGTACAAGATACAAATGCCCACTCGAAGAATGGTCATCACCAAAATGATCCAAGACCTGCACATCACACCCCTTCAGTCCTTCATTATACCTCTCAATAATCTGACGACGACGATACAGCATTTCCGGATAACGCTTCAACTGCGCAAGGCCAATACCCGCCATCACATCCGTCATATTACACTTATAATACGGAGCCACAATATCATACTCCCATGCCCCCAACCTCGTTTTAGCAAACGCATCCTTGTTCTGCCCATGAAGGGAAAGCAATTGAAACTGTTTATAAAGAGACTCGTTGTCAACCCCATCATGATTTCTCCAAGTCAACGCACCTCCCTCTGCGGTCGTAAGGTTTTTCACGGCATGGAAGGAAAACGAAGTAAAATCAGCGATCTCGCCACACATCTTTCCATGCCATTTGGCACCAAAAGCATGAGCGGCATCCGCAAGTACGATAACCCGACCGTATGCCTTCTGGATATCGTTCGCTGGCGAAAACAAATGTTTCTTGCTCTCTACGGCAGCGAATATCTTATCATAATCACAAACCACACCGGCAAGATCAACAGGCAGAACCACCTTTGTCCTCTCCGTGATCGCATCTGCCAACTTATCATAATCCATCTCAAACGAATCAGGAGCGGTATCCACCATGACAACCTTTGCCCCCACATGACAAGTTACACTTGCGGTAGCGGTATACGTATAAGCGGGAGTAATCACCTCGTCTCCTTGTCCAACGCCCAAAACACGCAATATCAACTCCATACAAGCCGTAGCCGAATTCAAGCATACAGCTTGCTCCGTCTGACAACACAAGGCAATTAATCTCTCAAATTCTTTTGTCTTAGGCCCCGTAGTGATCCAACCGGAACGAAGAGCCTCTGCAACTTCATTGATCTCTGCCTCTGACATATCGGGAGGCGAAAAAGGTATCTTCTTCATAAAATACAACAACACTATAAAATAACACAAATAGTACCTAAACCTTTTGTTAGATATAATTTTATTCTCTTAACAACTTCTGAAATACCCACCCTCTTACACTGTTTGGCATCAACACTTTCACTGTGAAATGGACTGTCATATTAAATAAGTATCGAGGAAAACTGATGATTCTATGTTTATAACGCAACTTCTGTAAACCAGCTTCACTCCTGAAGTATTTCCAACCACCACGTCTAGCATACTGTCCTTCGCCCGAACGCATATATACAAGTACTCTATCTAAATTATTGAATTTGCATCCCACTAGATACATTCTCAACCACAAATAAGAATCTTCGTTTAAATACCAATCCTGATAGTTACCAGCTCGCAACACTTCCGACTTTCGGAACATCACCGCAGGATGATTAACTACATCGCGTTTCTTGATATATTGCATACATGTCTCACTACCTATGGGAACTGTACGTTTACCGATAACATTTTCAGGAGTACCAATAAAATCAACAATGTGCCCACTTGCAACACTCAACTCTAGATCTTTCTCAAACTGACAAAGTTGACATTCAAATCTGTCCGGAACAGATATATCATCTGCATCCATTCGTGCGACCAACTCATGCTTCACATGTTCCATACCATATTGCAAAGCCCTGCCGAGACCTTTATTCTCAACCTCCCAATGTACATAAACAGCCGGAATCTCCATTTCAAGTTGTTTGATAGTACTCGCCAGAGCATTAGGTACAGGTCCATCCACATAGACGAACACTTCATCCGGTTGTACCGTCTGCTTAATGGTCACACTCTCGATAGCTGTTCTAAAATCATCAGGGTTATCGTTCTTATAAACAGAAATAAGTACGCTAAATAGCTTGTTTTTCATTCTAAATAATAGAATACAAAAATTTTCTATGCTTCAATCATTAGGCAATTGAAACTTCAAAATAAAATGCCTCTCTCTTTTTTCTACTGGAGGCAATTGCATATAATCATGATAAAGATTTGTCAAATACCGATCATAGTCAGCAGGTATATAAACGATTTCTCCTTCAAACAAAGCCTCTTTTGGAGGAAAATATACAGAAGCATCAAATATTTCTCCATTATAATATTTTCTACCAGTAGGAATACCTAGAGGGTTACCATTCTTTGAAGAAGCCACAAAACGATCAAACCAATAAACCCATTTTGCATGTGGAATAATTCCGAAGAAAGATCCCATGATTTTCTTAATCTGATATCTTCTCTTTAACGATGAATCTAGAGATACAAATTCAGACAAAGACTTACTAGGATACTGCGCATACAAAACCATAATGGATATAAACTGGATTACATTGGCAACAAAACCTTTCATGGCTTGCATGAACTTAGACTGAGGTACTGAATCTAAAGCAAATACATCAATATATAAACCTTTAGGGAAGGGAGAGTTTTCATTGAAAAGTTCTATATTAAAGGAGTTCTTTCTATATATCTTCAAGAATACTGTTTTCGCATCAGCATCCTTATTAGGATAGTCAAACTCATATTTATCACCTAACCTCCCCTCCTTACACAATCGAATCAATCTTTCATAATCATCACGTCTCATCATTACGTCTAAATCATCATCCCAAGGTATAAAACCTTTATGTCGGACTGCTCCCAAACAACTTCCACCACTGAGCATTAATGTCAAGCCTTCTTTTTCACATAATTTCGCTACATCCCTGTATATATCCAACAAAGCTCGCTTCATGGCAGAAGACTCCGAAGATGTCATCTCATGTAAATAATTCGTTTTATGAGCTAACTCATTCATCAATTCACTATCAGATTTCATCTTTACGGTCTTTTTTTAACATCCACCACTTCTCCGGTCAGGGAAGAAAATATAGTATTCACCGACACAGACGCAACAACACTTGATTTCAACAAGGTATCCTCCGGTTCTATGCCAAAATTTCTCTCCCGCATAGGGGTCTTAGTCCGTTCCGGATTAATACAATTGATACGAATACCACTATCCTGCCACTCTTCACTCAACGCTTGTACAAAATTCACGATAGCGGCTTTAGAAGATGAATACAAGCTATATAATTGACGCCCCCTCGTATAAGAACTGGAAGTAAACAGCAGCAACGCCCCTTTGCTCATTTTTAAATACGGATAAGATTCCCTTGCTACAATAACAGCTCCAAGATAATTCACATGAATACTTTTACAAATCTCCTCATATGTCATTGTAGCCAATGGCTCCCGATTCAAGACTCCAGCCGTATTGACAACCGCATCTATACGTCCTTCCTTATCCATGACAGTTCTCAAAGCATCAGCCACTAGAGCAGGATCGGAGACATCCACTCCATTCTCTGAACGGCTGAAAGAATAGATATGCGCCCCGTACTGGCGACAAATATGGATAATATCAAGCCCAATCCCATAGCTTCCGCCAAAAACAACGATAACCGATGAAGGCAAAGCGGCTATAGTCTTAGGAGTTACCGTTTCATTCTGTTGAGCGATTGATTTTAGCTGAAACAATTTATCCAATAAAAACAGATCTTCTTTGTAAGTCAATTTCATATTAAACTGTTCACCCTTGACTACATACACGAATTCTTCCGGAAGATACTTGTAGACAACCCCACAATCATCTGTCGTTTGAAAACTAACATCCTTTAAAGCCAATTCATAAGCTCGTTTTATCGTAGAACGCTTAAAAGCTTGCGGAGTCTGTCCGTTACGCAAATACTCCCTAGCAGGTATTCCGGTAATATGGTCCGCCGCATCAATTTGAATGATCGTATCAGTCGTCTTGATTGCGACATCCACCGCATTATACGTTTTCAAGGCATTGATACAATCAGATATAATACGATCATTGACCAATGGGCGAACCGCATCGTGGAAAATCATATTCACCTCTTCCTCATAAGCATTAATCGCCGCTAAACTTGAATGGTAACGTTCCTTTCCTCCCTTGAGGATTTTCTTCATCTTGGAATATTCATTCTTCACCAAGATATTCTCTACCTCCTGCACATAATTAGGATTAGAAACCACAACGATCTCATCTATTAACGGATGATTTTGGAAAACATCTATCGTATGTTCAATCACTTTTTTCCCCGCTAACTTCAAGAACTGTTTAGGTGTCGCATCTCCTAAACGTTGACCGAAACCACCGGCCAAAACCACAGCTATATTTCTCATGATGTATAGAATATGAATCTTTAAGATATTAAACTTTGAGTCGCTTGTATTTTATCAAAAGAAGCAGAAAAATCACGAAGCGCATCTTTCTCAATATACCTATATTCTCTATTTAAAAGAATCTCAAGGCACTCCTCATCAGACTTAACAAGAAAACCAGTTCTACGATTCCGGATCGTTTCTTGCGTCCCCCCTTTCTTACGTCCGATCGCAGGAATACCACAAGCTTGAGCCTCTAAATAAACCAAAGGAAGACATTCATCATAATTAGACAGTAACCAAAAACAATCAGCCGCAGAATAATAATAACTCAACTCATCCCTATTCCTTCTTCCTAAAAAAATAACAGATGTATCTAACCCTTCTCTTTTAACCTCTTCCTTCAACGATTGCAAATAAGGGCCATCACCAATAATTACCCATATATATCGGTCATTTTTTTCTATCAAACGCTTATAAACAGATAACATCTCCGCAAGACCTTTCATCTTTTCTATCCTACTAACCGTAAGCAATATATCTTTATCAAAAGCGACTATTTGCTTCCTAAAATCGGAAGGAATTTCCCTAAATAGTTCTTTATCTATTCCTGTATAGATTACCTGAAATTTATTTGATATGGATTGAAAATCTCCGGCAGAGATTACTTTTTGTCTATGAAAATCACTGACCGAGACAATCTTTCTACAACTCATCAAACACTTCCTATGATAATGTTTCATCCTCAAAAACACGTTATAGAAAAGATTACTCTTCAGGTCTACATTTCTATAAACCCATTCAACCTCCACACCTTGTATGATAGGTACAGTTCTACTCAATTGTTCTTTTGAGAAATATTTTCCTGCTATAGCAGCCGAAGGACACTGATTCAACAAGATAAGATCAAAACCATCCAAATCCATATTTTTCAAGAACGTACCATAATTATACATCCAAAAATACTCACCATATTTATTGGGTATTTGAATATATGTAAATTTAGTACTTTGGATTGGATTCTTATATTCCTTCGATAATACAGTCACTTTATGACCCAAGTCTACCAAAAGATTTGCATAATCATAAGCAACAATGATTCCTCCATCTAAATCTGGAAGAAAAGCATGGGTTACAATCAAAATATTACACATAAAGAATTAATACCTATGTTTTAAAGTAAAACTAGAGCAGTAACAAAACGGAATAATTAGATAAAACAAATCAGTAAACCCTTTCAAATTCAAAACAAAAAAATAAACAAATATTAAAATAAAAGGAATTTTTCCAAGATATTTATTATTTCTATAAACTGCAAATATAGATACAGATTGAAACACAATAAAACTAATCAATCCAACAATTCCAAAATAGAATATCATACGTATAAATCCAATATCTGTATGCATATAAAACCTGCCAAAAGAATCCATCCATAGCCCGTCTCCTATCACCCATGTCTTAAACAAAGAAGGAAATATATACATTCTAAACATTGCATTTGTCGAAGCCGTTTCCAATTGCCCTGTCTGAGTATATGAATTAATCAATTCAAATCCAAAATCATAGGCTACCAACAAACTAGTCTTCACCTCATAAGAAAAATTCATCACGAATAAAGAAAAAGCACACAACACAACAAACATACTCAAAACCAATTTAATCGAACTAATTTTGATTTTTAATTTCCACATATTAGATTTAAATATAACAAAAGCAATCGCCATTAAAACACCCACTAAAGTTGTTCTTGCCATCATCATACCAACAATAGATATCAAACAAAAAACAAAGCACAAGAATACTTTTTCATATAACATACACTTTTTTTTATCAGCATAAAATACTAACAACAACAAAATCATTCCATGTATTATACCTGATTGAAAAAATTGAGTACCAAACCCTATCAATCTAGCTCCCATCTCTTCAATCAATTTAGTTTCAGCCAAAGACGTATACTTCAATAAATCAGTAAAACACACCATTTTATCCACATCTAAAAACATAACTAATGAAATAATCAATTGAAGCAACGCTGAAGCAATATAATATTTCACAATCAATTCAAAACTTATATCTTTATATAGAATTTTAAAAAGAATCGATATCGTATAAAATGAATACACATTTAAAAGATTCACAATTCCAAATTGCAAAAAAGTATAATCATTAGTACCATTTACAACAGCAGAAATAATCAAAGATATAATAACCAAATAAAACCCACAAAAAACATAAAAATTACACCATTTGATTTTAAAAACACCTCTATTTATAAAGAAATTATATAAAATACCAAAAAGCCCTAATATAACAGAAAAGGTCACAGGAAAGATCTTATAATGTATTTGATACACATAAGAAAACACACAAAATAGCAGAATTATTTTTCCTGACAAACGAACAAAATATAGATACCCTCTATTAGACACATTCATAATAGTCTATCTTTCTTTATAATAAATCTCTTTAATAAAGCCAATGCAACAACAATTTCAAATCGAAAAATATCACCACTAACAAACAAATAACACAAACATTTAAAGTTATACTTTCTTAAAGAGGAATAAAGTACTTCCAATAATTCTCGTGGGTACTCTTTCTTTTTTATATAACAAATTGTACTTATATCTATACTATTTTCGATTTGACGATCCAACTTTTCATCCTTAAACCGTGCAGAAATTAAAAACCTACGACAAGCAGATGCAGTCCGTTTCTGGACATCACTAAATTTATGACTTACTTGCCCATCCGACAATCTATATCTCAACAACGGTTCCTGTATATTATAAAACTCACCCAACAAAGATAAATCAATCCACATCTTATAATCCTCCGCATGAGGATAATCAGCATCATACCTCACCTCGTTATCAATGAGCACTTGCCGACGAACCATTACCGTTGGATGAGCAAAACAAGTCTGAATAAACAATAGATTTTTCAGATCTTCCGATTCTTCTGGCAAAAACAGAGTGAATCTCTTAGCCGTATCTACTCCAAAAAGAATGATTTGCGTTCCACAAACTACGATATTTGGACTTTCCTCCATCACCTTGACTTGCTTTTCAAAACGTGTTGGAAGAGAAACATCATCAGCATCCATCCGTGCTATATATTTCCCTTGAGCCAAGTCCAATCCTCTATTCAATGTATAGATCAAACCCTCATTTTTTTCATTCCGATAATAACGAATTCTCTTATCCGAATAAGCATGAATCACCTCTTCTGTATTATCCTGCGATCCGTCATTGATAATGATCAACTCAAAGTCCGTAAATGTTTGGCTTAAAATACTATCGATAGATTCCCCTATCGTATCTTGAACATTATAAGCCGGCAATACTACACTAATCAACATGCTTTTCTAATATTTTATCCACATAAGGAGATACTTCTAAAATATCCTGCAAATGCCATGTATCCACATAAGCTGATAATTTGCCTGTCGTATTATTTATATAATAAACTGGCTTATGAAATAAAATAGATAAAATTAACCCATGCAAACGAGTCGTTATTACTTCCGAGTAAGGGGAAATAAAATCACAACCTCTCTTTAGAAGATAAGGACGAACAATACGGATAGCATATTCATCAGCCAGACGGTTAACAAATCTTTGCAAAACAGTTAAACAAGTTATTTTTTGCAAGTAATAAGCAGCTCTTTTCATTATCCTCAAAATCAATAAGCAAATTGGTCTTCTTTCTAATGAGGGCCAGTCACGTATATCAAAACCTCTCAAATCATCCAATATGGTAGAAAAATCCATTTCCTTATCAATACGCCTCAGATAAAGTTTTTGCCCCCAAAAAACACATTCTCTGTATTTATTCAAATATTCATCAGATATATAAAAAGCCATATCTGGAACTAACAAAATCTTATTCTTTCCAAAATGCTCTTTCAAAAAGTTATAACTCCATTTATCACGCGCACACAATGTCAAATCATTATGACGAGCCATGACTGCCGCATCTTTCGCTATTAAAGATTCATCCTCATACCAAATAGACTGAGGAAACATTATGATCCGATTATTTGGGAACTGTTCTATTACTCTCAAACGGAAATCTTGACACTCCCTATACAAATCACCAAAATTACCTCCACCATTAAACAGTATAACGGTTTCGGGGTGGAGGTAATTTTCACACCATGAATTTGACGAAGACTGCAAACACTTATATTTTATAGAAGATAAAAACTGCCTTTCACCTTCCCATATCAATATATCTCCTATATTACCATGATAAGGATTATCTAAATGTACATAATCTGATGTTATTAAAGGTTCTATATTATCTTTTATTATCTTCCTTAATTCTTCTATCTTTTCCTGAAAATCCATTATTTTATATTTAAGCCATTTATAATCAATCATTTCAATATCTATTACAGATAAACATTTTTCATAACGACTACAATTTTTCCTCTATCACTTATATATCCCACAAATTTTCCTAAGTTGAACAATCAAAATTTCCCGTTCTCTTCTATCTAAACCGAAACAATACATAACTAAAAAATTCAATACCAACGAGAGTATTCCTAAAAAAATAATTTTCTCTTCATCACCAATCATTTCCAATGGTAAATAAACAATAGGGAAGACAAACGCAGTCACCACGATCACTCTCCCTAACACCTCTCGCAAATATCTTTTAATAGAAAAAGCATAAAGCCGCTTCAAATACCACAAGCGCACCCAAAGTATCAAAATACTCAAAATACAACGAATCTCCAGTACCACCTCTGGTACATACCCTATCCTCAAAAACAAATAACTGACTGGCAGGTTGGCCAGGATCATCACACTCATCAGTATCTGATAATCACGGATCTTTCCCGTGGCCTGTACCGATACCCAAAGTGGACCTTGCAAAGCGTCCAGCAAAGAGAGCAATATCATCAAGCGACAAAACGACACCGTATGCGCAGGTACCTCCCCCAACCACAGCGACAACACTTCCTCACAACAGATATACAGAGGCAAAGAGATAGCGAACAACAGGAAATAAGAGTATTTCGAGGTACGCATGATCAAGTCGATGAAATAACAACGATCGCCTGACACATAGGATTTCACGATCTGAGGATTGAATGCTGTCTGGAAATTACTCACAAAACTATAGACCGCCGTTTGTACCTGATTGGCGATACCCATAGCAGCGTTCACCGTCACGCCGAAAAAAAGATTCAACAAGATGTTCAATCCTTGCGAGGCTCCCATATTGGCTATTCCTCCAAACAGACTCCAGCCAGAGAAACCTAGCAACTCGCAGAACAACCCTTTATCCCAAAAGAAATGATAATGACATACTGCAAACGATCGCCTGCAATACAAATAATAACAAGCCAACACCAAAGCCAGTACGACAAACATCAAGAACCCATAAAAGATCAAACGATCCCATGCGGTCCAAGTCAACAAATACACAATCAACAAACGAAACACGGCCTCAATCACACTGATATAAGCATAGAATGACATCCGCTCATGTGCGATAATGGCTGCGTTATAAGGAGCACGCATGATATTAACACAAGTGCCCAATATCGTAAATTGATATGTAAGTGTCACCGCCCATCCCCTATCCGCAGGATATTGGATGTAGCGTTCCAAAAACCACAACCCAGCAGTCTCCGCAAGTACGAACGTCAGCAACGCTATTCCTAGATGGATCGTGACACTGGCAGAGAACACGTGTTGGGTTGTCACCAAATCCCCACGTCCCAACTCATAATTCAAGAACCGTTGCGTGGAGGTGACCATGGCGTTATTGACAAACGTAAAGAGTACAACTATTCCTCCCACCACGTTATAAATCCCGTAGTCCTCTACCCCCAGCATCTGTAATACAACTCGGCTGGTGTATAGCGTCACCCCCATGATCAAGAGCATACGTACATAGAGGAACAGCGTGTTCTTCGCTATCCGCTTATTATTCTCGGATATTGAATGCATATATCTTATTGAGAATTGGTATCCTTCAAATTTAGAGCAACTGTAACACTCTTCAAATTCTCAAGCGTACAACTTTCTTGATTTGCACACAGCCTTCATACTGCTTGGATAGCCATCAAAACGAACCACATAAAAAGCGTTAGCACTGACTTCGGTCACGCAGTATATATTCAAGGGAATATACAGTATATATCCGGATGCACATGTAGTATATATCCTCAAGAGACAGATAGGTAGATATATGTTATAGTAACCGAATATATTTAGGATCGACCTCTACAGCAGCAACCAACAGACCTGGTATCTCTACGATCAAACGTTTCACACGGGTCCCTCGTATAGAGAGTAAACGACCCTCGTAGCCATCCAGTGGACCACCCTCGATGCGGATCATGCGACCGTACATCGCAGGAGTTAATTCTTCCACCAAGAAATAACGTGGGGAATCATCGGAATGGACAGCACAGATAAAACGGTTCATCTCCGCATGGCCTACCGTCATCGGCTTACGGTAGCCACCACGCAAATAACGATATTGGAGGGTACTGATCTCTTCTACGATTGGATCCATACAGGTACGGGTAGTATGGGCAAAAAGTAAATCGTGCAGAAGAGGAACCTCCTCACGAATCCGCTTACCCTTCCTCTCGACCAACCGCCAACGCATAGGAGTGAAAATCTCAATACCCTTTTCCTCTAGCAACCTATAGGCCGGGCGTTTAGCATTGGGACGGGTCAAGTCTCGCAATACGAACCAATCGTCTGTTAAAGGATATTCCATTGGATAAGGGATAATTCTTCTAATCCTGAAAGGATGTGTATTTTCTTAATATCCAATCAGTTATACAATAGACTCTTGTAAGTTAGAAAGCGTATACTCTCTTTTCAAGACCTTTTGTTGCCATCGAAGCCAACTTGTTTTACGCTCAAAAGACCCTATATTTAATACCGAGAAGGCATTTTTATAGCCTTTGAGCTATTTTGGCAAATAGGCTACTTGGCGAATAGCATTCGTTTCACGCCGCAAATATAGCAAAAAATAACCAAACACAAGCAAACATCAAGCCTTGTTTGTGTTTGGTTATTTTTCACTACATTTGTGTTCGCTAAAAAAGGAGTAATTTAAAATGATCGATCAACCTACCATAGACCGGATATTGGACGCGGCGAACATCGTGGATGTTGTCTCTGAATTCGTGACTCTTCGGAAACGAGGGATCAACTATGTAGGATTATGCCCATTTCATTCGGACAAATCACCGTCTTTTTACGTATCCCCCTCAAAGAATATCTGTAAGTGTTTCGCTTGCGGAGAAGGTGGAACCGCCGTTCACTTCATCATGAAGCATGAGCAACTCAGCTATTTCGACGCTTTACGCTTTCTGGCGAAAAAATACAATATAGAGATACAGGAACGGGAACTTACCGAGAAAGAGAAACAAATCCGTAGCGACCGGGAAAGTATGCTTATCGTCAATAGTTGGGCGGGACAATACTTCTCTACTTTATTACATGAGCATGTTGAAGGGAAAAGCGTAGGTATGCGTTACTTTGCCGAGCGAGGATTGAGGGAAGATATCATCCGTAAATTCCAGCTCGGGTATAGCTTGGACCAGCGGGATGCTTTATACAAAACCGCTATAAAAGCAGGTTATAAAAAGGAATTCCTCGAGAAAACCGGTTTAGTTATCGCTTATGATAATGGAAACGTGAACGATCGTTTTCGGGGACGTGTCATCTTTCCCGTCCATACGCTAAGCGGAAAGGTCGTGGCATTCGGCGGACGTGTATTGAAAAAGGACGAGAAGACCGCGAAGTACGTAAACTCTCCCGAAAGCGAGATTTATCATAAGAGTAACGAGCTTTACGGCATCTATTTCGCCAAGCAAGCAATCATGAAACAGGATCGCTGTTTCTTGGTGGAAGGATATATGGACGTGATCGGTATGCACCAAGTGGGCGTAGAAAACGTGGTTGCCTCCTCGGGTACGGCGCTCACGCAAGGGCAAATCCGGCTCATACATCGTTTCACGAATAATATCACGGTATTATACGATGGAGACGCCGCCGGAATCAAAGCGGCCCTCCGGGGTATCGATATGTTATTGGAAGAAGGGATGAACGTCAAGGTCGTGCTTCTTCCGGCGGGAGAAGATCCGGACTCGTTTGCCCGTAGCCATAGCGCGAGCGAGTTCGCAGAGTTTATCAGCCAGAACGAGACGGATTTCATCCGTTTCAAGACAAAGTTACTATTGGCGGAAGCGGGGGGCGATCCGATCAAACGTTCCGCCCTGATCTCGGATATTATCCGTACGGTAGCGATCATACCTGATAATATCGCTCGCTCCGTGTATATCCGGGAATGTAGTACGACCATGGAGATAGACGAGCAAGTCTTACTCAACGAGGTCAATAAGATCCGTCTCAACAAGGAAGAGAACCAAGCGGCTAAATCCGTAAGGAATACACCGCCCGTTCAATCTCCCGTCAATACGATTCCGGAGTATCCGGATTTCCCCGGCTACCAACCGTATACACCGGAAGAGGCGAATACCCTTCCTCCGGAAAATATTCCGCCTCCACCGCCCGAGGACTATATTCCGGAAGAGGAAGCGGGTCCGCCCCCTACTCCTCCATACGAGGTTCCGACGGCTCCCAACATACAGGTCCAACCGAAACGCTCTCCTTTCGAGGCTTACGAATTGGCTCTTTTACGCTATATCGTACGATACGGCGAACGTGTCCTCTATGACTACGTAGATGAGGAGACCAACGAGCATGTTATCATGCGGGTCGCCGATTATATCCGTTTCGATCTGGAACGTGATGACCTTACGTTTTATACGCCGACCTTCAAGCAAATGTTGGACGAGGCTGCCGAGCATTGCCAGAACGAGGGTTTTATGGCCACTCGTTATTTCCTTGCCCATCCGGACCCGAACATCAGCCGGCTTGCCGCCAACCTTATCAGCGATAAGTACCAGCTTAGTAAATATCATACGAAGTTCAGGGAACTGGAGCAAGAAGAAGATAAATTGGATTACTTGGTACCCCGGGAAATCTATTCTATGAAAGATGCCTATATCCTCTATAAGATAAAGGATATCCAAGCGAAAATCAAAGAGGCTCAAAACAAGGGAGACATGGAGCTGATCTTTGATTTAATGAAACAGAATGCCCACCTCAACGAGATCAAGAACGTGCTCTGCAAAGAGCTGGGTGAGCGTATCGTATTAAAAATGTAATAAAAAAACATCTATGAATTTCCTTGAGACAGAAAACGTGGTAAAACAGTACGCCGGGCATCTGGCGCTGAACAAGGTAAGTATCCAAGTTCCTCAAGGAACAATCTTTGGATTACTGGGGCCTAACGGAGCGGGCAAGACGACCTTGATCCGGATCATCAACCGGATTACGGCACCGGATAGCGGAATCGTTCGCTTCAACGGCCATGAATCCAGCCCGGAAGACATCTACCAGATCGGTTATTTGCCGGAAGAGAGAGGGTTGTATAAAAAGATGAAAGTCGGGGAGCAGGCGATCTATCTGGCACAATTGAAAGGTCTCTCCTACCCAGAGGCACGCAGTCGTTTGACCCGTTGGTTCGAGAAATTTGACATCATGCCTTGGTGGAATCGCAAACTGGAAGAGCTGTCGAAAGGTATGCAGCAGAAAGTACAGTTCATCATTACCGTGATACACGAACCCGAGCTATTGATCTTTGACGAGCCATTTAGCGGATTCGATCCGGTCAACGCCGATCGCCTTAAACAAGAGATATTGGAATTGAAGGCAGCCGGACATACCATTATATTCTCAACTCACAACATGTCCTCCGTTGAGGAGATTTGTGACGAGATTGCTTTAATCAATCGCTCTGAGGTCGTCCTGTCCGGCAATGTCAAGGAGGTACGGGAACGGTTTAAGAGTAATACCTATATATTAAATGTACGCAAGGAGACTGGAGGTATTGAGGAGTTAAGGATACGCAAGGAAGAAAATATCAGTAACTCCGATTGGCTTACCCGGCTGGCGTCCCAATATGAGATTCTTTCCTTCACGGAGGAGATCCCTTCTATGAATGACATTTTTATCAACACCGTTTCCGGTACAAACACATCAAAGGTATGAGCAAAATTGGATTAATCATCAAACGGGAATATCTCCGGAGAGTAAGTAAAAAGTCATTTATCCTGCTCACGTTCCTCACACCGTTTCTATTCGCTGCACTTGCGTTCGTCCCCCTATGGCTCTCTTCCATCAAGGGAGATGAGGTTCATACAGTCGCCATACTCGACGCCACCGGCAAATACGCCCCGTTGTTCGAGGATACGGAAAGCTATCGTTTTATCAACGGCGACAAAGATATGGATAAGTACAGGCAAATGTCGGAAAAGGAGATATTCGCATTTCTCAACATCTCCGACGACTTGCAGAAAAATCCGAAAAACGCAACCCTCTATTCCAAGAAACAAATCCCGGCGGATTTGAGCCGACTCGTCAATATGACATTAAAGAAGCAGATAGAGAGTGACAAACTGGCAACATTCAATATCCCCAATCTACAAGAGATCATAAAAGAAAGTAAAGTAGATTTCAACATACAAACGATCAAATGGGGGGATGACGGAAGCGAAAAGCAATCCTCGTCCGTAGTGGCATCCATAACCGGAGTAATTTTCACCATGCTTATCTATATGTTCATCCTAATCTATGGAGGAATGGTCATGCAAGGGGTTATGGAAGAAAAGACGAACCGGATCATCGAGATTATGATCTCGTCCGTCAAACCTTTCGACTTAATGATGGGTAAAATTATAGGAATCGGTTTTGTCGGGCTTACGCAAGTATTCCTTTGGGCGGTTATGACCTTTATTCTCATCACCGGGGGAACTTTCTTTTTGGGAGGAGGTATGGAAAGCGAGATCTTGCAATCAAGCATGGCACTTAACACAACCCCTAACATGACGGTTATCGCAGCCCAGCAGCCGGCAAATGAATGGATAGAGATGCTTCATACGATTAACTTCACCGAGATAGGCATCTTGTTTATCGCTTATTTCATAGGCGGCTACTTATTATATTCTTCTTTATTCGCCGCTATCGGATCAGCTGTAGACGGCCAAGAAGACACGCAACAATTCATGCTACCAGTCACGCTTCTTTTGGTTTTCGCCCTCTATGCGGGGATCTATAGCATGGAAAACCCTGACGGACCATTAGCTTTCTGGTGCTCCATGATCCCCTTCACTTCTCCGATCGTCATGATGGTCCGGGTGCCATTCGAGGTGCCTTTGTGGGAAATACTACTTTCCATTGGATTTTTGTATATATCATCCATCGGTTTTACTTGGTTTTCCGCCAAAATATACCGTGTAGGCATTCTCATGTATGGTAAGAAACCTAGTATAAAGGAGATGTCCAAATGGCTTCGTTACAAATAAAAACATGATAACTACAACAAAAAAGCCTCGCTACTCTTATCGAATAACGAGGCTTTTTTATGTTGTTCTACCTGGATTCGAACCAGGACAAACAGGACCAGAATCTGTTGTGCTACCATTACACCATAGAACAATCTCTACAAAATTGTCAAGTAAACTTTAAACGTTGTTCTACCTGGATTCGAACCAGGACAAACAGGACCAGAATCTGTTGTGCTACCATTACACCATAGAACAATATTTAACAAATCACCAACTCTCTTGTTAGCGAGTGCAAAGGTATATACTTTTTCAAAATTTGCAAATAAACCTTCGAAAAAAATGTCCAGAAAAAACACGTACGTCTTTCGGATAAAACACGTACATGTTTTCTCAAAAAGACGTACGTGTTTTTTTAAAAGCTTATAACGATCGAGGAGATAGTCTCAAACAAGGTATTACACATATATTAATGAAAGAAAAAGACGTATGTAACGAATTAAGAAGTATATTTGCGACTTGGAAAATTATATCAATAGAAATAAATGGATCAAACAAAAGAATTAGTAAAAACGATTGTTGAAGGCCTTCAAGAAAAAAGAGGCAAAAATATTGTAACAGTAGATTTAAGCCAGACTTCTGGTGCCATTTGTCAATATATGGTTATTTGTGAGGGAAACACTCCTACCCAAGTTTCTGCTTTATCCGATTCCGTATGGGATTTCGCACGCAAGAATGCAAATGAGAAGCCTTTGTCTATTGACGGTACACAGGGCGCTCAATGGATCGGCATGGATTATGGCACGGTTCTTGTACATATATTCTTGCCGGAACAACGTGCATTTTATAACTTGGAGAACCTTTGGGCAGACTCGAAGGTTATACAAGTACCTAACATTGATTAAGCCGGTCTAAATATTTGATGATAATCTCTTATGGAAAATAAAAACGACATGTTTAATAAAACACCGAAGAGCGGGAAACCTAAGATGTTCCGCTTTAATTTGTATTGGATGTACGGGTTGATCTTCATCATGCTTGTTGCCCTATACATGACAAATGATTCTTCGGGAACGAAAGAGCTAGGCTGGACAGAGTTCCAGAAACTAGCGCAGGAAAACGTATTCGACAAAATGACAGTCTACAACAAGAAGAACTTGGTGGAGGCTACAGTGAAAAATGGAAAGACTGAACAGGTCTTTGGGAATATGGACGTTTCTAAAATCGGGGTTTCTCCGAAAGTATACGTAAAGATCCCGTCGGCCGACAAGTTTTCCGATTTCTATGACAAAGCGGTAGCCGATAGTCATATCGATACACAAGTCCGGTTCGAGGAAGGCGATGACGCTATCTGGAATTTCTTGGTTTCATTCGGCCCAATTATCTTATTGATCGGTGTATGGATGTTCTTGATGAGACGTATGTCCGGTGGTACCGGCGCAGGTCCGGGTGGCGTGTTCAGCGTTGGTAAGGCAAAAGCTCAGCTTTTTGATAAAGATAATGACCGTAAGGTGACATTCAAGGATGTCGCCGGATTGGCGGAAGCGAAACAAGAGGTAGAGGAGATCGTCTCTTTCTTAAAGAATCCGGAAAAATATACCGAATTAGGAGGTAAGATACCCAAAGGTGCATTATTGGTAGGCCCTCCGGGAACCGGTAAGACATTATTGGCGAAGGCTGTTGCCGGAGAGGCTAATGTGCCGTTTTTCTCCTTGTCTGGTTCTGATTTCGTGGAGATGTTTGTCGGTGTAGGCGCCTCCCGTGTGCGTGACTTATTCCGCCAAGCGAAGGAAAAATCTCCTTGCATCGTCTTTATTGATGAGATCGATGCGGTAGGTCGTGCCCGTGGGAAGAACGCGAATATGAATAGCAACGATGAGCGTGAGAACACGTTGAACCAGTTGTTGACCGAAATGGATGGTTTCGGCTCTAACAGTGGTGTTATTATCTTAGCCGCTACAAACCGTGCGGACATTCTGGATAAAGCGTTGTTGCGTGCCGGACGTTTTGACCGACAAATCCATGTTGAATTACCGGATTTGAATGAACGTAAAGAGATATTCGGGGTGCATTTGCGTCCGATCAAGATAGATGAAAGCGTAGATGCTGAGTTCCTAGCAAGGCAGACTCCGGGCTTCTCGGGTGCTGATATCGCTAATGTTTGTAATGAGGCTGCTTTGATCGCCGCCCGTAACGGAAAGAAATTCGTACAGAAAGAAGACTTCATGAATGCGGTAGACCGTATTGTCGGTGGTCTTGAAAAACGTTCGAAGATCACGACAGAGGAAGAACGTAAATGTATCGCGAACCATGAGGCCGGTCACGCTACGTTAAGTTGGTTGTTGGAACATGCCAATCCGCTGGTTAAGGTGACAATCGTTCCCCGTGGTAAGGCATTAGGTGCGGCATGGTACTTGCCGGAAGAGAGACAGATCACCACCCGCGAGCAATTGCAGGACGAGATGTGCGCTACTTTAGGAGGACGTGCCGCAGAGGAATTAGTCTTGGGAAAAATATCCACAGGCGCATCCAACGATTTGGAACGTGTCACGAAACAAGCATATGCGATGGTCGTTTACTTCGGTATGAGCGATAAACTTCCAAACTTGAACTATTACGACTCCACCGGACAGGATTGGGGATTCACCAAGCCTTATAGTGAGGAGACTGCGAAATTGATCGATACGGAAGTACAGAAGATCATCAATGAGCAATACGACAGGGCAAAACGGATATTATCCGAGAATAAGGAAGGACATAGTAAACTTGCGCAGGTATTATTGGATCGTGAGGTAATCTACTCGGAAGATGTAGAGCATATCTTCGGGAAACGAGCCTGGATCTCCCGTTCCCAAGAGATTCTGGAGTTGCAGGAAAAGGCTAACGGAAAGAACAAGGAGAATGCGGATAAGGAGGCGGAAGCGGACGCAACAACGGAAAACGTAACCGATACTCCTACCGAAGAAAACAAGACAGGGAAAATAGCTTGACCAAAGTCAAGACATTCATAACAAGTAAGGCTGGGGCGTATCTTTGATCAAAAGTTACTATCCAGCCTTCCTTATTGCTGTATTATCAATTTATTAGTTATATTTGCAGCCAAAATTACAAACAAGCAAAAACACTATTGTTTTGAAAAATCTGATTACACGTGCATTGACTGGCATCATTTTCGTCGCGGTATTAGTCGGTGCGATCTATTTCCACTCCTATTATTTTCTTGCGGTATTTGGACTCATTACCGGACTTTCTCTATGGGAGTTCTACGGATTGGTTAAACATTATGAGAATGCCGCCATCAAACGATTTGTCAGCTCCTTGGGGGGAGCCTACCTCTTCGCCGCCACATTCGGTTACGCCAATGGCTTGGTTGGAGGCAATATATTTCTCCCCTATCTTTTATTCTTAATGTATACCATGATCACCGAGCTTTACGATAAAGCCAGTAATCCAATCAATAACTGGGCATTGACCTTATTCGGTCAAATCTATTGCGCAGGCGCTTTCTCTCTGCTAAACTTTATTACATCGGTACCTAATACGCCGGGCGAGATCGTACATATCCCCTATTTTGCCTTGGCTATTTTCGTTTTCGTATGGGTAAATGATACGGGAGCTTATCTAGTGGGATCTATGCTTGGAAAAAGAAGATTGTTCGAACGTATCTCTCCCAAGAAGTCCTGGGAAGGTTTTTACGGAGGGTTGGCATTCGTATTAATAACCTCCCAAATATTCGCTTGGTTCATGCCGGCCACGAACTGGTACACATGGCTTGGATTAGCCGGCACGATCGTAGTATTCGGAACTTGGGGCGACTTGATCGAATCTTTGATGAAACGTACGTTAGGCGTGAAAGATTCCGGGCATGTATTACCCGGACATGGAGGCATGCTGGATCGCTTCGATAGCGTAATGATGGCTATACCGGCCGCTTATATCTATATCGAGTTATTTATTCGAAATTAAATGTCAGGATCACCATACGGGATGTAGCTTTCGATAAGGCATCCGTATATTTGATATTTGCTTGATCTACCAAGTCCGGACGATCTTTCTCCAATAGGTTAACCAATCCGAAACAGAATTTCAGCTCCGGGCATAACTTAAAGTAGGGTAGATAGATATCACATCCCAAGCCAAACTCAAATCCGAAGTCCGTGCTTTTCAATAGAATCGGATTACCTTTCTTACGGCCTATATCCACGGAGCCATAGATACCGCCGATCAAATAAGGACGATAATTATTCAAGCGTAAAGCCGTATATTTAACGTCTAAGGGGAAATTCAGATAACTGGAACGAACGTTCGTGATGAATTCCTCTCCCGTAGCCTGTTCCCGAAACTTAAATTTCTTATCTCCGAAATGGATAGAAGGCGTGAAACGTAAATTGAAATAAGGATTCATATACATATCTCCGATCACCCCGACACTAAAGCCGGGTGAGTAAGAAGGAATCTCCGCAAACCAAGTCTCTCCATTGGTCATGACACCGGTATGGGTCAATAACAAATCCTGCGAGTGAATACCCACATGAAACCCCAGATGAAGCCATTTCAAATCAGCGTACGGCTGATTCCTCACCCTTTCCTTTTGAGCCATGGCTCCCATGGTAGCCAAGCTTACCACATATAATATAAGTAATAATCGTCTCAAATCTCAACCTATTTTGTTTAATAACGAAAACCCGACAAAGATATTGCAAAAAAGAAGATTTTTGAAGAAAATAAGCCAGTAGATATTTTTTAAATAGAAAGAAAGCTATATTTTTGCACCTACTAATAGTTATCAATTTAAACGTTTAAAAAAATGGCTTACGTAATTAGCGATGATTGTATTGCATGCGGAACTTGTATTGATGAGTGTCCGGTAGGAGCAATTTCAGAAGGTGATAAATACAGCATCAACCCTGAAATGTGTACAGATTGTGGAACTTGCGCTGACGCATGTCCTACAGAGGCTATCCACCCGGCTGAATAATTCGCAGCAAAGAATAGGATTTTCCTTTGCGGAAAGCTCCTAACACATAACGGGCTGTTTCTCTCTATGAGTAAAACAGCCCGTTATCTTTTTCTCTTCGTGTTATATTAAAACTCAATATCTAACTTTATATCACCGGAAGCCATATCCTCCTCTGGGGAATCGCCATGAATCGTTTCCTCCTCTTCAGGTTCCACCACGTCTTCCGCGGATTTCTTCAGATTTGAGTTCTTGATATAACTGATTACATCTTGCATTCCCTCCATGAACTTCTCAAAGTCCTCCTTATAAAGGAAAATCTTATGCTTCTCAAATGAGATTTGCAAACCATCCTTTGATTGAATTTTCTTACTTTCCGTAACGGCAACGAATAGGTCATCTTTCAAATTCCTCTTCACATCCAGATAATAAATCCGTTTTCCCGCTTTAATGGCTTTAGAGTATAGAATCTCCCTGTCGCCACCTTCAACATGTTTTTTATTCCTTGATTCTTCCATGACAGCTAACATTCGTTAAAAACCCACCCACTTTATAGAACTTGCTTCAAATATGTGCATTTTTTTTTAATTAGCAACTATTTTAACGATCGAAAATACGCCCATTGAGGCTAAATTTGTAAAATATCATCTAACACATATAAAATTAAGTAAATCCGGATTCTTTTATGGAAAAAACAACTACCTTTGCAGCCTAATTTATAATAAGAAGTTCCTTCAAACGATGATCAACAGAATTTTAATCCGCATTAAAGTTTTACAGATAGTATACTCTTACTATCAAAACGGAAACGGTGACCTCAAAGTTGCGGAAAACGAATTGCTTTTCAGCCTTCAGAAGTCATATGACTTATATTATTATTTCTTACTCCTAATTATCGAAGTTACCAACCTGCAAAGAAGGATCCTTGACACCCGGAAGTGCAAATACATGCCTACCGACGAGGAGTTAAACCCGAATACACGCTTCATAGACAATCGTTTCGTCGCTCAATTAGCGGAAAACGATACGTTGAAAAAGTATGTAGACGAGCAAGGTCTCTCATGGAGCAACGACGAGGAGTTCATTAAGAACGTATTGGATACGATCCTAAGTTCTGAGATTTACGCCGAATACTTGAAAAACGAAGAAGACTCGTACGAGACGGATCGTGAGTTCTGGCGCCAGATCTTCAAGAAAATAATCTGTGGAAACGAGATGATAGAGGAATATCTGGAAGATAAAAGCATCTACTGGAATGACGATATCGAGATCGTAGAGACTTTCGCCTTGAAGACTATCAAGAAATTCGAGGAGAAGAAAGGTAGCAAACAAGCCTTATTGCCAATGTTCAAGGATTTGGAAGACAAGGCTTTCGCAATCAAGTTATTCCGTCAAAGTTTGTTGAAAGGTAAGGAATATCGTGAACGCATCGACAAACATATGAAGAATTGGGAAACCGAACGTATCGCCAATATGGACTTGATCATCATGCAAGTCGCCTTAGCCGAGATTTTATCGTTCCCGACCATTCCCATCAACGTTACCTTAAATGAATATATCGATGCCGCAAAGTATTATAGTACACCTAAAAGCGGAACATTCATTAACGGAATTCTGGATTCAATAGTCAACGAATTAAAAAAAGAGAAGTTATTGCTCAAAGATTAATTATTATCATTACATTTGTGCATATCATTATTGATATTAACTTGTAAAACGATTATTATAGTATGAACTTACTCAGTATTTTACTTCAAACTCCAGCTGGAGGAAGTCAGTGGTCCGGTATTTTGATGATGGTAGTTATCGTAGCTATCTTCTATTTCTTCATGATCCGTCCGCAACAAAAGAAACAAAAAGAAATCCAGAAATCACGTGAGGCGTTGAAAACAGGCGATAAAGTGATTACCGCCGGAGGTATCTATGGAAAGATCAAAGAGATCGGTGATACTTATATGCTAATCGAGGTAGCGGATGGAGTACGTATCCGTGTAGATAAAACTTCTATTTTCGCTTCAGCGGAAGACGCTCAGCAGCAGAAATAATCTAACTACAGAATATGTCACGACTTGAGAACATACAAAATTCCTTCAAGTCTATCCAAGCAAAGACTAAGGCTTTTTTCCACGGAGACAGATGGAAAGAGGTCTTGGTCTTTTTCTTTTTCGCCCTTTTGGCTTTCGGTTTCTGGCTACTCCAAAGCTTGCAGCAGGAATATGAGATAGAACTTGTTTTTCCGGTTAAGTATAAGAACGTACCTGCCGATATAGCGTTTAATGCCCCTGAGGTGGAAACGATTACCGCAAAGGTAAAAGACAAGGGTAGCGTTTTACTCAACTATACTTTTGGAAGATCGTTTGCTCCGATTGAAGTGAACATGAAGAATACGAAGGAGAAAAATGGTTCGGTTCAAGTAAGTAAAAGGCAGATCGAGAACGATATTCAAAAACAATTGATAGCCACTACGGCATTACAAAGTTTTGATCCGCAACAAATAGATATGGATTTCAGTCAGCGGGTCCATAAGGAAATACCGGTCGTCTTTAATGGCGATATTCATCTGGAAGCCGGCTTTCAACTATCCGGGGATATCCGAATCACCCCTCAAAAGATCAACGCTTATGCCACCGCGGCGATCTTGGATACACTGACCTCGGTTAAGACGGTCTTCACCGAGGTTAAAAAGGCGAATAAAAACATTACGAGAACCGTACAACTGATCAAGGTAGACGGCGTTAACTTCGATCCGGAAAGTGTATCCATCACGATTCCGATAGAGGAGTACACGGAGAAGACATTGGAAATACCTGTCTCTTGCAGTCATATACCGCCACATTATACGGTACGTATGTTTCCGGCGGTCGTAAAAGTGACTTGCAGTGTGCCCTTGTCCCGATTCAAAGGACTTTCGGAAGATATGTTCTCGATTCATATACCTTTTGAGGATCTGGAGCAAAACGTATCTGGTACCCTACCCGTCAAACTCACCAAGAAACCAGACTGGGTGCATACGGCAATCTTATTGCCAGATAAGGTAGAATTTATTTTGGAACACAACAATAAGCATGATTAAAATAGGTATTACAGGAGGGATCGGGAGCGGCAAATCCGTCGTAGCCTCTTTATTAGCGTTATCCGGTGTACCCGTATACATAGCGGACGAGGAAAGTAAATGGCTGACAAATAACTCCCCGGTTATCCGTGAGAAATTAACAGCCCTTTTCGGTCCGGAGATTTATACGAATGAGGGATTGAACAAGAAACTTCTAGCCTCCCACATCTTTAATAATCCGAAACAATTACAACAGGTCAACCAGATCATTCATCCTGAGGTAAACCGTCATTTCTCGGCTTGGGTAGAGAGACAGACTTCCCCTTTATGTGCCATCGAATCCGCCATATTATTCGAATCCGGTTTCTACAAAGTGGTAGACATAAGCTTGATGGTCTATGCCCCAAGAGAACTCCGCATCGAAAGAGCCTTGGGGAGGGACTCAGCCTCGAGAGAAGAAATCGAACGCAGAATCAACAGCCAAATGTCGGACGAGGAAAAGAAAGATCGCTCCGATTACGTTATCTATAATGACAACAGACAGGCCCTTATACCGCAAGTAGGCAAACTGTTATGTTGGCTTCAATCCCAATAATCACCGATAGCGGGACGAGTGGCTTTTACAGTATCTTACCTTCATCATCCAATGAACCTAAGATACTTCGTCAACGAACCTAAGATACTTTGTCGATGCACCTAAGATACTTCTCCAACGAAGTTAACTGTCCTCATGACGGAAGAATTCCACTTTTTCTTATTACCTTTGCCACCTCGAAGTTTAACACTAATAGAAAATAAAAACATTATGTTGAAGACTATTTTGTCTATTTCGGGAAAACCCGGTCTGTATAAACTGGTTTCCCATGGAAAAAACATGTTGATCGTTGAATCGCTGACTGATAACAAGAGAGTACCCGCATACGCAAAAGATAAAGTAATCTCATTAGGCGATATCGCAATCTATACGGATGAAACAGAAGTGCCTTTGCATGAGGTATTGACTAGCGTAAAGAATAAAGAAGAGGGAAAAGCCGCCTCTTTAGTACCTTCTAAAGCCACGACGGACCAATTGCGTGCGTACTTTGCCGAGGTATTGCCTAGCTATGATCGTGAGCGTGTTTATCCGAGCGACATCAAGAAACTACTCTCTTGGTATAACATCTTGATCAACGCAGGCATCACTGACTTCACCCCGGAAGATGCTCCGGCAGAAAAGGAAGCTGCTGAAAAAGAAGCTGAATAACAGCATACGACATAAAGATTAAAGAAAGGACCGTTCGATACCCATCGTCCGGTCCTTTTTTTATATTGCCACATTAACCAACAAGAGCACTTATGCAAAAATAGTCCATTATTTTAGGCTAAACCTCACATTGTCTAGGGCGGGTAACTCCTTTATCTTTGCCAACAAATAATTCACTCTATTGACCTCATAAAATAAAGAGCAAAGATGGAAAGCACCAAGTATTATCTCGGTCTGGACGTTGGCGGTACCAATATGGTCGCTGGCGTAGTAGATGAGAATCACCAGATTATCGCAAAGGAGAGTATACCGACACAAGCCGGACGCACGATCGAGGAGATCACCGCCGACATGGCGGAAGTCAGCAAAAAAGCGGTTCTCAAAGCAGGCTTGCAAATGGAAGACATCTCTTCTTGGGGCATCGGCATGCCCAGTTACGTAAATCCAAAGACGAACCTTTTGGTACATGCCAATTGTTTCGGATGGAAGAATGTCCCCATCTACGACTATTTAAAGAAGCATATTTCATTGCCTACTTATATAGCCAACGACGCCAATTGCGCAACCTATGGAGAGGTCTTGGCCGGATCGGCCAGCCAATATACCGATGCCATCATGTTAACGCTAGGAACAGGAGTCGGAGGCGGAATTATCATGGGTAAGAGGATTTATTCCGGAGCCGATAATATGGGAGCAGAGCTTGGACATACCAAATTGGTATACAATGGCGAACGTTGCACATGCGGGCAAAAAGGCTGTTTGGAAGCTTATTGCTCATCTACCGCATTAATCCGCATCATGAAAGAGGCCTTACAAGAGAATAAGGACACCTTGATATGGAAACTTTGCGGCGAAGACGAAAATAAAGTCAATGGAGAAA
Source organism: Parabacteroides distasonis ATCC 8503 (assembly GCF_000012845.1). Classification (NCBI taxonomy): domain Bacteria; kingdom Pseudomonadati; phylum Bacteroidota; class Bacteroidia; order Bacteroidales; family Tannerellaceae; genus Parabacteroides; species Parabacteroides distasonis. The sequence continues at coordinate 2,216,234 of NC_009615.1, forward strand.
TCCTTTTCGAGGCCGCTAAACAAGGGGATTCCCTCGCTAAACAGATCGTCGATGACTATATCAGTAAACTGGCCGCCGGAATCTCCACGTTCATAACCATCTTCCGTCCGCAAGTAATCATCTTAGGGGGTGGTATCGCACATGCAGGTGACCTGCTGTTGAAACCTTTAAACGAGAAACTACATACTTGTACCTTCGCCGCCGAGGAAATAGGTATCCCCCAAGTCATCCGTGCGGAATTAGGAAATGACGCCGGAATAATCGGCGCCGCGCTTTTAGAGAAAACGATGTAACGAAAAAAAATATGAAAACAAATAAGAAAGAACTTTTAGATTCATTCAAGGGAGGACTGATCGTATCCTGTCAAGTACAACACGATGATCCGACTTTTTCAGTAGACTTTGTCGTAAAAATGGCAAAAGCCGCCCAATGGGGAGGAGCCGTGGGTATCCGTGCCAACGACCCAGAGCAGATCAAGGCGATTAAAAAAGAAGTGGATTTACCAGTAATCGGGCTTTGGAAAATCTGGCACGATGACACGGATGTGTTTATCACCCCAACCTTAGAGGCCGCTAAAGCCGTATGGGAAGCCGGAGCCGAGATTATCGCCTTGGACTGTACGAGCCAAATAACCCATGAAGGCCGCCCTGCATACGAATTGCTACCAATCGTCAAGAAAGAGATACCGGAAGCTATCATTTTTGCGGATGTCTCTAATTATGAGGAAGCTGTACGTGCCGTAGAAATGGGAGCCGATATCGTTGGCCCTACCTTATATGGATATACGGAAGCAACCAAGCATATCGAGCAACCGGATTTACGGGAATTCGCCCGTATGTGCCGTGACTTTAAAGATAAAGCCTATGTCATTATGGAGGGGCATATCTACTCGCCGGAAGATGCCATGAAATGTATCTTCCTCGGAGCTCACTCCGTAGTAGTAGGCAGCGCGATCACCCGTCCGCACTTGATCACGAAACGTTTTACGGACTTACTAACCGGTTACCAAAATAACTGGCGGGAAGCCGAAAGAAGCAAACATTAATAGTCATATGGCAAATTTCAATGTAGAAGGGGCGCAAAACGTAGAGATCAGCAAGAAATTACCTTGCGAGAAACCTCTGATCGTACAACTGGAGATCATGGAGCGGTATACGGCAGTCCATAAAGCCTGTGCCGCCCTACCCAAAGAGATACGTGAAGTGGAATGCCTGAAAGTTTTATACCCCACGCTATTTCGCAAGATCACGAATCAAGACTTGATCGCCGGACGTACGGACTTCCTACCGATCGGGTTCGGATGCGTAACCTCATTAGGGGGTGTCGGGCATTATTGCGTATTCAAGAAACTCCGTGCCTTCCAGCTACAACTGGATGAAACTGAACGAAAACGGGTGGATGCGTTATATGATTATTGGTTGGATCACGATTTAAAGACCCAATTCAACAAGGAGGTCCTCACCGAGGATACATTGGGTATGTTCATCGACTGCGAATACCCGATGATCGCTACCGCACGTCTATCTGGAATGATGCTGGATTACCCGAAACTATTGGATAAGGGCATCGGTGGCCTTCGCTCTGATTTACAGGAGAAACTCAAAGAGCAACCCGATAATAACTTTTACAAAGCAGGCATCCAATGTCTGGATATTTTTGTAGATTGTGCTTCTCATCTCCAGCAAGACGCTAGAGAGCAAATGGCTTCAGCCAACATGAAAAGGCAAAAAGAATTAGAGCGTATCTGCCAAGCCCTAGAGAACATCAAGGAGAAGAAACCCGGTACGTTCCATGAAGCAATGCAGTTATTCTGGTTATTCGCTTTGTTGGCCGGTGTTATAAACTACGGTCGTCTGGATGATTATCTAGGCCCTTATTTAGTAGCCGATCTCAAGTCCGGGCGATTGACCGACGAAGAGGCATACCGATATATCCACTCGCTTTGGACCATGATTGAGAATCGCCGTACCACCGTAAACGGACGTATCATCGTAGGCGGTAAAGGGCGCAAACACCCGAAAGAGGCCGACGTATTCCTGCATATCGCCATGAAAGTAGCGAAAAATTGCAGATATGTAGAGCCACAATTCACCTTGCGCTTCGATAAAGAGACCTCCGAGGAAATCTGGGACGAAGCGTTGGACGCTTTGGGTGCGGGAGCTACTTACCCGACCCTTTACAATGATGATGTAAACGTCCCGGCCGTCATGTACGGAATGCGTGTAGACGAGAAAACGGCGGAACAATACGTGCCTTTCGGTTGTACCGAGTTCGTGATACAAGGACAGAGTACGGGTACGCCCAACATTTGCATCAATTTACTAAAACTACTTACGATTTATATGAATGATGGTATCGACCCGATTGACGGTAAACGTAAATCCGGGCCGGTATCTCTAAAGAAATTAGAGGAGTATCAGACATTCGAGGAATTCTATGACGGTTACAAGGCTTTACTCGATTATTATCTGGATCTGTCTGTCAAAGCCCAATACCATTCGTATGAGGTGATGAACCAGCACGTAAGTTTCTTGTTTACCAGCCTATTGACCGATGATTGCATCGCACGGGGAAAAGCGCTTTTGGACGGAGGCGTACGTTATCTAGGCGGGACAAACGAGACGTATGGCAATATCAACACTTCCGATTCCCTGTGGGTAATCCGGGATCTGGTATTCAATCAAAAAAAATACACGTTACGGCAATTGAATGATGCCATGCTAGCTAATTTCAACGGCTATGAGGCTTTACGAAAAGATTGCCTGAACTGTGATAAATATGGTAACGACCTTGAGACTGCCGATACGATGGCCAACGATTTGTACGAGTTCGTAGCGAAAGGCGTACGCGATCGCGGTATCGCCATCGGTATGCAATACTTCTTGATCGTTATCAGCAATAACCAATTAAACACGGAATGGGGAAACCGGACCGCCGCCTCACCCGACGGACGATTATCGTGCATGTATATGAATCCTGCCAATAATCCGCAAGGGGGAGCGAATAAAAGCGGCCCCACGGCCATGCTGAATTCCTTGGCGAAGTTCGACGCCAAGTATCATGGAGGCTCGGTACAAAACATTAAGTTTTCTCCTTCCATGTTCAACGAGAACAGGGCTGTCATCAAGAGCCTGTTCAAGACTTATTTTGCGAAAGGGGGTTGCCATTTGATGGTGACTGTAGTAGATAAGGGAGTTTTAGAAGACGCGGTAGAGCACCCGGAAAATTACCCGGACCTAATCGTCCGGGTAAGCGGGTTCTCCGCGGTATTCGTCGATTTATCTCCCAATATTCAACAGGAACTTTTAAGCAGGGTATTGTATGATAAATAAATATAAGGTTAGCGAGAATAGGTTATCAATCATGGAGATCGAACGGTTCGCCGTTCACGACGGCCCGGGCATCCGGACCGTCGTTTTCCTTCAAGGTTGTCCCCTACATTGTTCATGGTGCTCCAATCCGGAATCCCAGAAAAGGAAACCGCATTTGCTCCATATCAAGAATAAATGTATCGGATGCGGACGTTGCGAGGCGATTTGTCCACGGGGCAATATCTCCATCCAAGACCATTTTCCGGTGTTTAATCGTCAGGCCTGTGTAGCCTGCAAGGCTTGCGAGCGTATATGCCCGCAGAACGCCATTAAGTTTGTCGGTGAATCTATTACCTCATCCGAGATCATGGAAATCCTTTTACGTGACCGGGATTATTACCTAAATTCCGGTGGAGGGGTTACGTTTTCCGGTGGCGAAGCTTTCACGCAATTCGAGGGATTGATGGATTTGCTGATCCAATGCAAGAACGAGAAACTGCATACCTCCGTGGAGACTTGCGGGCAAGTGAATCTTGATAAGATAAAGCAAGCGCTTCCGCTTATCGATTTGTTCTTGTTCGATATCAAACATACGGACAAGGATTTACTTCAGAAAGAAACCGGAGCGAACTTGGATACGATCCTCACGAATTTACGGTATATATCCAGTAAGAGCGCTAATAAAGTAACGATCCGTGTACCGGTAATCCCCGGTTTCAATTTCAATGAGAATACGCTTCGGGAAATATTCATGCTGGCGAAAGAAAATCGTATCAAATGCGTACACCTGCTTCCCTATCATACATTGGGAAAAGATAAATACGAGCAATTAGGTCTCACCTATCCTTATTCCTGCGAGCAAATGCTAGCCAAAGAAGAGCTGTTCCCCTTTAAGGAGATGGGGGAAAAAATGGGTTTGGAAATACGAATCGGAGGATAAACTCCTCCCAATAAAATAGTATCTTCGCGCAAATCATCGTTTTATAAATCTTAGTAAGAGACATATGAAAACAGAAAAAGAGAAAGCGGCGGAAGGTCTATTATACAATGCGAATCATGATAGTGAGCTTCAAGATGAGATGAAAAGAGCGAAATGCGTCCTTTTCAAATACAACCAATTGCCCCCCGACCAAGAGGAAGAAAAAGATCGGATCCTAACCTCTTTTCTAGGCAAGAAAGGGAAGAACACCGTTATCCTATCCCCTTTCCAATGCGATTATGGCTATAATATCGAGATTGGGGATAATTTCTTCGCCAACGTGAATCTCGTTATCTTGGATGGAGCGAAAGTTCGTATCGGCAATAACGCGTTCATCGCCCCGAACGTAGGCATCTATACCGCCGGCCACCCTTTTGACGTAAAGCAACGTAATGAAGGTCTGGAATACGCTTTTCCCGTGACTATCGGCGATAACGTATGGATCGGGGCGCAAGCCTGTATCCTTCCCGGGGTGACCATTGGCGATAACACGGTAATCGCCGGAGGAAGCGTCGTAACCAAAGATATTCCGGCCAATGTCATAGCCGCCGGCAATCCCTGCCGTGTAATCCGGGAAATAACGGAAGCCGACCGGAATAAATACCGCCAGCCCTAAGCTCCCGTTTAGGTTCATCGTAAATATCTCACTTCGGCAACGAGTGCCGGTAATCCTTGGGCGATGTACCTACTATCTTCTTAAAGATACGGCTGAAATAGTAGGGATCGTCAAAGCCCAGTTTCAAGGCGACCTGATTGATTTTCATATTTGTATGTAATAATAGCTGGCAAGCCCGGTCTATTTTCATATGTAAGAAATAATTCATCGGCGCATAGCCGGTTTCCTTGAAGAAAAGCCTGTACATATAAGATTCCGAATAGCCGAAATGAGAGGCCAATTCCTTTAATGTCAATTTATTTTCCAGATTCTCCGTCATGAAGTGGGTCGCCAAACTAATAAAGAACGTATTCTCCGCCTTGCTTTTGGAGAATTTAGCCTCCCTATACGTCTTCACATAGAGGAAAGAGGCGATCAAATGATTGAAACTTAAATTGACATAATTAACCGTAGCCTCATCCGTCCCGCTCTCCAACACGTTCAATAGTTCATCGAAGAAGGCGATACGATCGCCGATACGGGAATTATCATCCATGTCGATCGGGATCACCCCTTGCAGTTGATCGCTGATATACTTCGCCTTTTTCCCTTTAAAATGTGCCCAATAAATATACCAAGGATCATGCTCGCTCGAACCATATTGATGGGGCTTCTCTGCCGGGAGGATGAAAAAATGATTCTCGGGTACGACATATCGTTTTCCATCCAACACGTACCAACCCTCTCCTTTGGTGCAATAAATTAAAAGGTACTCTCCACAACCGGACGCACGATCAATATAATGGCTTTCCGCCTTCGGAAAATACCCCATAGAGTGTACGACCAAGTCCGCGACTAACGGGTTGTTCAACGCTTGTTCTATAACGTAGAAAGGATAGACAATCAATCGCTGACCGGAAAAACCATGCTTTATTTTCGCCATAAACCAGAACTTTTAGATGGTTACTGAATAACGCAAAGATAATCCATTTTTTTTAGCTAGATACTCTATTATCCAAATCCTTTATGTGCAGTATTTTTGCCAATGAACAAATAAACCATATCAAATGGCGTTATCATAAGGAGATAATTAAACTAAATATTCTAATATATGAAAAAGATCGTATCTATTTTTCTAGTAACCATTTACGGAATGTGTATGGTTGCATGTGGAAGTCGTTCCTCATCCACGGAAGTAAAAGATAATGTATTGACAGAGGAGGAAAAAGCGGAAGGCTACACCTTGTTATTCAATGGCAAGGATTTTACCGGTTGGAAAATGTTCAACGGGGGTGATGTCAAGGGATGGCAGGTAGAAGACGGGGTGATCGTCGGCTACGGAAACGGTGGTGACGTGATAGCGGATACTACGATCAAGGTAAGTACCGATATCGTTACCGTTAAGAATTACCATAACTTCCAGATCAAATGGGATTGGAAAATCGGGGCGCAAGGAAACTCAGGATTCTTATATCACGTACAAGAAGGGCCTAAGTACAAAGCTCCTTTTGAAACCGGCCCGGAATACCAGTTGATCGATGACGATAACTATCCTTGGGTCAGCGAGACCGGAAAAGAGGGATTGGAAGACTGGCAGAAAACGGGTTGCAACTACGCTATGTATGTACCGGAAACCAAACAGGTGAACCCTCCGGGAGAATGGAACTCCTCTATGGTACTTTACAAGGATGGATATGTTGAGCACTGGCTGAACGGAGAAAAACTATTCTCTTTCCAAGAAGGGTCCGAAGATTGGAAGATGCGTCGTTATAGCGGTAAATGGGAAGCTTTCCCCGATTACGGTATCTCTACCACCGGTAAACTTTGTTTTCAGGACCATGGAAGTAAAGTATATTTCAAGAATGTGAAGATTAAGGATTTAGACTAATTGTATTAAGAAATCAATGCCATGAATAGAAAAGAATTCTTTAAAGTATCTGCCGCAGCAAGTCTAGCGTCACTACTATCCCCTCTTTCCGCCTATGCGGAGAAATTCGAGTCGGAAGGTAAAAAGGTGAAAGTAGCCGTTATCGGTTGCGGAAGTGTATCTACCCAATATTTTCCCCATATATCGAAATGCCCGTATGTAGAAATCGTGGCTTGTTGCGATATCAAACCGGATCGTGCTCAAAAGGCGGCCAAGCAATATAATATACCTAAATGGTACAAGCATATCGATGATATGCTTAGCGGTTCCAAGTTCGACTTGATGCTTACATTGACCGATATGCAGGTTCACGGAGAGTTGAACCGTAAGGCTTTGATGGCGGGAAGAAATGTCTGGAGCGAGAAACCTTTGGCGAATTCCTATAAGGAAGGCAAAGAATTATACGATCTCGCTACGAGCAAGGGACTTCGTATCTGGGGTGCGCCTGCCGTTGTAAACAGTCCTCAATTTGCCTTTATGGCCGAACAAATCAATAAAGGAACCCTAGGTAATCTGGCATGTGCGCACGGACATTACGGACATGAAGGCCCTTCTTGGTCCGCTTTCTTCTACGAACCGCTAGGTGGCAGTATGCCCGACTTAGGAGTCTATAACATCGCTACCCTAACCGGATTATTGGGACCGGCTAAATCCGTTGTTGCCATGACTACAATCGTAACCCCGGAGAGAACCGTAGACGATAAGGGCAAAATCAAAGTTCGAGAAGAAGATAATGCCATGATTATCATGGAACACGAAAAGGGAGTCCTTTCTCATATCGAGTGTGGTTTCAATTATTTCGATCCATACGGACATTTAGGTAAAGGACAGGAGAAAGCGACGATCTCCTTATACGGTTCCCACGGCAATATGCATATGGTAGGTTACGACTGGGCACCAAACGGGGTGGACTTATCGACGATGGATCATCCGGTACCCCAACGTTTCGTTCCGGACACCAATGGCTATGTTTGGCAAGAAGGAGCTTCCGATATCAGCAAACACATGGCATTAAACACGGAACCACGTATAAATGTCGAGCATGCGTTACACGTATTAGAGATTATCGAGGCCGCCCGAAAATCACAAGCTACAGGTCAACGCATCCAGCTTGTATCGAAGTTTCCTTGGCCGATGGTAAAATAAATTAAGAAGTCTTAGTAGTGAAAAGAACGGGACATTTAATATATTTGTTCCTGTAAATACCAGAGAAACATGAGGAAGATAAGTGAAATTTTATGCTGCGTAGCCATACTTTGTTGTGCATTGAGCGCATGTAGCGACAAGCCGGCAACGGTAAAAGTCAGCAGTTTCAATATTTGGTTGAATACCCTAGGGGGAAAGCTTCCCCCTAGCCAGACAGCGAAAGTGATCGAGGCTAGCCAGACGGATATCGTAGGAATCCAAGAAGGGCATATCTATGAAGAAGACGGCATCAAGCACGATCATGTACCGGAAATCGCGGAATCCCTAGGTTTCCACCTTTTCAACCAAGGGGAGGGACATTATATCTTATCTCGTTATCCGGTCGTCGACAGTACGGCTTCCCGCTACGGGGTGAAGATACAAGTAGGCAAAGACAAATTCTGCTGGATGTTTAATTGCCATCTATATTATATTCCGTATCAACCTTATCAATTGAATGGGATTCCTTATGGCGATTATCCGTTTATCGATACCGAGGAAGAAGCTGTCCGGTTCGCCAACGAGGCCCGGCGTGAAGAAGTAACTCGTTATCAAAAGGATATACAGCAAGTCATGAAAGAAGGTTATCCTGTCTTTTTAACAGGAGATTTTAACGAGCCTTCTTTCTTGGACTGGACACAACGGGCCGCCGATGCCGATATCCACAAGATCAAGGTGGAGTGGCCGGCAACCAAGGCTTTCTCTGAGATCGGGATGAACGACTCCTACCGGACAATCCATCCGGACGAGGTCTCCACACCCGGCTATACATGGACTCCCGTTCCTAGCGAACAAGATATACTAGACCGTCTGGATTTCGTACTATATTCCGGATGTAAGGTAACAGACTCATTTATCACAGGCGAAAGCGAGGCCACCTCGGACGTGGTAGTCTCCCCTTACCCTTCGGATCATAGAATGGTAACCTCCTGTTTCAATTTCTAACAGTAACTACTAAAAAACAAATTATACAACATGGAATCAAGAAGAGATTTTCTGAAAAAAGCAGCCGTAGCGGCAGCTGGTCTAACAATCGTCCCCTCTAAAACGATCGCTGGATTAGGCCATAAGGCACCAAGTGATACAATGAATATTGTCGGTATCGGTATCGGTGGTAAAGGCCACCCGAACTTGGTCGGCATGAAAACCGAGAACATCATCGGGCTTTGCGATATCGACTGGAAATATGCGAAGAACTGCTTCGAGGAATTCCCGGACGCTAAACGTTATTGGGACTGGCGAAAGATGTTCGATGAGTTGGGCGACCAGATCGACGGTGTCATGGTAGCTACTCCGGACCATACTCATGCCACGATTGCGGCCACGGCCTTGACAATGGGGAAGCACGTATATTGCCAAAAGCCGCTTACCCACTCCGTTTACGAGAGCCGTTTATTGACAAAACTCGCCGCTAAATATAAGGTAGCGACCCAGATGGGTAACCAAGGGAACTCCGGCGATGGTGTACGTCAATTATGCGAATGGATCTGGAACGGAGAGATCGGTGAAGTAAAAGAAGTACACGCATGGACCAACCGTCCGATCTGGCCGCAAGGATTACAGCGCCCAACCGAAAAACAACGTTGTCCGAAGACGATGAATTGGGACTTATTTATCGGCCCGGCCGCCATGCGTCCGTTCCATGAGATCTACACCCCTTGGAACTGGCGTGGATGGTGGGATTTCGGAACCGGAGCTTTCGGAGATATGGCTTGCCACGTACTCGACCCGGTTTACCAATCCTTGAAGTTAGGTTATCCGGATCGCGTACAAGGCCGTTCTACCCAGATCAATACGGAATCCGCTCCTCAATCGGAGGTGGTAGAATTCCGCTTCCCGGCTCGTGATAATCTTCCAAAGGTAGCCTTACCGGAGGTGAAAGTATATTGGTACGATGGCGGTATGCTTCCTCAGCGTCCGGACTTATTACCGGATGGCGTAGATATGATGCGTGACGGTTTGGGTGGATGTATCTTCGTAGGTACTAAAGACACGTTGATCTGCGATTGCGGAGGTTTCAACTCCCGGTTATTATCCGGCCGTGTACCTCAAGTAACCCCTTATTTGCGCCGTATCCCGAACGCTACCGGATACTTCGACGGTTTCCATGAGCAAGACTGGATCCGTGCTTGTAAAGAATCTCCTGAGAACCGTGTGGAAGGAACTTCCAACTTCGCTTATTCCGGACCATTCAACGAGATGGTGTTATTAGGCGTATTGGCGATCCGTCTGCAAGGCTTGAACAAGAAATTGATGTGGGACGCCCAAAACATGCGTTTCACCAACATATCCTCTTCCGACGTATTGAAGATCGTAACCAGCGATGATTTCAAGGTGATAGACGGTCACCCCTATTTCGATACGAAATACGCGGAGTTCAATGCGCTAGAGGCTGCCAACGAATATATCAGACATACCTATCGTGAAGGCTGGAGCCTTCCGGAAATGCCGGTATAAGTATGAAACGATATATTATATTAGCACTATGTACGGTCATGCTCCTTGGGCAGGCCGTACAGCTGGCGGCGCAAAAAGCGGACTGGAAGGTGGGTATACAGACTTGGACTTTCCACAATCTTACGTTGATGGAGACCTTGGATAAGACCCAACAACTGGGCATGGGGTATGCGGAAGCTTTCTTTTTCCAAGAATTGGGTGCTCCGTTCCCAAAAGAGACCTATCTGAATTACGACTTGAGCGATGATAACTGCGCTTTATTACGCCACGAGTTCAAGATAAGGGGAATCAAGCCGATCGCCTTTGGTGTAGCCTCTTATGGGACTAACGAGGAATGGGATAAGTTCTTCGCATTCGCTCATAAAATAGGCGCACATATCGTGACTGTCGAACCGGAGTTAAACCAGTTGGACTACATCGAATCCCTCGCCAAGAAGTACGATATGGAGGTAGCGATCCATAACCATCCGAGTCCATGCATTTACGCAAGTGCCGAGGTGGTAGAGAAAGCGCTGAAAGGCCGTTCTCCCTTGATGGGAGTATGCGCCGATATCGGCCATTGGAAACGAGTGGGTGAAGATCCGCTCAAGAATCTCCAGAAGTTGTCCGGACGCATCAAGGTAGCACATTTGAAAGACCTCACCGACAAGATGGAAGACGCTACATGGGGAACCGGGATCTTACCGGTAAAAGCGTTCGTCAACGAGCTGAAGCGTCAGCATTTCAACGGGCTTATCTCCATCGAGTACGATGATTTCAAATCCGATATCCAAGAGATACGCAACAGCTTGGAATTCCTACAGAAATGCTCTAAATAAAGGCATACTCTTCCTTTAAAAACACCTATATCGGCATAGGCCCACACGTATATACGTATAGGCTTACGCCGATATTAATATGGGCCTACACGTATATACGTATAAGCCCACACCAATATATGCATAAAAAGTCGTTATTAAAACAATGGATTATCCACCTTTTCTCTCAGCAACGCCAGATCCACCACCTGTTGAATGTCACTCACATAATGGAACACCAAGCCTTTCAAATACTCCGGTTTAATCTCATTGATATCCTTCTCATTCTCCTTGCAAAGAATCAATTCCTTAATCCCGGCACGTTTAGCCGCCAAGATCTTCTCTTTGATACCTCCCACGGGAAGCACTTTGCCACGCAACGTGATCTCGCCTGTCATAGCCAAGTTCTTTTTCACCTTACGCTGAGTAAAGGCGGAGACAAGAGAAGTCACCATCGTTATTCCGGCACTCGGTCCGTCTTTCGGGATCGCCCCCTCCGGTACGTGGACATGCACATTCCAGTTCTCGAACAACTCCTCGTTGATATTAAACTGAGCCGCATGCGCATGGATATACTCAAGTGCCAACATGGCAGACTCTTTCATCACATCTCCCAGATTCCCGGTCAAAGTAAGCTTTGACCCCTTACCTTTACTTAAGCTCGACTCCACGAAAAGAATCTCACCACCAACAGCCGTCCAAGCTAATCCCGTAACCACGCCGGCATAGTCATTCCCTTGATATTTATCGCGGGAATATTCGACCGCCCCTAGATATTCATACAAATCCTCCGGCTTAATGCTCGTCGGGATAGGCTCGTCGCTAGCGACCTTACGGGCTAGCTTACGCATGATTTTGGCGATTTTCTTATCCAATTCCCGGACACCGCTCTCGCGTGTATAGGCTTCAACGATCACTTGTAAGGTTTTCTTGGGGAATTTCACGGAACCTTTCTTCAAGCCGTGTACATCCATCTGCTTAGGCACGAGATGCTTCGCTGCGATCTCTACCTTCTCCTCCATGATATAACCGCTCACCTCGATCAGTTCCATACGATCCAGCAATGGCTGGGAAATCGTATTCAAATTATTAGCGGTAGCGATAAACATCACCTTGCTTAAATCGTAATCGATATCCAGATAATTATCGTGAAACGCATTATTCTGCTCCGGGTCCAAGACCTCCAATAAAGCGGATGCCGGATCCCCCTTGAAATCATTCGTGATCTTATCGATCTCATCTAAGATAAAGACAGGGTTCGATGTTCCCGCCTTCTGTATATTCTGGATGATACGTCCGCACATAGCGCCGATATAGGTACGACGATGTCCGCGGATCTCGGCCTCATCGTGCAATCCACCTAAAGAAACACGTACATATTTGCGGCGCAAAGCCTCTGCGATGGAACGCCCCAATGAAGTCTTGCCGACTCCCGGAGGACCGTACAAACAGATAATCGGAGATTTCATATCCCCTTTCAGCTTCAATACCGCCAGATGCTCGATAATACGCTCTTTCACCTTCTCCAAACCATAATGATCACGATCTAAGACCTTCTGGGCATGAGATAAGTTGAAATTGTCCTTACTATACTCGTTCCACGGCAAGTTAACGATATTCTGGACATATTGCGTCTGTACGGAATAATCCGGAGATTGCGGATGCAATCGTTCCAATTTTCGCAATTCCTTCTCAAAGACCTGCGCTACCTCGGCAGGCCATTTCTTACGACTGGCTTTCTCCCGTAATTCTTTTATCTCCAACTCATTGATATTCCCGCCCAATTCCTCTTGAATCGTCTTGATTTGCTGTTGAAGGAAATATTCTTTTTGTTGTTGATTGATATCCTCATGTGTCTTCATCTGGATGGAAGCTTTCAACTCCACCAGCTGATACTCGCGGTTCAAGATAAAAAGTAACCGATACGCACGCTCTTTTAAGTCCCCGATCAATAACAATTGCTGTTTCTCGGCCGATCCACTCGGTATATTGCTACAAGAGAAATTGACCACATACAAGACATTCTTATTATTCTTGATCGAGAAGATCAAATCCCGGGGAGGTTCAGCCACGGCCCCAAGCATCTTGATGGTCAAATCCTTGATCGTTGAGATCAAAGCCTCGAACTCGCGGTCTGTCTTGTCCGGCTTCGTGTCCTCCAACACGGTGATCTTACCGGAAAGATACGGATCTGTCTCGGTCAACTCATTCAATTCAAAGCGTTTCTTACCTTGAAGAATAACAGTAGTACTACCGTCCGGCATCTCTAAGACACGAACGATGTCAGCGATTACCCCGGTTGTATATAAATCCTCTAAGATAGGATCTTCCGTACCCATCTCTTTCTGGCAAACAACTCCGATCAAACTCTTTTTATGTACAGCCTCTTTAATCAGGCGCATCGATTTAGGACGCCCGATAATCACCGGCAAGGCAACACCCGGAAAGAGTACCATATTCCTTAACGGAAGAATGGGTATAGTGTCTCCAACTTTCTCTATTCCTTCTGTGAAATCCTCATCTACATCGCATTCTGTAAGAATTGGCATTACGATACCAATATTGTCATCCAAGTCATCAAACGAATTCTGGCAAAATACTCTCGTCTTTTCTTTCATATATACATTCATCATTGTATATGTTAATACAATAAACGTGCCAAAGTTACAGCTTTTCATTCAATTCTTACTAATTTCGCGGCATACAATCGATAGAGATATGGCAAATCCTTATTTTCAATTCAAGAAATTTACGGTATGGCACGATAAATGTGCCATGAAAGTCGGAACGGATGGCGTTTTGCTTGGGGCATGGGCTAGCACAGAGAGATGTCAGAGGATTTTGGATGTGGGAACCGGAACGGGATTGATCGCCCTCATGCTGGCGCAGCGTAGCACCGCGATTTTAGACGCTATCGATATAGATTCAGACGCATGTTTACAAGCTCAGGAAAACATCGCGAAATCGCCTTTCGCCAACCGGATACAAGTCTATCAAACCTCGCTCTCCGAATATATGCCGGATGAGAATATCAAATATGACTTGATCGTATCCAACCCACCCTATTTTATTGATTCATTGAAATGCCCGGATACTAAACGTAATCTAGCCCGGCATACGGATACTCTATCACTCCCGGATTTATTGCGTGATAGCCGCAAACTGTTGGCACCCGAAGGAAATATCGCCTTGGTGCTTCCCTTCGAGCAACGGGAGTCTTTAATAGACATCGCTCGAGAAGAGTCTTTGTCTCCATCGAGAGAAGCCCACGTTTCCCCCATACCGGACGCCCCTCCTAAGCGTTTATTAATAGAACTCTCAGCGACGCCGGTAGCAAAGCCCAAGTCGTCTCATCTGACTCTAGAAATCGAGCGGCATCGATATAGCGAAGAATTCACCGCTATAGCTAAAGACTTTTACTTGAAAATGTAAGGAAGCTTTTTATCGAAGAAGCGAGTTACCTCGTCAAATAAATTATGTACCTCCTTGGTGAAAGACACAACCTCCGGAGTCAGCACATGTAAGGCTTTTGGTTCCACCGTAATATCGATACGGCGATCTGCCATGATCGGTTCTCCATCCAAGTGCATCACGCCCGGATGTTGGCGAATAATCGTGACTTGCTGGGCTTTCATCGTCTTAATCTTACTATTCCGATCAATCTGTTTGGTAAACAATTGAATGGCCAAAGGAGCGATATCCAATGGCATAAAAGGGGATAAGATCGTAACGTCCATCCGTCCGTCCTGTATATTCGCGTGCGGAGCGATAAACGCGTTATTACCATATTGCGAAGCATTCGCGCAAGCGACTAGAAACGCCTTCTCCTTGATCGTCTGATTATCCACCACCAATTCATAAGGCTCAGGCTTATAGCTCAGATACTCCTCTATCGTATTCTTTATATAAGTAAGAGAGCCGCGCCGTTTCTCATTCGCGAATTTCTGGCTGACGGCGGCATCAAAACCGACTCCACAGGTACAGAAAAAGACCTGTCCGTTCGCCCGGCAGCAATCTATCGTCGTAACATGCCCTTTCGCGATCAGATCGATAGCTCTTTTCACGTCCATCGGTATGTGCAATTCTCTAGCTAAGCCATTGCCCGAACCTTTCGGGATGATACCTAAGATCGCATTCGAATGGATCATAGCTCTCGCTATCTCATTCACCGTCCCGTCACCGCCTACCGCCAAAATATATTCAGCTCCCTCCTCTATGGCTTGCCGAGTCAACTCGCTGGCATGGCCTGCATACTCTGTAAAAGAAATGTTTAACGAACAGTTCTTTTTCGAGCAGATCCCTTCGATCATCTTAGGTATCTTGCGCTTCGACCCTACACCTGATATAGGGTTTATGATAGCTTGTACTTTTATATCCCGTTCGCTCATCCTCACTTCTTCTTTTTTATTTGAGAGGACAAAAATAATGCTTTTATAAAACTTTTAAAGCATTTCGACTACTATAAGTTATTTTTTTACTATTTTTGCGGCTGGATTTGCCGAAACATGGGATTATGTATGCGGCGAACCTGTGTTCTTTATTAGAATAAATAAATAGCGAGATAAATCATTCTCTTTTATAATAATATGAAACTTTTACAAGAGAAACTAGCAAAGTACGACGCTCCTCAAAGAGCCATGGCAATGGGAATCTATCCTTACTTCAGGGAAATCCAGAGCGATCAGGACACGGAAGTTCTAATCAGCGGGAAGAAAGTCTTGATGTTTGGTTCTAATGCGTACTTAGGATTAACCAATCATCCTAAAGTAAAAGAAGCAGCGATCGAGGCCATTAAAAAGTATGGTACAGGTTGTGCCGGCTCACGTTTCTTAAACGGAACGTTGGACTTACACCTCCAGTTGGAAAAACGTTTAGCAGAATTTGTTGGTAAAGAAGACGCCATCGTATACTCTACAGGTTTCCAAGTTAATCTAGGTGTTGTATCCTGTATCACCGGACGTGAGGACTATATCCTTTGGGATGAGTTGGATCATGCATCCATTATCGAAGGACATCGTCTTTCTTTCTCCACGAAATTGAAATTCAAGCATAACGATATGGACTCCTTGGAGAAACAACTCCAGAAATGCGAGCCAGACAAGGTGAAACTTATCGTTATCGACGGTGTCTTCAGCATGGAAGGTGATGTCGCTAAATTACCGGAAATCGTAGCTCTCGCAAAGAAATATAACGCAAGTGTAATGGTTGACGAGGCTCATGGTATCGGTGTATTCGGTGATCATGGCCGCGGTACTTGTAATCACTTCGGCGTTACGAACGATGTTGATTTGATCATGGGAACTTTCAGTAAGTCTTTCGCTTCTATCGGTGGTTTTATCGCATCAGACGAACCGGTTATCAATTACTTACGTCACCACTCCCGTTCCTATATCTTTAGCGCAAGCAATACGCCTGCCGCTACTGCCGCAGCGAACGCGGCATTAGATATTATGTTAAGCGAACCGGAACGTATCCAACATTTATGGGATTTGACTCATTACGCATTGGATGGTTTCCGTAACATGGGTTGTGAGATCGGACATACTTCTACCCCGATCATCCCGTTGTTTATCCGTGACAACGACTTGACATTCCTTATCGTAAAAGAATTATTTGAGGCCGGAATCTTCGTAAACCCGGTAGTAGCTCCCGCAGTTGCTTCCGAGGATACACTGATCCGCTTCTCCCTTATGGCTACCCACACGAAAGAGCAACTAGATTACGCTTTGGAAACAATCCACAAGGTATTCAAGAGCCATGGGTTGGTAGACTAATCGTGTAAATATATAAGAAAAGGCCCGAAGGTTAGGTATAACACCTATCTTCGGGTCTTTTTTTATAACTGAAAAAATCATAACTATGATTTTGAATGGGAATAAATCACTATTTTTGCATATTTAGATAAATTGGGTGGTTATGTCGATGGCCCTCTTACAAATTAAAAATAAATGGATTTCATATTAGATAAAGGAAGTAGCCATATGGGCTGCAAAGGTTGCAGCAAAAGGCAAAACAATAAACTGAATACCTATGATTGGTTGTGCGATGTACCCGACGCGGAAGGCTCGACTGACTTCGTAGAGGTTCAATTTAAAAATACCCGCAAAGGGTATTACTTGAATAGTGCTAAAATACCTTTGGAAAAAGGTGATATAGTAGCCGTAGAGGCAAGTCCCGGTCATGATATCGGTACGGTTTCTTTAACGGGAAAATTGGTTCTGCTGCAAATGAAGAAGAACAACGTGCGCACGGAAGCTGAGCCAAAACGGATTTACCGAAAGGCAAAACCGACCGATATCGAGAAATATGAGGAAGCGAAAGCAAAGGAACATGCCACTATGATTCGCTCGCGGCAAATCGCTGCCGATTTAGGATTGAATATGAAAATCGGTGATGTAGAGTATCAAGGTGACGGTAATAAGGCGATCTTTTATTATATAGCGGATGAACGTGTAGATTTCCGTCAACTAATTAAAGTGCTAGCGGAGGCTTTTCGTGTTCGTATCGAGATGAAGCAGATCGGTGCTCGTCAAGAAGCCGGACGTATCGGTGGTATCGGCCCTTGCGGTAGAGAACTTTGCTGTTCCAGTTGGATGACAAGTTTTGTATCGGTCGCTACCGGAGCTGCCCGTTATCAAGATATTTCCATGAATCCCCAGAAATTGGCCGGACAATGCGCTAAATTGAAATGTTGTATCAATTATGAGGTAGATACATATGTGGAAGCCCAGAAACGCCTTCCTTCCCGGGAGATTGTCTTGGAGACCAAAGATAATAATTACTATCATTTCAAGACGGATATTTTCAAACGGGAAATTACCTATTCTACGGATAAATCATTTGCGGCTAATCTTATCACGATTCCGGCAAGCCGTGCTTTCGATGTCATTAACATGAATAAGAAAGGCATGAAGCCGATATCTCTAGAGGCGGATACGAAGCCACAACCACCGAAACGAGACGCTCAAGATATTCTTGGGCAAGAAAGCGTCACACGTTTCGACTCTGTTAAAAAGAAAAAGAAAAAACGTCCTGCCAACAAGAATAATGGCGAGAACAATGGAAACGGGAACGGAGCTAACACCACCGCGACGGCAGTTACCAACACCGACGCACCTGTTTCTGAGAATAAGAACAACGGAGGAAACGGAGCCGGTGGCAATAATCGCCGCAACGGAGGAAATAATAGGAATAGCAATCGTGAGAATAACCGGGACAGAGAGAATAACCGGGAGAATAACAAAGATAATAGCCGGGAAAACAGTCGGGAGAATCGGGAGAACAACCGTGATAATAACAGGGAGAGCAACCGAAACAATCGCCCGAAACAAAGGCCGAGAGCTAATAACGATAAGCAATCCAACAATGACAAGCCTGCGAATAATGACAAACCTCAGCAACCGATCAAACAGGCCAGACCTGATAAAACGGAGAATAGGCCAGAGACAAAGCCTGAGGCTTAAAAAGTTCATTGCCGCCTGTGTAACATGCTTCTTATGCTTCTCTTGCGAGAATGAAGCTGTATACGATCAGTATCAAGCTATCCAAAACACCTCGTGGGAGAAGGATAAGGAGTACTATTTCACTTTCTTGATTAAGGATATATCGATTCCGTACGACCTAACCTTGGAAGTACGGAACAATAATATGTATCCATATCAGAACCTATGGGTATTTTGCAGCGAGGAACTTCCGATAGGTCCTTTAAAAAGGGATACGATCGAATGTATGTTAGCTGATGAGTTTGGGAAATGGTATGGGGACGGGATCTCCCTGTTTCAATCCAGTTTCCCGATACGGTCTGCTTACTATTTCCCCGTTAAAGGGCAATATACCTTTAGCTTCCGGCAGGGGATGCGTAACGACCAACTTCCGGGCATTCAGGAAATCGGCTTACGGGTCTTACCTTCTTCCACTAACGCTCCTTCCGAGAAGCGTCCAAACGAAGAAAAATAAACAATAAGATCGTAAATCCCCAAAGCGAGGAACCTCCATAGCTAAAGAAAGGCAAGGGAATGCCGATAACCGGAGTCAATCCCGTCACCATGCCGACATTAATCGCCAGATGGAAAAAGAATATGGAGGCTACGCTATAGCCATAGACTCGCCCGAAAGCATTATCTTGCCGCTCCGCCAATACAATCAGACGAAGAATAAAAAGTCCGAATACGATCAATACGGCAGAGGCTCCCAAAAAGCCTTGCTCCTCGCCTACCGTACAAAAGATAAAATCCGTATCCTGTTCCGGCACATACTTCAATTTGGTCTGCGTCCCATTCAAGAATCCTTTTCCGGATAATCCTCCGGAACCGATAGCGATCTTGGACTGATTCACATTATACCCCGCCCCGCTTGGATCATCCTCCAAGCCTAAAGAGACTTTAATACGAATTTGTTGGTGAGGTTCCAATATGTCATTAAACACATAATCCACAGAAAATAGGAAACAGATAGAACCTAAAGCGAACAGAGCGATTAACGCATAATGCCATACCCAGTTTCGAATGGATAAATAGAATAAATAGATTGACGCGGCTCCTACCAAGCCTATCGATATCCAAGCGAAGTTTACCGGGACAAACAAAGAAACGACATACCCGATCAAGAATGTCGAAGCAATTCCCCCAAGCATGATCTTAACGCTTATATAATCCTTACGGACACTCCCAACTAATCCCATGGTTATTAATAAGACAAGGCAAGAGACGATTAATTCACCCAATGGGGTAATACCCACCATCACCTCTGAATATTTCATTCCCGTAACGAAAAAGACGACCGCACAAACTCCTATCAACAAAATATATCCAGTCATTCCTTCCCGGTATAACATCAGGAAGAATGCCAAGTAAACCAATGCCGACCCCGTCTCTTTCTGTAAAAGAATACAAACCATCGGCAAGAAGATCAAGAACAAAGTGATTGAGAAATTCTTGACCGTCGTTAGCTTAAAGCCATAGCCATTCATAAACTTCGCCACGGCCAAAGCGGTAGCGAACTTAGCCAACTCCGCTGGTTGCAAACGGATAGGTCCCAATACGAGCCAAGAATGCGATCCCTTGATATTAGGTGCTAAAAATATAGTGGCGATCAACAATACGATCACGCACGCATAGATCAGATAGGCGAATATATCGAAGAAGTCACTTTCCAGCATCAATATGACGAAAATAAGGGCGAGTGAGGTACCGATCCAAATCATCTGCATCCCCGGACGGCCCGACGGGTCGAACAAGCCAACGTTATCAAACTCGTAGCTCGCCCCACAAATACTAAACCAACCGGCGATTACCATAATCAAATACAACAAAATGGTAATCCAGTCTACCGACTTCCATATTTCCGTTTTCCTATAGCGCATTGTTCGGTAGTATTACGGCATTCATAATATATTCCTCCGTCGCCTTGTTAGCCTCGGATATTTCTCCTTTCAAATATTTCTCCAACATCAATTTACCGATAGGCACCGCATAGGTAGCACCGAATCCGGCGTTTTCCACAAACACGGCAATGGCGACCTTCGGCTTTTGATAAGGAGCGAATCCCATAAAAATAGAATGGTCCTTACCATGCGGATTCTCCGACGTTCCCGTCTTTCCACAAACCTCGATATCCGGTAAAGCCGCCCCACGACAGGTTCCACCATAAGCGGTTCCCGTAACAGCCCCTCGCATACCCTCGGCAATATAACTATAATAATGCGTATCCACCGATGTATAATGCCTCTTACTATATAATGTATCCAGCGGAGTGTCTTGAATCTCTTTTACGACATGCGGAGTAATATAATATCCCCGATTAGCGACAGTAGCCGCCAAATTACAGATTTGCAAAGGCGTAGCCAATATCTCACCCTGACCGATAGCGATCGAGATAACCGTACTGGAATTCCAACGTCCCCGGTACACCTTATCGTAGAACTTACTATTCGGAATGAACCCTCGCTTCTCTCCCGGAAGATCAATTCCCAACTTATAGCCATATCCCATTGAGACCATGTGATTCTTCCAAACCTCAAAAGCCTCCTGTACCGAGGGATATCGCTTCCGGCTGTCGATCATATCATGCAGTCCCCAAGGGAAAAAAGAGTTACAAGAGGTCGCCAACGCCCCGACCAGATTCAGAGGAGACGGATGCCCGTGGCAAGCCGGCTTACCACCCCGGAAGGTGTATCCATGCGCACAGGTATATTGAGTTTCCGGGGTAATCACACCTTCTTGCAAGAAGATCAAACCTTGGGTCGGTTTAAAAGTAGATCCGGGAGGATATTGCGCCATGAGCGGACGGTTGAACAGAGGTTTCAACGGGTCCTTCTGCAAAGCCACGTAGTTCTTTCCCCGCTGGCGCCCGATCAAGATACTCGGATCATACGTAGGGGCGGAAACCATACAAAGCACCTCCCCTGTCTCCGGCTCTATCATCACGATACCCCCTAATTTATTCTGCATTAACTTCTCCCCATAAGCCTGCAAGTCCATATCCAAGGATAATTTCAAGTTTTTGCCGGATTCCGGCTGGATATCGTGCAGGCCTTCCTCGTATCGCCCCTTGATACGTCCGTGAGCGTCACGCAACAGGATCTCGACACCCTTCACGCCCCGCAAATATTCCTCGTACGATTGTTCGATCCCGGTCCTGCCGGAGTAATCGCCTTGTGTATAATAAGAGTCACTCTCTATATCTTTCCGGTTTACCTCGCCGATATTTCCCAGCACAAGAGCGGCATTGGGATACTCGTATTGGCGGATCGTGCGATTCTGTATATAGAAGCCGGGAAATTTGTATAACTTCTCCTGCAACACGCCATATTCCTGCGCGGAAAGCTGGTTCATAAATACTTGAGGGACATAGGAAGAATAACCGGGATTTAACCGCCGGTTCTTAATATCCGCTATACGTTTGAGGAATTGCTCTTTCGTGATGCCCAGCACATCGCAGAAATCGAGGGTATCGAAAGGCTGTATCTCACGCATGATAAGCATCACGTCGTAAGCGGGCTGGTTATAGACCAATAATTTACCATTACGGTCGTACATCATGCCTCGGGAAGGATATAAGGTCTTTTTCAAGAAAGCGTTACTATCCGCCCAAGCTTTATAATCGTTGTCGACCACCTGAAGGATGAACAAACGGATAATAAAGATGATAACCAACAGGATCACCGCCCCACCTAAGACATAGCGCCTGTTCTCAAACTCATACTTGGTATTATTCTCCACTTTTCTGAGACTCTATATTGAATGCTTCTACCGTACAAATCAATAAGGTTGTCATCACCACGCTCGAGAGGATACGGACAACCAGAAACAACGGGTCAAATAAAGTCAACGACTCAATCGCGAAAAGAGTCGTATGTTGTATCAACACAAACGATAACACATATCGGAAAAAGCCTCCGAAACCAAAGGTCTTATAAGACGGGTAAATACCTTCCGGCAAATCTTTCCCCATGAATACACGGATTAACGGCTCCCTGCAAAATCCCGCCAATGTACAGGCGGCCGCATGCATACCCGGTGTGTTGCTGAATGTATCGATAACCACCCCGGCTATGAAAGAGAAGAAAACGACTTGCGTCCGTGAGCTACCGACCGGCATCTTAATAATGAAATAGAGATACAGAAACGGGGTAGCGATCCGCAAGAAATGAATGTTGTTCAAGATCAAGACCTGAATCAACACAAACACCACGAAATATATGAAACCACGCAGTAAATTATTAATCATTTCTTTTCGCCTCTTGTTCTACACCAATTTGCTCCGTCTGACGGAAATTCTTGATAATACGCACGTTGTTCAACGCTTGGAAATCCGTAGCCAACTCTACCTGTAATGAATAGAAATTATCATCGTGTTGTTTCTCGAAATCAGCGACCGTACCTACGATAATACCCGAGGGGAATACGGCTGAGTAACCGCTCGTCACGATCGTATCGCCTTTCTGGAACTCCACATGGCGCGGCAACTCATCGAGGTTGGCGTACAGCGTATTGCGTCCATTCCAGCTTAATGACCCGAAATAACTACTACCTAATACCTTACAACTCAACCGGAACTTAGGATTCAGCAACGGAATGATCACGGAGAAATGATCGGAAACCGTCGATACGATACCCACCACACCTCGTTCCGAGACAACTCCCATATCGGGCATGATCCCGTCCAGCTTCCCTTTATCCACGGTAATATAATTAGACAAATGCGTGACACTGTTGTTCACTACATCCGCCACGACAAACGAATAAGGAAATTGCTCCGTCGAATCCGGCGCAAATCCCTTAAAACTAACCGTATCCGCAATCAGCGCATCTAACTGATCTTGCAGATCCAGCATTTGCAATTCCAACTGTCCGTTACGCTCCAATAACTCCTTATTGATATCCCGAAGATTCAAATAAGAAGTGACAGATCCGGATATCGAGGCGATATATCCTGTCACGACATTCGCTGAGCTGAATATAATATTCCGTTGGTACGCGTTATTACGATAGACCAACATCAACGAAACAGCCTCAAGCAGAATGAACAAAAACCAATGCCTCTTCCCGATCAGGAATTCTAGTAACTTACGCATAGGAATTGAAAACTGAAAGTTGAGAATTGAAAATTGAAAAGAACCAGACCTATCGGCTTGCTAATTTTCAACTTTCAATTCTCAATTCTCAATTATTTACTCTTATCGGATTAAGAAATTAAACTTCTCAATATTCTTCAAAGCGACTCCCGTACCTTTCGCCACGGCATGCAACGGATCCTCGGCGATATGGAACTGGATATTCATCTTATCCCGCAAGCGCTTATCCAAACCGCGAAGCATAGCGCCACCGCCAGCCAAATAGATACCGTTTTTCACGATATCGGCATATAACTCGGGAGGGGTTTGCTCCAAGGCACTCAAGATAGCCGCCTCTATCTTCGAGATAGACTTATCCAAACAGTGGGCAATCTCCTGATAAGAGACGGGTACCTCCATCGGTAAGGCAGTCATCTGATTCGGGCCGTGAACCACGTAATCCTCCGGAGCGTCCTCCAATACCGTAAGCGCGGAACCCACGTTGATCTTGATACGCTCGGCCATACGCTCACTCACCTTCACGTTGTGTTGGCGACGCATATACTCCACGATATCAGCCGTTAAATCGTCACCCGCCATACGGATTGATTTATTCGACACGATACCACCTAAGGAGATGACAGCGATCTCGGTAGTACCACCGCCTATATCCACGATCATATTACCCTCGGGGGCCAAGACATCTATACCGACACCGATAGCGGCAGCCATCGGCTCAAAAACCATGTACACATCACGTCCACCGGCATGCTCGGCAGAGTCTCGCACGGCACGTATCTCTACCTCCGTACTACCTGAAGGGATACCGATCACCATACGTAAGGACGGAGCGAACCAGCGCTTCCTTCCGCTCGCCATCTTGATAAAGCCGCGAATCATTTGCTCGGCAGCGTAAAAATCCGCGATAACTCCCTCACGAAGCGGTCGTACGGTACGAATATTCGGGTGCGTCTTCTCGTACATCTCACGGGCCACCTTACCGACAGCCAGCACCTTGTCCGAGCGAGCATCCAAAGCAATCACCGAAGGTTCGTCTACCACCATCTTATCATTACACGTGATAATGGTATTGGCGGTACCCAAATCTATGGCAACTTCTTGTGTGAAAGAAAACAATCCCATTAGTCTTATTATTAATGTTTAAAATGACGAACACCTGTCTTCACCATAGCCAAACCATGTTGGTTACAGTACTCGACAGACAACTTATCATTGATAGAGCCTCCCGGCTGGATTACGGCCGTGATACCTGCTTGGTCTGCGATCTCAACGCAATCGGGGAACGGGAAGAAAGCGTCGGAAGCCATCACGGCGCCATTCAAGTCGAAGCCGAATGATTTAGCCTTCTCTATGGCTTGTCTCAAAGAGTCCACACGAGAGGTCTGCCCGATACCGCTGGCGCAAAGCTGCTTGTTCTTCACCAAGGTGATCGCGTTGGACTTGCTGTTCTTCACGATTTTGTTGGCGAACAACAGGTCCTCAACCTCCGAGGCTGTCGGCTGCTTATCCGTCATAGGCTCCAAATCAGCCTTACCTTGGATGCTCAAGTCCTTCTCCTGCATCAAGACACCATTCAATAAAGAACGGAACTGCATCGGGCAAGTCTTGCAATCCTTACGGATCAAGATGATACGGTTCTTCTTCTGTTGAAGTACCTCCAGCGCGTCAGCGTCGTAAGCCGGAGCGATAATCACCTCGAAGAAAATCTTGTTGATTTCCTCGGCCACTTCCTTGTTAATCGTAGTATTCGTGATCAAGATGCCACCGAAAGCGGAAACCGGGTCACCGGCCAAAGCCTCTTTCCAAGCCTCAACCACATTACCGCGGGAAGCGATACCGCAAGCGTTATTATGTTTTAAGATAGCGAACGTCAGCTCGTCGAACTCATCGATCAAGTTCACGGCAGCGTCGATATCCAATAAGTTGTTGTAAGAAATCTCTTTTCCATGGATTTGATCGAACATATCGTTAAACTTACCATAGAACTTAGCGGCTTGATGAGGATTCTCGCCATAACGCAAATGCATCGGACTATCTACCGTTGCACGGAAATGGGAACCTTCGCGGCCATCAAAATAATTGAAGATAGCGGAGTCGTAACCCGAGGAAACGGCGAACGCCTCTTTGGCGAACCATCTACGATCCTCGATGCTTGTCTCAGCGCCCTTCTCGTTCAAAAGATCCATCAACGGCTGGTATTGAGCCTTGGAAGCTACGATTACCACATCCTTGAAGTTCTTCGCGGCGGCACGTATCAAAGAGATACCGCCTATATCTATTTTCTCAATAATCGCTTGTTCCTCAGCGCCGGAAGCGACAGTCTCCTCGAAAGGATATAGGTCAACGATAACCAAGTCGATCTCCGGGATCTCATATTCGGCTAATTGTTTCTGGTCATTCTCGTTCTCGCGGCGAGCCAAGATACCACCGAACACCTTCGGATGAAGCGTCTTCACACGACCGCCCAAAATAGACGGATAAGAAGTCAAGTCCTCTACCGCATCACAAGGCAAACCCAATGACTCGATAAATGATTGAGTACCACCTGTTGATACAAAGCTCACACCCTCGCTATGCAATTTCTTTAGGATTTCGTCCAGCCCGTCTTTGTGAAACACAGAGACCAAGGCACGTTTCATTCGTTTCGTTGCAGCCATCTTTCTATTTTCGTTTACTTTAATGTTTTAGAGCACAAAAGTAGATATTTATTTCCAATCCAGCCTTATTATTCAGATAAAAACAAGGCAACCATACCAAATTTCATCCATAGCCAAAGAAACATGAATCCATCGCACATGATACGGGAGACGGGGCACGCCCCGTCTCTACAACATATGACATTGCCCTAAGATAATGAGATTTCCTTTGTTAATAATAGAAGATCGCCCAATTTGACATTCTGACATTTTGTATTCTAAAGCTCCAGAGAATCGAATATTTCGCCCCAGAGTACAGTCGGTTTCCATATTTGAGAATAAAAATCCGCAATTAGTTATCTTCCAAGGATATATCGTTTTTGGAGCTTTTATTCTAGCGAGGATTCCCGTCTCTTATCACCCTCAAACATACAAACAATAGACTTCTTATTCGAAAACAATAGACTTTTCACTCGAAAACAATAGCATTCGTAGTCGAAAGCAACTAACAACGCCGCCGTAAACACCCTACAACTGGATCGTAACAACCTTACAATGCCTATCCGCAGCATGAAAAGACAACCAAATCCTCTCTTTTCTCCCCTCTATTCCCGCTATTTCAGTCTATTCAAAGGAATGGCTTGTCAGCGAAAAGCGCCCATCCCAAGCAAAAAGCCACGAATAAGCGAATTACGCAGACAAGCCATTTTAGTGATGAGAACTATCGTCCACCAGTAATCAGCAATAAAAAGGAAGGGACACACCGCCTCATCCCGCCATACAAAGCGAGTCCGATCCCTATCACCACACAGGCAGATCCCAAATACAAGCCTATCACCTCTAACTCAGACCCCGGAGGGAGATACCGAACCACCACCTTGATAGCCAACGCCAACGGCATCCCATGATAAGCATAAACAAAGAAGCTGCTCCCCGCCAGAAAACCGCTTACCCGACAAAGCCCTCGCTCCAAACAGGTCGCCGTGAGGCTGATAAAGCACACGCACCCCACGATAATCCCCACGTTATGCAGGTATCGGCACCATGGTTCTCCCATAAAACAGAGGTCGCACACAGCCAAAATCGCATAAAGCCCTACTATGCAGCAAATAAGCGATAGGGGTCTTACACATATTCTACCTCCTTTAATATCTGCTGGCCAATAAAAGGGCTTAACCCTTTAAGGGTGACTATGTCCACTTTCAATCTGTCAAAAAGCTTCTCTAATATCTCACAAGCCAAAAGGAAATTGGAATAAGTCTCTTTATCATCCTCAAAGTCGATCAATATATCCACATCACTACTTTCCGTATTGCTCTCACGAACAGTAGAGCCAAAAAGCCCCAACTGCTTTACACCGCAACTCTGCGACAAAGGCTGCTTTGCTTTCCGAAGAAGAGATATGACAGATTGTTTATTCATTACACAATTGGATATTAATGTATAATGCAAAGATAAGCAATATTTTTCGTACCTTCTCATTTAAACCGCGTATCGTTTGCTTAAATGAGATTAATATACTTACTTTGCGATAAATAAACTTTTAATCAAACTATTAAACTATGGATATACTAAATTCTCATTTACCTTTGTCTATAACTACTCAAAGCAACTACAAATGACACAAAAAGAATCTATCCGCTTATTCGAAGAAAGAAAAGTTCGCGCCATATGGGATGACGAACAAGAGGAATGGTATTTCTCGATCGTTGATGTTATATCTATTTTAACAGATAGCCCCAACCCTCGAAAATACTGGAGTGTATTAAAAACCAGATTGAAAAGAGAAGGTAGCGAGTTGACTACAAATTGTAGTCAACTGAAAATGCAGGCCGCTGATGGCAAGAAATATTTAACCGACGTAGCCAATACCGAGCAACTCTTCCGCCTTATCCAATCAGTACCATCTCCAAAAGCAGAACCTTTTAAGTTATGGATCGCCCAAGTAGCGAAGGAACGTTTGGATCAAATGCAAGACCCGGAATTGTCTATCGAGCAAGCCATGGCCGATTATAAACGATTGGGCTATTCGGATAATTGGATCAACCAACGATTGAAATCCATCGAGATACGGAAAGATCTAACAGACGAATGGAAGAAGAGAGGACTGGAAGAAGGCCTCCATTTCGCTACATTAACCGACATAATCTATAAGTCATGGTCCGACATGACCTCCAAGGAATATAAACGATTCAAAGGATTAAGAAAAGAGAATCTTCGAGATAATATGACAAACAAAGAGCTTGTATTAAACATGCTGGCCGAGTTATCTACCAAGGAAATATCAGAAGCATCGGAACCAGACACCTTTAGCGAGCACATAAATGTCGCCCAACAAGGAGGCGAGGTGGCTCGTAACGCCCGATTAGAGCTGGAAGCCAAAACCGGGAAAAGCGTTATCTCACCGCTCAACGCCCAAAAGATAATTAGCCTAAAAAAGGGAGAGAACGAGCGGGATGTATGACATCCAATGATAAGATAAACAATATTTTTCGTACCTTTGCATCCTCAATCGCAATTTAATAGGTATACGAAATATGATAACAGTTAACAATCTGGACGTACAGTTTGGAAAACGCATCCTTTTTCAGGATGTGAACATGAAGTTTACACCGGGCAATTGCTACGGTATTATCGGTGCTAACGGGGCCGGAAAATCTACGTTTCTTCGTGTAATCAGCAAGCAATTGGACCCTACCAGAGGTAGCGTTAACCTAGGACCGGGCGAACGCCTTTCCGTATTGAGCCAAGATCACTTCGCGTTCGATGAATATACGGTAATGGATACCGTATTGATGGGGCACACGACCTTATGGGAGGTGATGAGCGAGAAAAACGCCCTTTACGAGAAACCTGATTTCAGCGACGCCGACGGTATCCGCGTATCGGAACTGGAAGAGAAATTCGCAGAGATGGAAGGCTGGAACGCAGAGAGCGACGCCGCCAACCTATTGAGCGGACTAGGCATCAAGGAGGATTTGCATTATATGTATATGAAGGACTTGAGCGGTAAGCAGAAAGTACGTGTCTTATTGGCCCGTGCCTTGTTCGGACAGCCCGATAACCTATTATTGGATGAGCCGACGAACGACTTGGACCTTGAGACGGTTTCTTGGTTGGAGAATTATCTCTCTAATTTCGAGCATACCGTATTGGTTGTTAGCCACGACCGTCACTTCCTCGACTCCGTTTGTACGCATACCGTGGATATCGACTTTGGTAAATTACAATTATTCGCCGGAAACTATAGCTTCTGGTACGAGTCTAGCCAGTTAGCCCTTCGTCAACAGCAGAACCAGAATAAGAAAGCCGAGGAGAAGAAGAAAGAGTTGGAAGAATTTATCCGCCGTTTCAGCGCCAACGTAGCGAAGTCCAAGCAGACCACCAGTCGCAAGAAGATGTTGGAGAAGCTGAATATCGAGGAGATCAAACCGTCCTCACGCCGCTATCCGGGAATCTTGTTCACGCCTAACCGCGAACCGGGCAACCAGATCCTAGAGGTGAAAGGATTGTCGAAGAGTATCGACGGACAGGTATTGTTCAAGGACTTGAACTTCTTCGTGGAGAAGGATGACAAGATCGTATTTATCAGTCACGACCCTCGTGCCATGACCGCCTTGTTCCAGATCATCAACGGTGAGGAGAAAGCGGATGCCGGTACGTATCAGTGGGGACAGACGATCACGACCTCTTATCTTCCTCTCGATAACTCCAAATATTTCAATACAGATATCAACCTGCTCGATTGGTTATGCCAGTTCTCGCCGGATACTAACGAGGTATTCTTGAAAGGCTTCCTCGGACGTATGTTGTTCTCGGGCGAGGAGCTTATGAAAAAGGTAAGCGTACTTTCCGGAGGTGAGAAGATGCGTTGTATGATCTCACGTATGATGCTCACCGACGCCAACTGCTTGATCTTGGATACTCCGACCAACCACTTGGACTTGGAATCCATCCAAGCCTTCAATAATACGTTGAAGACATTCAAGGGAAATATCCTGTTCTCCAGTCATGACCACGAGTTCATACAGACCGTGGCGAACCGTATCATCGAGCTGACTCCTAACGGTATCATCGATAAGATGATGGATTACGATGATTACATCACAGATCCGGCTATCGCGGAGTTACGGGAAAAGTTATATTCGAAATGAAAAAAAGATTATTATTCATACTAATCGTTTTTATCGCATGGCTACCGGTTTTTGTTATTCAAAAACCGGTATTTATGTTTTATCAGCATGCGTTGTCCGAGGCTTGTACCTTCACGGACTTCCTACAGGTTATGCTTCATGGGCTGAAGCTGGATTGTACGATAGCGGGATACCTTACGGCCATCCCTCTCCTATTGACTCTAGTATCAGTTTGGCTTCCGGGCGCTTGGTTGAAGAAGGTATTGAAAGGGTACTTCTTGATCATGGGAATTCTGGTATCTGCGATCTTCTCCGTAGATGTGGCTTTATACAGCTTTTGGGGATTCAGGTTGGACGCTACTTTATTCTTCTACCTGCAATCGCCTGCCGATGCGATGGCGAGTGTTCCGTTGGGATTGTTCTTTATCCAATTATTGGTATTCGTGGCATATGCGCTAGGTATCTATGCTTGGTTCACCTTCATCCTCCGGTTCGCACCAGTAAAGCCTAGCTTTCCACCTACGGGATTGGAACAATTGGGAAGTACTTTCGCCATCCTCTTAGCGGGGGGAATATTGTTTATTCCGATCCGGGGAGGCGTAACTACGTCTACGGCGAATGTCGGCATGGTTTATTTCAGCCAGAACCAGTTCTTGAATCATTCGGCGATCAACCCGTGTTTCAGTCTGATAGCCTCATTGAGTAAGCAACAGGATTTTGCCTCGCAATTCGATTTCTACCCGGAGGAAAAGCGGAAAGCCTTATTCGATACGCTCATTCAAGCCCAAGACTCCTTATGCCCGGGAGATTCCATACCTACAGAGCCTGTCAAACTATTGACAACGACTCGTCCCAATATTCTCATTATCATCATGGAGAGTTTCACGGCAAATGCTATCGAGGCTGTTGGCGGTGAGCCGGGAATTACGCCGAACTTGAATCGGCTGAGCAAAGAGGGTGTATTATTCACGAACCTATATGCCAACTCGTTCCGTACCGATCGAGGCTTAGTCTCCGTATTGAACGGCTATTTAGCCCAACCCACCACCTCCATCATGAAGTATCCGGTGAAAAGCCAGACCCTTCCATCTATCGCAAAGAGTCTTAACAAAGAAGGATATACGGCAGATATGCTCTATGGAGGTGATATCAATTTCACGAATATGCAAAGTTATTTCTATAGTTCCGGCTACAGCAAGATAACGGCAGACCGTGATTTTCCCTTGAGTAGCCGTCTGAGTAAATGGGGAGCAAACGACGATATCACGTTCTCGCATCTTTACGAGGATATCAAGCAAAGACCAGTCGACGGCAAACCTTGGTTAAGTACATTCCTAACATTAAGTAGCCATGAGCCTTTCGAGGTCCCGTTTCACCATTTGGAGCATCCCTATCTAAACTCCGTCGCATTTACGGACAGCTGTATCGGCAATTTCATTGATACGTTCAAGGAACTGCCGGCATGGAAAAATACGGTAGTCATCTTTGTCTCCGACCACGGATACCGTTACCCTGAAAACATGCAGGAGTACGGACCTTTGCGTTTCCACATACCTATGCTATGGCTAGGTGGAGCGATCGCTGAACCTAAAGTGATCGATACGTACGCAAACCAGACCGATTTGGCAGCCACCTTATTAAATCAGATGGGTCTCCCCACAGATGAGTTCTCATTCAGCAAAGATATATTGAATCCTTGCGTCCCGCATTACGCCTTTTATACATTCAATAATGGATTTGGCTTTATAGACGAATCCGGTGTTTCCGTATACGACAATGAAGGGAACAAGATTTTAGTAGAAGAACCTGAAAGCGGAAACGAGACCCGCTTGGAGAAAGGAAAAGTCCTATTACAAACTTTATACGACGATCTGGGAAATCGATAACGACAGATATAAAAAAGGCCGACTTACACAAGCCGGCCTTTTTTATTTATATTAATAATATTCTTACTTAGCGTAGCTTACCGCACGAGTCTCACGGATCACCGTGATCTTAACCTGTCCCGGATAAGTCATCTCATCCTGAATCTTCTTAGCGATCTCAGCGGACAAGTTCTCGGTGTCCTTATCGTCAATCTTATCAGCGCCAACGATGACGCGCAACTCTCTACCCGCTTGGATAGCGTAAGTCTTGACGACACCCGGATACGATAAAGCCAATTGTTCCAAATCATTCAAACGCTTGATATAAGCCTCTACGATCTCACGACGTGCTCCCGGACGAGCACCTGAAATAGCGTCGCAAACCTGTACGATCGGAGCCAACAGCGTCTGCATCTCCACCTCATCGTGGTGAGCGCCTACGGCGTTGCAAATATCCGGTTTCTCCTTATATTTCTCGCAAAGCTTCATACCCAAGATAGCGTGCGGCAATTCCGGCTCATCATCGGGCACTTTACCAATATCATGTAACAATCCGGCACGTTTCGCTTTCTTCGGGTTCAAGCCCAACTCGGAAGCCATCACGGCACAAAGGTTGGCCGTCTCACGAGCATGTTGCAACAAGTTTTGTCCATAAGAAGAACGATACTTCATCTTACCGATCATACGGATCAATTCCGGATGCAAACCGTGCACACCCAAATCGATCACGGTACGCTTACCAGTCTCTACGACCTCGTCTTCCACTTGCTTCTTCACCTTCGTTACCACCTCCTCGATACGAGCCGGATGGATACGTCCGTCCTGTACCAATTGATGCAAGGCCAAACGAGCGATCTCACGGCGAACCGGATCGAATCCGGAAAGAACGATAGCCTCAGGCGTATCATCCACCACGATCTCAATACCGGTAGCGGCCTCCAAAGCACGGATATTACGTCCCTCACGACCGATGATACGGCCTTTGATCTCGTCCGATTCAATATGGAACACGGTAATAGAGTTCTCGATAGCCGTCTCCGTCGCTACCCGTTGGATAGACTGGATCACGATCTTCTTCGCCTCCTTATTAGCGGTCATCTTCGCCTCCTCGACGATCTCGTTGATGTAAGAAGCGGCTTGCGTCTTTGCCTCATCCTTTAAGGACTCGATCAAACGCTCTTTGGCTTCCTCGGCGGACAACCCGGAGATAGCCTCCAAATGCTCCACTTCCTTCTGATGAAGTTTATCCAAATCTTGCTTCTTCTTCTCCACCAACTCCAACTGAGAAGATAAATTCTCCTTTACAGCCTCTACCTCGTTATTCCTACGCTGTAACTCTTCCTGACGTTGATTCATCGTCAGTTCTCTTTGTTTCAATTTAGTCTCGACAGACTGGATCTTAGCGTTACGCTGTGATACCTGTTTTTCCAAGTCCGCTTTCAAATGAAGAAACTTCTCCTTTACTTCCAGCATCTTGTTCTTCTTTATCACCTCGGCCTCCTTCTCCGCCTCTTGAAGCACGGAGTCGTACTTCGACTTCAGAAGGAAACGCATGCCCAGCCACGCAAGCAACCCACCAATGATGAAGGTTACTATCGGTATGATTATATACATTCCAACCATTTAACTAATAATTTAAGATTCATTTATTTATATACAAAAAAAGCACTACCATCACACGGTCTCACCGTGCAAAGCAGTGCGGAAACTCTCTTCTTACAATATGTATGTTATTTCTTCAGATATCCTTCCAACTCGGTTGTAAGCTCCTGTATCTTATCCGTAAAAGGATTTGTATCATTCCGTTTTTCCAACTCCAGATTATGCATCGAGAGTTGAAAAGCCACC
The DNA here is from genome assembly GCF_000012845.1 of Parabacteroides distasonis ATCC 8503. Taxonomy (NCBI): domain Bacteria; kingdom Pseudomonadati; phylum Bacteroidota; class Bacteroidia; order Bacteroidales; family Tannerellaceae; genus Parabacteroides; species Parabacteroides distasonis. Next base: position 2,250,541 of record NC_009615.1, read on the forward strand.
ATGGCTAACAAATCTTTCGTATCCACCTCGACCGCGAAATGCTGCCTGTATTGAAGAATCTTGCTGTTGATCTGATCAGCGGCGGCACGCGCCAACTCTTCCTCATGACGTTTGATCGTAAGCGGATATTTCTTTCCGGCTATCACTATATTTATAAGAAATTCTTCGTCCATCGCTTCTATTCATTTAAAAGTGCGATGCACTTGTCTACTTCCCGCACTAATTTTGATAACCGCATCCGGGCGTTCTTCATCTCTTCCTCGTTCGTGGAAACAATTCGCGCCGTCAGCATGTTATCACATTTGGCATTCAATCCTTCAATCATATCCTTCGCCTGCCGCAACTCCTCGTCTTTAAGGCTCAAAGCAGCTGTAAGTTCGTCAATTCTACGTTTCTGCTGATCGCATAACGCCATCAAATCACGAACTCTAACCTCAAATACAGCTAACAATCTCTTATGATCTTCGGTCATTTCACACCAAATTCTACACAAAAGTAAGTTTTTGAATTGAATTAACCAACTGTAGACTTAATTATTTTGACAGAAAACGTATGGACAAATAAAAAGGCCGTCCAAAAAAATCGAACAGCCCTCCCTAATTCTTGTAAACGTTCCTCTTGTTTACACTAAAGAAACATACATTTCACCTTCAATCTCCTCGAAAGCTAATTTACCTTCTTTCGCCAACCAACCAAAAGCGGCGTACATATCTTTTTCCGCTTTAATCTTCGTGGCTTTCTTCACTGCCTTAAAACTCATTTTACCGCCTTCATTTAAAACGTTCCATACAAGGCCGGCGTTTGTACCAATTAATTCAATCATTTTATGATAACATTTGATTACTGGGGACAAATTTATAGATTAAATGATTAAAACAAAAGATTATAGATGTTTTTTAGCATAAAAGATGGACATTTTTCGCTTTGTAAACAATATTAACACGGTTATAACGTTATTTTTCCTCTGTTTTCTCGGCATATCAGTTCCGCTTCCACGTTTACCGCTGAGACATATCTTTTTAATAAGTCAACCGAGTAACCACCCGCTTCCAATAAGCCCTCCTTACCGGAATAACCATTCAGAATCATTAACAATGAAGTGGTCGACATTTCAATCTTGGTACGTTCCTCATCGCTGGTAGGCGTTCCGACACCCGCTACTCCATCCCTGTAGACTGGAAGACCGGCGATATTCAATTCACCACGTCCGATACCGTGATAAATTTCCCCCTCTTTTCCGACACCTAGTTCCAATCCGCCTACAATCTTATCTGCGTCAAATCCTCCGATAGAATAACCGCTACGGATAGAAACCAGATTGACGATATCCACCAAGGTATCTATCTTATATAAAGGAAGCCCGCGAAGTATCCGTCGTCTTAACGCCTCGGCGGAAGGGCGATACCGGTTCGGGTCTTTCCCCAGACGTTTATAAGCCTGACGGGTAGCGAAAATAGGAGTCCACTTATTAATATCCTCTATCTTACAGGTAGAACGGATATCCTCCTCAACACGGGTTATTTCTTCCCAAAGTCGTTCATCGGGCTCCGTGTTCTTTACTTGACAGGCGATAGCCAACACGTGAAGATCGGGGCAAGCCTCCGATATCTCAGATGAAAGAGTGATTGAAATCATGTCTATTATAAGTTTGAGCCAATATAACTAAGATTTTTTCAAGCATATTCCGGTAAGAATCCGGCCGCTTTTGACACCGAGGCGACGAGCGGAGAAATAATCCTCATACCGAATATAAGTACAGATGCCAGCGATCTCTATATGCTCGGAGAGCAATCCTGCCTCTAACAATTGTAAACGGTTGGTTTCCCATAGATCGATATACGCTTTTTGAGTCTCCGCATTACGTCGAAGAATCCGCTCCATCGGGAAGCCCGCCATTTGAAAAGCTTTTACGACTTCCTCTCCCACCTCAAATGCCGCTTGACTGATAGAGGGACCTATTCCGGCAACCAATTGAGTGGGATCGCAATCGTATGCCTCGATCATCAAGCTTGCCGCCTTACGAGCTATATGTAAAACCGTACCCCGCCAACCCGCATGGACGGCAGCTACCACTTTACGATCCGGCGCATATAACAAGACAGGGACACAATCCGCCGTAGATACGGCTACACATACATCCGGAACATTCGTCACCAAAGCGTCCACGCCTTCCAAACGTAGCTTTCGCTCTTTATCATTCAGCGAAAGGAAAGACGCGTCGATCGCCAATACTCGATCCTCATGGGTCTGATGAGGTATAACCATATTCTCTAGGGAAATCCCGACCGCATTCGAAAGAAGTTCCAAGTTCTTCCGGATGAAGCCCGGATCATCCTCGGTATAAACGCCCGGATTCATCGAAGCGTACGTTCCCGTACTCACGCCGCCATGACGTGTTGTCGTAAAATGAGAAATGTCGCGGTATCCGCTTAACCCGGAGAACCGCGACACCTCTATTTGCTTATTTTCTTGTATCTTCATCTTCATCATCGTCCCAGTATTCCTCGTATTCCTCATCCGGGTCATCCTCGTCCTCGTCCACGGGGAAGATGTATTCGTCGTCGTCCTCAAATTCCAACGTGCTTACATCTATATTCTTATGGACAATTCGCTCTGCCTCATGGAAATTCTCCTTATTCAGCTCTTTCCATAAAAGGTCTTTCAACTCGACAATACCCAGTCCCGTGATAGAAGATATAAAGACATACGGAATTCCCTCCGGCAAGTCTTGCGACAAAGCCTCGATCAATTCCTCATCCAGCATATCGCTCTTGGTGATCGCCAGTACACGGCGTTTATCCAGCAATTCCGGATTATACTTCACTAACTCATTATGCAATATCTCGTATTCTTTCTTGATATCGTCTGCCTCAGCGGGAACCATGAACAATAACAATGAATTACGTTCGATATGACGTAAGAAACGAAGTCCCAAACCTTTTCCCTCGCTTGCTCCTTCGATAATACCCGGTATATCGGCCATTACGAACGAACGGTTATCGCGATAACTCACGATGCCTAAATTAGGCTCCAACGTAGTAAAAGGATAATTAGCGATCTTCGGTTTAGCGGCGGATACGACAGAAAGCAAGGTAGATTTACCCGCATTCGGGAAGCCTACCAAACCGACATCGGCCAGCAATTTCAACTGAAGAATCACCGTACGTTCCAATGCCGGCTCACCCGGTTGCGAATAACGGGGCGCTTGATTGGTAGCCGTCTTGAAGTTAAAATTCCCCAGACCGCCACGACCGCCTTTCAGCAACATCACTTGCTGACCGTCTTCCGTAACGTCGCAAATAAACTCTCCGGTCTCAGCATCGTAAACAACCGTACCGCAAGGAACCTCGATTACTCGATCCTCCCCGTCTTTACCCGAGCTACGCTTCGCGCTACCACTCTCACCATTGGTGGCCATGATATGACGCTCATATTTCAAGTGAAGGAGCGTCCAGTAATTCCGGTTACCACGGAGATACACATGACCTCCTCTCCCTCCATCGCCCCCGTCGGGACCTCCTTTCGGAATGTATTTCTCACGACGGAAGTGAGAAGACCCTCTTCCACCCTTTCCTGAGCGGCAATAGATCTTGACATAATCTACAAAGTTCGATTCAGCCATATTGGTTTATTTCAATTATTTTACGTTATTAACCGCCTCTTTGATACGACCGAAGATTTCCTCGATTGTTCCCATCCCTTTGATGGCCACGTGCTTGCCTTCACCTACATAGTAGTCTGCCAAAGGAGCTGTTTGAGTATGGTAAACATCCAGTCTGGATTTGATCGTCTCCAAGTTATCGTCAGAACGTCCGGATACTTTACCGCGCTCCAATAAACGCTTGATCAACTCCTCTTCCTCTACTTGAAGGTTCAACATAACGGAAACGTCTGTTCCACGCTCGTTCAACATCTTCTTCAAGGCTTTCGCTTGAGGGATCGTACGAGGGAAACCATCGAAGATTACGCCCTTAGCCGGCTTCTTGCTATCCAATACATTCGCCAACATATCAACGATCAACTCGTCCGGAACCAATTGTCCCTTCTCGATATAATCCTTAGCGATCTTGCCCAGTTCTGTCTCAGCCTTCATCTCGCCACGCAATACATCGCCAGTAGAGATATGATCCAAACCGTATTCTTTAATAATCAACTCACTTTGTGTTCCCTTACCTGAACCGGGAGCACCAAAAATAACCACGTTCAACATACTATTGTTCCTTTATTATATATAATGTATACTATTTTATTCCACAACCTTGTAGATATCCTTATATGAGCGGCCCAACTCATCATAATCCAAACCATGTCCCACGATAAAATCAGCGGGTATCTGTAAGCCTACATAATCCGGAGTCAACTCGCATTTCAAGGATTCCGGCTTGAAAAGCATCGTTGCCAATCTTACATCGGCGGCACCCTCGCTCCGAAGCTTCTCCATCACGTAGCTCATCGTAAAGCCCGTATCGATAATATCCTCCAATAAGATCACCATACGTCCGCGAATATCAGCCTGCACCGGCATGATCTCATTCAATATGCCCGTACTGGAAGTTCCTTGATACGAGGAATAACGAGCGAATGTCAGCTCATACGGAACATCCAGCTCACGCATCAGCTCGGCGACAAACATAAAAGCCCCGTTTAGCACACCCACGAATAGAGGATTTTTCCCTTCCACATCCGCTTTAATCTGAACGGCCATTTTAGCGATAGCCGCCTGAATATCCGACTCCGGAATAAACAGTTCAAATTCTTTGTCTTTTAGACGAATTCTGTCCATAAATCTTTCGGTTTTCGAGGGGACAAATGTACAACTTTTTCGGCGATGCACAAAAAAGTGTAGCAACATACCAAAGTTTGTTATACATTTGTAAGCAGAATAAAACCCCAGACATCTAGAATTATGATTAAGATATTCGCTACAGACAAGGTAAAGGAGCTCGACCAATATACGATTCAACACGAGCCAATTAGTTCGATCGACTTAGTGGAGCGTGCCGCTACGACGTTCGTCCATGAGTTTTGCCGGCGCTACTCCAAGCAGGTCCGCATCGTGATTTTCGCCGGTCAAGGCAATAACGGAGCCGACGCTTTGGCCATCGCCCGCCTTTTGAACGAGGAATCATACCGGGTAGAGACGTATTTATTCAACCCGACAGAGCATCTGTCCGTAGAGTGTGAGCAAAACAAGCAGCGTCTGCTCGACATGGAACGGATCGAATTTACGGAAGTGGTCCGTGACTTTGAGCCGCCGACGCTAACCGACCGAGACGTGGTGATCGATGGCTTGTTCGGTTCGGGATTAAACCGTCCTCTCACCGGAGGTTTCGCCGCTATGGTCAATTATATCAACCAATCCGAGGCGGAAGTCGTAGCGATCGATATTCCTTCCGGCTTATTCGGGGAAGATAATCGTAAGAATGACTCGGAGGCGATCATCAAGGCCAGCTTAACCTTGACATTCGGCTTCCCGAAACTGGCGTTTCTTTTTCCGGAGAATGAACAATACGTAGGCGAGTGGAAAATACTGGATATCGGAATCCATCCGGACGCAATTTATGAGACGGCTTCCCCTTACTCATTGGTTACGGAAGAAGATATATCCTATTCGTTAAAGTCTCGCAAACGTTTCGCCCATAAGGGAACGTTCGGACATGCTTTATTGATCGCCGGAAGTAAAGGAAAAATGGGAGCCGCCCTATTATCCGCGAAGGCATGCTTACGGAGTGGAGCCGGACTATTGACCGTGCATATCCCGACCCGAGGCGAATCAATCTTCCAGACCGCTTTCCCGGAAGCGATGTTAAGTCTAGACGCAAATCCTGATTATTTCTCTACGGTTCCCGAGATAGGTAGTTACTCCGCTGTCGGTATGGGACCGGGACTCGGACAGCATTTAGAATCCGCAGCAGCGATCGAACGTATCCTGCAATCCAGCACAAAACCAGTCGTTATCGATGCGGACGCTATTAATATAATGGCATCCAACAAGGACTTATTCAATAAGATCCCGCCACGGAGCATCCTCACTCCCCATCCGAAGGAGTTCGATCGGATAGCGGGTGAAAGCACGAACTCATACGACCGTTTGATGAAAGCGCAATCTTTCGCCGCCGAACATAAGATTTGTATCGTATTGAAAGGTGCTTATACCGCTATTTGTTCTCCGGCAGGAAACATTTATTTCAATAGTTGCGGAAATCCGGGCATGGCAACCGCCGGTAGCGGAGACGTGCTGACGGGCATCATCCTCAGCTTATTGGCGCAAGACTATTCTCCGGAAACTGCCGCTGTAGTCGGAGTATTCTTGCACGGCACAGCCGGTGATCTCGCCGCCGCTTTCCGCTCGGAAGAGAGCATGATCGCCAGCGACATCACGGATATGCTCGGAAAAGCGTTTAAGCAAATCAAATAAATCCAGCAAAAACAACGGGCGTTTTTACTCTCGTTTGTTACAATTACTACCGCTATTCCATATATTATACGGACTTACAGTGTACATATAGAATGGTGGTAGTAAATTTTCATGGTACCCCAACGCCTTTTGCTATCACATTTCAACCTTTTCTTACTCACTCAATAAATGTCGGCGATATCTTTTATGACAAAGCTCTGTAAAGTAGAGTTATTGTAACTTTTAAACATGTATAATTGTATCCCTATCATTTTATAGAAAAACACGTACATGAATTTTTTTAAACATGTACGACTTTTTTCGAAAACACGTACGTGTTTCAGCATAAACATCATGATATTTTCACAATGCTGATTATCAACACTTTAAATAAAGTATTCGATTACTGGCTTATTGTAGTATTTTCTGTAAAGAAAAGCTTCAGTCGTTGATACCATAACTATTACAGCAACATTTGGCTACATCATATAATGTATTTAGTGTATCCAAATCAGATATACTGCGTTGGCGATGTTTGTATATATTACTTGGCAAAGTCAGTACTACTGCGTTTGCCGACTAATAAATGACCGATTGCCATACACTTCCGTTAAAATAAATAAAAAAGGAAAAAGAGCTTACGTATCCCTTGCCCCAGAGTTGTCTCATATATAAAACACCGACAAATTTGTATTAACAATAAAGCTATACGTACATGAAAATAACAATCGTATCGTTCGCAATGGCAGCTGCTTTCGGTTTAATCGCCTGTGATAACACGAAGCATAACACATTGACCGAACAAGAGAAAGCGGAAGGTTGGGAACTTCTATTCGATGGGGAAACCTTGGATGGCTGGCGGGATTATAACGGAACTGCCTTGACCGGACCTTGGGAAGTTGTAAACGGAACCATCCAAGCGGACGGGCAAGGTAGCGATGCCAGCGGATACATCGTCACCGACAAGGCTTATGAGAATTTTGAGCTTTCGTGGGACTGGAAAATCTCGAAAGGAGGAAATAGCGGTTTATTATATCATGTGGTAGAACGTCCTCAATTCCCGGTTCCCTACGTTACCGGTCCCGAGTATCAATTGATTGATGATATCAATTTCGCGGAGCCATTGGAAGATTGGCAACGTTGCGGAGTGGATTACGCGATGTATTTACCGGACTTCAACACGATAAAAGTACATCCGGCCGGCGAATGGAACAACTCTAAGATTATTTTTGACAACGGACATGTCACCTACTTTATGAACGGGCACAAAACCGTAGAGTTCGATGCATGGTCTGATGATTGGTTCTCCCGTAAGAACAGCGGTAAATGGGCGAACGCTCCTGAATACGGATTAGCGCATAAAGGCTTGATTTGTTTGCAAGACCACGGTTATCCCGCATGGTTCCGTAATATCAAGATCAAGGAACTTCCCCGCAAGACACGAGAGGCTCGTTTATTCAACGGCGAGGACATTACAAACTGGGATAAATACGGCACAGAATTATGGTATGTAAAAGATGGTTTATTAGTATGCGAAAGTGGCCCGGATAAACAATACGGCTATCTAGCCACCCGGGAATATTACGACGATTTTGACCTTACCGTGGAATTTAAACAGGAAGCGGATGGTAATTCTGGCGTATTTATTCGTTCCTTTGTAGAAGAAAAAGATGTAAAGGTAAACGGCTGGCAAGTGGAAGTCGCCCCCAAAGGCTTTGACACGGGCGGTATCTACGAATCCTACGGACGAGGATGGTTGATACAGATCCCGGACGAGAAGGAGAACATCCTAAAACAAGGAGAGTGGAACACGATGCGTATCCGGGTACAAGGAGATAATGTACAGACTTGGCTCAACGGAGAGGAGATGGTAAACATCCGGGATGAAAAGATCGGAGCCGGTCAAGGGCGTATCGCTTTGCAAATACATGATGGTGGCGGCATCAAGGTTCTTTGGCGCAACCTTCATTTACAAACATTATAGAATATCGTTTTCTTAAAATTTAATAGTTATGAAAAACATTTCGAGAAGAAGTTTCCTCAAGACCGGAGCCGTAGCGGCAGCCGGACTAACGATCGTTCCGGGTTCTGTACTCGGTAAATCCTTTGGCTATACAGCTCCTAGTGACAAACTGAATATCGCGGGTATCGGTGTCGGCGGTATGGGACGTCGTAACCTCGCCAACATGAACACGGAGAATATCGTAGCTTTATGCGATGTAGATTGGCACTACGCGGACAAGACCTTCAAGGACTATCCGAAGGCTAAACGCTTTAAAGACTGGCGTGTCATGTTCGATGAGATGGGTAAATCAATCGATGCGATTATGGTAGCCACCCCAGACCATACACATGCCGGCGTGACCGCCCACGCAATCACGCTAGGCAAGCATTGCTATACGCAAAAACCGCTTACCCACTCCGTTTACGAATCGCGTTTGCTTACCAAACTGGCGAAGAAATATAAGGTAGCCACCCAAATGGGTAACCAAGGTAACTCATTCGACTGGTGCCGGCAGATCGCGGAGTGGATACAGTCTGGCGTAATCGGCGATGTATATGAGGTACATTGTTGGACAGACCGCCCCATCTGGCCCCAAGGCTTGATGAAGCCGAACGATACCCCGAAGTGCCCGAAGACACTGGATTGGGATTTATGGATCGGCCCGGCTCAAAAGCGGCCTTATAATCCGGTCTATACCCCTTGGAACTGGCGTGGATGGTGGGACTTCGGAACCGGGGCCTTGGGCGATATGGCTTGCCATATCATGGACCCGTTGTATTGGGCACTCGACTTAAAATATCCGACCAGCGTAATCGGCAGCTCTACTTTGAGTAACCTGTACTCCCCTCCTCACGCACAGATCGTAACCTATACATTCCCCGCACGTCCACCCAAAGGAAATGTCAAGATGCCGGAAGTGAAAGTCTATTGGTACGATGGTGGTCTGATGCCTCCCCGTCCGGAAGAATTGAAAGACGGGCAGATGATGGGCGACGAGAACGGCGGTATCATCTTCATCGGAACGAAAGGAAAGATCATGACAGGCTGTTATGGAATGAACCCGACCTTATTACCGGTTTCCGACATGGAACATTTCAACCAGCCCAAACCGACGATCCCGAGAGTGAAAGGTGGCAATGGAGACATATGGTCCACCAATGCCCATGAGCAAGACTGGATCCGGGCTTGCAAGGAATCCCCGGAAAATCGTACGGAAGCCTCATCCAACTTCCAGTTCTCCGGTCCGTTCAACGAGATGGTCGTGATGGGAGTCTTGGCCGTTCGCCTCTCCGGACTGCAAGGTTTGCATCGTGAGTTGCAATGGGATGGAGAGAACATGCGGTTTACGAACATCTCCCCGAACGATAAGATCAAGATCGTCACGGTGGATGATTTCAAGGTAATTGACGGAGATCCGCGTTTCGACCGTCGCTTCGCCGAGTTTAACGCTGCGGAAATGGCCAACGAATGGATCAAGCATACGTATAACAACGGTTTCTCTTTGCCGGATATGCCAAGATAAACCTTTTAATAACAGCCAAATATGATAAGACATATCTATAAAATAATGATAGCGATCGTTTGCTGCCTATTGGCTATTCCAAGCGAAGCGCAAACGAAGGCCGAGAAGAACGGATGGCGTCTAGGGATGCAATCCTATAGTTTCCACCTGTTCCCTTTGACGGAAGCTCTCGATAAGACACAAGAACTGGGATTGAAATACATCGAGATTTATCCCGGCCATAAGCTCGGTGGTAAATGGGGAGATAAAGTATTCGATTTCAACCTTGATGCGCAGACCCAGAAAGAGATCAAGGAGCTTGCGGCATCCAAAGGTATCAAGATCGTAGGAACCGGGGTGTATGTAGCCGAAAAGTCGTCCGATTGGGAAAAGATGTTCAAATTCGCGAAAGCGATGGACCTAGAGTTCATTACTTGCGAACCGGCTTTAAGTGACTGGGACTTGGTAGAAAAATTGTCCAAGCAATACAACATTAAGATCTCCGTCCATAATCACCCGCAGCCTTCCGACTACTGGAAACCTGAGAACCTGTTGAAAGCCATCTCCGGACGCAGTCAATCGCTTGGTTCTTGTTCCGATGTGGGGCATTGGCGTCGGGAGGGGCTAAACCAGATTGATTGCTTAAAGCAACTCAAAGGTCGAATCATCTCTTTGCATTTCAAGGATATCGCCCCGAAAAAAGCAGGAGAGAATGAGCAGCACGACGTGATCTGGGGCACAGGCATCCTAGATGTAAAGGGAATGTTGAAAGAACTCAAATCCCAGAATTTCAAGGGAGTATTCTCTATCGAGTATGAATACAACTGGGAAAACTCTGTACCGGACATTAAAGAATGTATCCAATACTTCAATAAAACCGCAAACGAAATCTTATAATAGGGATTAGCATTAATTGACAGGTAGTAAGCGTATAGGCCCAAGGGACGTTCTCCTAGCCTATACGCTCCACCTTTCTAATAATACACGGGAATAAAATGGCATCTGACAACAAAATAATCGAATTGATCAAACAAGGAGATATAGCCGCCTTTAATACCCTGTTCAAGTCTGTTTATCTCCAACTTTATATACATTGCCGAAAATTTATCCCCGCCCCGGAAGACGCAAAAGACATCTTACAAAACGTCTTCCTCCGCTTTTGGGAAAAGCGTGAGAACATCGATATTCACACGTCTTTAAACGCTTATTTATACAGGGCTATACAGAACGAATGCCTCAATTACCTTCGTTCTACCGGAACTCCCTATCTGATTAGCCATAATTAATAAATTTAAGATTAATAATAAGATCTAACAATGTTACGTTTTTTATCCGTATTACACTAAAAATCATCCATTTCTCATAAGCAAGACTGTTTTTAAGATTAATAATTCAATGATTTATTATTTGATTACTATAGTATCTTTCAGTATTTGATAGCGAATACCCGTATTCGTCTTTATCACATTGAGAATCTCCGATAAATCTTCGTTGTTACGGAAACTACCGCTAAACCTTAATTTTTTTATCCCTTGATTTTCATAACGAAATACAACGTTATAGTTCCTTTCCAACAACTTTGTTATATCTTGCAGATACATCATTTTAAAAGACAAGAAACCTCCTCTCCATTGAGCGAATAGTTTCTTATCGTAAGGTACTACTTCTATCTTATTTCTACTTTTATCATAAACCGCCACTTGGTTAGGCTCAAGTAAGACCTCTTGTTTAGTCAACGTAGGTTGTACGGCGACCTTGCCATTGAACAAGGTTGTGGTTAGTTGCGAGTCTTCCATATAAGCGGAAACATTAAAGGCCGTACCAATCGCTTTCACATCAATACCGTTTGCCTTTACAACAAATGGTAAGTCTTTATTCTTTGCGACTTCAAAATAAGCTTCTCCATCCAAATAAATGCTACGATTGGAATGGCCGTAGTTCTCCGCATATTCTAGAGTTGTACAAGAGTTAAGCCAAACCCTCGTACCATCCGGTAATTGCAAATAGCTCTTCTCTCCTTTGCTCGTTACTAATTTATAATTTCCAACTGTCGATAAGTTCTCTTGATTCGTAAGATACAACGTTGATAGTGAAACACCTATGCCCAAAACCACGGCAGCGGCATATTTCATGTATTGAAGGAATAGCCTTCTTGTTTTCATTTTGGAAATAGTTTTTTTCTCTATGGATGAAAACAAACGCTCCCACTCCCTATCAACATCTACTTCGTCTTTGAGACTTTCCGCAATTATATTTTTTATATATTCTTTCATTGTTTTTTCTCGATTCTATATGTATGACACTTCAAAACGATGTGCTACTTACAAGATTGATAGATTTTTGTATTATATTTTTTCAAGAAACCAGATAATCTTTCAATCTACTTTTCAAAATCTTAAGGGCTCTATATATCTGTGTTTCCACTGTACGGACGGAGATATCCAATTTATCTGCGATCTCTTGGTTCTTGAGTCCATTTATACGACTCAATTTAAAAATGGATTTACATTGATCTGGTAATTCCTCTATCGTATTTTCCGTGATTCGTTCTATTTCAAAAATACTAAGTATCGAATAAGGATCATTATCTTCCACAGCCTCTTGTTTATCCATCTCTGATATTTCATATCGGGGAATGTCAATGGTTCCGGTAGAACTAATTACAGAACCCTGAAAAAATCATTATTTTTAGGTTTGTGCTTAACCTTTTTCCAGCCGTACACAGTAGCGGCATCAGCACAAATTATATCCTTAAATATCACAAAAGGAACTATCACTGAAGTTTTTAAGGCGATTGAAGACCAAAGTGAATATAAATTCTTTTATAATGACAATCAAATCAATTTGAATAAACGGGTTGATGTCAATATCCATGAAGAATCCATAGAACAAGTATTAAACAATGTCTTTAGAGGTACGGATATTACGTATAAGATCGTCAAGAATCACGTAGTACTTACCAACAAGACCATGAAAGATACGGAGTTGCCATCCACCAACCAAAATCGCAAACGGCTAACCGGACAAGTAGTAGGACAAGATGGGGAGCCTCTGATCGGAGTAAACGTTGTAGTGAAAGGTACTACAATCGGATCTATGACCGATATGGACGGAAACTACATTCTAGAGAATGTTCCCTCCAATGCTACCGTTGAATTCTCGTACATCGGCTATCTCCAACAAAGTATCAACGTAGGCAATAAAAGTAACCTCAACGTCACTTTAGCGGAAGACACTCAAAAGTTGGATGAGGTAGTAGTTGTTGGTTACGGTTCCTTCAAGAAAAGAGATTTAACCGGAGCTGTTTCTCAAGTAAAAGGAGACGAGATCTCGAACCTACCGCTTCGCAGCGCCGCCGACGCCTTGCAAGGAAAAGCAGCCGGTGTAACCATAACATCTAGTTCCGGTAGCCCAGGTTCACTCGGTAATGTCCGTATCCGTGGTGTCGGTACTATCAATAATAATGATCCGTTGTATGTAGTAGATGGTCTACCTCAAGGTGATATCGGTTGGTTAAATGCCCGTGATATCGAGAGCATAGAGGTATTGAAAGACGCTTCCGCACAAGCGATCTATGGTGCCCGTGCTGCCAACGGTGTGATCCTAGTATCCACAAAGCGAGGAGCTTCCGGCGAGAGTTACCGAAGCAACATCGAGTTTGATATGAACATTGGTTTCCAAGATGTAGTGAAAACGTATGACATGCTAGACGCCGAAGGTTTCATGGAATATAAGAACCGGGCTTACGCCGCATCCGGGAAAGCCTTGATCGATGATTTCGCCACACCAGAGAAGCGAGAGCAGATCCTTACTTTCCTAGGGAAAAACGGAGGACGATCCGGTACGGATTGGTGGAAAGAGAGCACCCGTAAACCCAAGGAAGCTATCAGTCAGAATTACAACCTAGCTTTCTCCGGAGGTATGAAGAAACTCAGATACCGTGCTAGCTTTGGCTATATGGATCAACAAGGAATCTTGAAAGGTTCCGACTATGAACGCCTCTCCGGTCGGTTGAACGTAGACTCTGAGGTAACCAAGTGGTTGAACCTCTCCGCAAATGTGAACGTCACGTACGAATCCAGGCGCAACCTAGATGAGAATAACTCTTACACAGCAACCGTGTTCAGTACCCTTGCGGCAGACCCAATCACTCCGGTATATCGCGACAACCTAGTGGATATCCCAGATTTCTTGCAAAACCGAATTATGGGTGGTTATGAGCCGACCAATCCTTGGTCTCGCTATACAGGCGTAATTTACTCAAACAAACCGAACACGGTTGGACAGGTAGACCGCTCCGCATTAAATCAATGGCACGGGATCGCCACGAAAAGTAATATCTCCGGCGAAGTCAAGTTGTTACCCTTCTTGACCTTCAAATCCAGTATCGCTCTTGACTTAGTCCGTAACCAAAGCGACTCTTTCCGTCCTTCTTACTATCTGGATGGAGATGAGTACTCCACTTATGCGGGCGCCAGTCGGAGCGTAGCGAATAAAGATTACTGGGTATTCGACAATTACCTAACTTACAATCAAAAATTCGACAAACATGCGGTAACAGCCATGGTCGGTACCTCCGCAGAGAAAGAGCGCTACGAGGAGATCTACGCCTATAAAGAAGGACAGGTCAACAACAACCCGAACCAGCAGATCATCAACGCCGGTACCATGAATCCCGCCGCATCAGGCTACTACGCCACGAGTACGCTGAATTCTTATTTCGGTCGTGTATTTTATTCCTTTGACAACCGTTATATGATCACAGCCAATATCCGTTGGGATGGATCCTCTAAATTTGCGGATGGTAATCGCTGGGGTTACTTCCCCTCCGTATCCGCCGGTTGGAATTTCTCGGAAGAGAGCTTCATGAAGAACCTTGAGTGGCTGTCACAAGGTAAGTTAAGAGCAGCTTGGGGTGAGATCGGGAACCAGACTATCTCCTCCGGAGCCTATATGAATACGTTCGGAAATGGTAGCTACTACCTCTTCGGTAATCCGTATCAGACGAACTTGTATGCCGGACGTACGCAGGTGGGTAATCCGGATCTGAAATGGGAGACTACTCGCCAACTGGACTTCGGATTGGATTTGGCCTTTTTCCAAGGTTCCTTGAGAGCAACCTTCGACTACTTTGACCGTCAGACAAGTGATATGTTGGTGCAAGTACCCGTGCCCAGTTCACTAGGATTCCCCAACACGCCGTGGATGAATGCCGGTAGCGTAAGCAATAAAGGTTTTGAAGTAACGCTCGGATACGACGGTAAGATCGGGAACGACTTCCAATATCATATCAACGGAAACGTATCCACCTATAAAAATAAGGTAAAAAGCCTAGGTAGTGGAGCGAATATTCCGGGTAAAGGCATCCATCTAGGATACTTCTCCTATACGATGACAGAGCCAGGACAACCGATCGGTTATTTCTACGGATATAAAACCGATGGTGTCTTCCAGACCCAAGAAGAGATCGACAACTACAAGAACAACGGTCAAATGGTAATGCCAAACGCAAAGCCGGGCGACTTAAAGTTCCAAGATTTGAACAAAGATGGTAAACTAGACGACGAAGACCGCACGATGACAGGAAATCCTCATCCAGACTTCACCTTTGGTTTGACCTTAGGCGCAGAATGGAAAGGATTCGACATCTCCGCCTTCTTCCAAGGATCAGTCGGCAATGACATCTTAAACATATTGAAATATGACATCTATTCAGGTACCGGTTGGTACAATGCTCCGAAGGATATATTAACAACCTACTGGAACGGACCGGGTAGTACAAACGAGAACTTCGCAATCGATGCGGATAGCCGCATGAACTTGGAGATGTCCGATTGGTATGTGGAAAATGGTTCTTATGTTCGCTTGAAGAACCTGACAATCGGTTATACGCTTCCGTCCGAATGGACTAAGAAGATCACGATCAACAACCTTCGTTTCTTTGTTGCCGCACAGAACTTATTCACGATCACCGGTTATTCCGGACTAGATCCTGAGATCGGAGAGATCAATAACTCGCCTCTTTACAAAGGCTGTGATATGGGATTCTATCCGCAACCGCGTACATTCATGTTCGGTCTTAGTTTGAAATTATAATCTTAAAATGAATTATTATGAAATCTATAGTTAACATAGGGAAATTACTTGTATCGATCGCATGCGTCGGTGCCCTTACGACAAGCTGTAACAGCGACTTTCTAGACCGCCCGCCATTGGGAACATTGGATGAGGTAACTTATCTGAGTACCAAGGATGCCGGCTACAAACTTTTGGTCAATTGCTATCAGCCCTTACAAGATAGCTGGAACTATCAGGACATGAAATTTGTCTTGGGAGATCAATTGAGCGACGACTGCTCCAAAGGCGGCTCTGATGCAGGAGACCGCGTTCGTATCACGGAAATCGCCCGCGGGACACCAATGGCGACTAATCAAGTCTTGTCCGACCTTTGGACTCATCGCTACCAAACAGCGATCTCAGCCTGCAACGTATTCCTGTCGCTAATCACACCTGAATCAGAATTGATCGATGATGCCGGAGGCTTGGTCAGCACAGAAACCAAACAGCGATGGATCGCAGAGGCTCAATTCATGCGTGCGTTCTATTACTACGACCTAGCTACAATCTTCCAGAATATTCCACTAATTGACAAGCCCATGGAAGTCGTCGACAAAAGTACGATCACGAAATCCAGCAAAGAGGAGGTCATGAACTTTATCCTGAAAGACCTGAACACCGCAATCGCCGAACCTAATCTACCTAATGCAAAAAGCCTTCCGACCAGCGAGATTGGGCGAATCACCAAAGAGGCCGCCATGGCTTTCCGTGCTAGGGTATTGATGTTCTACGGCAACTACGGAGAGGCTCTGAAAGACCTGAAGACAGTTGTCGAATCCGGAAGCTATGAATTAGTAGATGACTACGAGAAGCTATTCAATAACGCCACAGAGGGCTATATGTCAAAAGAGTCCGTCTTCATCACCCTGCGCTCTTACATTCCTAGCTACACTAGCGGTAGCGTTTGTCCACAAATGAATGTCGGTCGCGGTATTGCCGGCGGATGGGGCGGCGAGTGTCCGACGAAGGATTTGGTAGACGAGTATGAGGTAGGCGATCCACGCTTGGTACACACGGTATTGTCATCCGGCGATATATTCGTCAAGAACGATGGTTCCGAAGAGGTACACGACTATTCCGGCTACGACAATTTCCCACAGCAACACAGCCGTAAGCAGTATCCAGACTTCTCCAGACGGCCACTAAACGATTTATTGAACACGGATTGGACCCACTATCACATCCGCTATGCCGATGTATTGCTGATGTACGCTGAATGCCTGATCGAGACGGATGGCGACAAACAACTAGCGGCCGACCTGATCAACCAAGTACGTTATCGTGCCTTCGTGACAACCTCTTTGACAGATAGCTACGCTAAATACCGTAAGTTCAACCTCAAGGAGAGCGATCGAGTGACCGAGGATACTTTCAACGCTAAGTATAAAGTGAAAGCTTCCGATGATCTGCGTGCCGCCGTTCGCCACGAACGCCGTATCGAACTTGCAGGCGAGGGATTACGCTTCTACGACTTAATTCGCTGGGGCACCTTCGTATCTACAATGCAGAAATTCGGCAAGACTGATGAGGGCAAGTATTCCGGTGCCGGGACACTCGTCACCGATAAGACATACCCCTACCCGATTCCACAAAGCGAGATCGACTATGTAGGAGGCGCATTAACACAGAACGATAATTATTAATCTTCAATTTTTATTACTGTAGCCCCCGCAGATAGTCCTTCTTGTTGTCTGCGGGGGTTTCTATTCACGAAATACCTTAGAAATCCATGAAACGAATCTTATTTCTCCTAACCATCGCCCTCCTAAATTTGGGAAGTGGCCTATGCAAGACACGACAATCGTTAAGAATCATGAGCTACAACATCCGCATCGGGATCGGTATGGACCAACAGACCAATTTGAAGCGAATCGCTGAAGTGATCAACAAGATCCAGCCGGACTATGTCGGGCTACAAGAGGTGGACAGTGTATGCGAACGCTCTGGATGGATCAACCAATATGCAGAATTAGCACGGTTGACCGGCATGTATCCAATCTTCGCACCTGCCACAGAACGTTCTAAGGGATTATACGGAATCGCCGCACTCTCCCGCAAAAAACCTCGTAGCTACCAATACATACCTCTGCCGGGAAAGGAAGAGCCACGTACCTTCCTTTGTCTCGAATATCCGAACTATACCTTGTGTAACACACATTTCTCGCTCGACCCAGACTCTCGCCTGGCCTCTATACGACTCATCAATGAGACGATGAAAAGCGAAAACAAACCAATCCTGATCACCGGAGACTTCAACATGGAGCCAGACTCTAAGGAATTCAAGGCGATGAAACAAACGTGGAGGCTCTTATCCGACCCTACGTTAGAGACCTACCCCTCGGATCATCCCCGTTTGCGTTTAGATTATATCTTCGGCGACCTAAGGCATGAATTTAGGATTATCAACGACCAAGTGATCGATATCCAGTCGTCCGATCACCTGCCGATCTATATAGACGTGCTATTTTAAGCTTTCTCCCCCGGACATCCTCAGAATCCCGAACAATGCGAATCTAGAAATTCTTAATGTTGTCCGGGATTTTCATGCAATAAGAATACTTCCAATTGGTTTTAAGCAAAATATTTCCTAGTTTTGCGCAATAATATACAGAATTAAAATAAACTGGGATATGAAGAATATAATCATTATAGCTAGTTTACTCCTCGGGATGCCGCTTATGGCACAAACCAAGGTGGTAAAAAAGAACGCCGTAAAAGCCAATAATTTCGGAATCACCTACTCGTTGCCCAAGACCTCGCTAGTCGTAGACGCCGAAGTGACGAAAGTAACTTGCAAAGCCGGGCCTTACTATCAATATGCAGAGAAGTATCTAGGCGTAAAAGATGCAGTCACGGAAGATAAGATTTATTTCGATCTCGGAAAAATCAGTCTGATCAACCGGGGATTACCCGATGCGGATAATACCTATATCGTAGAATTCAAGCAAGGTACGGTCGCCCCTTACGCTTATCTTACCGAAGATGGATTATTATGCTCGATAAACGCAGAATATACACCAGTTGAATCCGAGCTAGATGCCGCAAAGAAAAATAAAGGCTCCCAACAAAAAGTGACAGACACTTCCGTTTTCTCGGAGGAATTACTAATGGCAGGCTCCACCGCCAAACAAGCGGAGGTGGCCGCTAAACAAATTTACCGTATCCGGGAAAGCCGTTTGAACATCTTGACCGGCGAGGCGGATAATTTACCCCCCGATGGTGAAGCCATGAAACTGGTGATCCAGCAATTGGAGGAGCAAGAAAAAGCATTAACAAACCTATTCACCGGAATCTTGACCAAAGAAACCGAGCATTATGAGGTAAGTATCATCCCCCACGACAACTTAGATAAAGAGGTATTGTTCCGTTTCTCCAAACAGCTAGGTATCGTAGACGCTGACGATTTGGGCGGTACCCCTGTCTATATGAACTTGAAAGCGACAGAAAGAGCTCCGATCCTTGATGCCAAGGAAGCCGAGAAGAAAGACAAATCATTGAAAGGAATCGTCTACAATGTTCCGGGAAAAGCCAGCATAGAAATACTAATGAACAAAAAAACGCTCTACAAAGGAGAGGCCCAAATTACTCAATTCGGAACACGGGAAGGATTAGCCCCTGTTATGTTTGAGGATAAGAAAGCCCCCGTCAAAGTTCTTTTCTATCCGGAAACCGGCGCCATAAAGCAAATTATTCAATAAGTATAAACTAATATTATCTAAAACACATGTTACAAGGACAACCTAAAGGTCTCTATGCCCTAGCACTCGCGAACACGGGCGAACGCTTCGGTTATTACACGATGCTTGCGATTTTCACATTATTCTTGCAAGCGAAATTCGGCTATACGGCCGCTGAGACATCAACGATTTTCGCTAGCTTCTTAGCGTTCGTGTATTTTATGCCATTGATTGGCGGTATGATGGCCGATAAGTTCGGTTATGGAAAGATGGTTACCTCGGGTATCATCATCATGTTTGTCGGTTATCTTTTATTAGCCATCCCAACAGATGCCGCCTCGGGAAAAATCATGATGTTCGGCTCGCTAGCGCTAATCGCTTGCGGTACCGGATTATTTAAAGGTAACTTACAGGTGATGGTAGGTAATCTTTATGATGCCCCGGAATATAGAAGTAAACGTGACCAAGCCTTTAGTTTGTTTTATATGGCGATCAATATCGGTGCCATGTACGCGCCTACGGCTGCCACTAAAATGACAGACTGGATGTTGGGTAAGTATAACCTTTTCTACGAGTCACAAATTCCGGCACTCGCTCACCAATTCTTAAACGGAACCATCTCCGCAGAGAACAAAGAGGCACTCGCCGCTCTGCAAAGCGCACAAGGTTTCACCGGCGATATGGCTACGTTCTGTTCCACGTATATCGAGAAGTTGTCTGAGGCATACAACTATGGATTCGGTGTGGCTTGTATCTCATTGATCATATCGATGGCTATCTATATGGGATTCCGCTCTACCTTTAAGCATGCGGATGTCAATACCAAACAAGCAAAGGCTTCCCACGCTCCGCAAGAGGAATTGTCACCTGCCGAGACGAAACAACGTATCACCGCCTTGCTGCTGGTATTCGCCGTGGTATTGTTCTTCTGGATGGCTTTCCATCAAAATGGTCTGACAATGACGTTCTTTGCTCGCGACTATACGGCCAACCAAGTGACCGGACTGGATCGTATCGGCTTTGATGTGATTAACTTAACATTATTGGTTATCGCCGTGTATGGAGGATTCGCTATCGCACAATCCACAACGAGCAAAGGCAAAACGATCGCCGGCATCGTGACCGTGGCCGCATTAGCCGCTCTAGGTATCAAATATATGGCTATGCCGGAAACCGTAACGATCCTTCCGCAGACCTTCCAGCAATTTAACCCGTTCTTCGTGGTTGTATTGACTCCGGTATCGTTGGCGATCTTTGGTTATCTGGCTAATAAGAAGAAAGAGCCGTCCGCTCCTCGTAAGATCGGATTGGGTATGATGATCGCCGCTTGCGGTTTCTTGATCTTAGCGATCGGTTCTATGGGCTTGCCTACACCGGACGCTTTAGCGGCAGATAGCAAATTGCAGGTATTGGTTTCTCCGAACTGGTTGATCTCGACTTATCTGGTATTGACCTTCGCCGAATTATTGCTTTCTCCGATGGGTATCTCTTTCGTATCCAAAGTGGCTCCTCCTAAATACAAAGGTATGATGATGGGTGGTTGGTTCGTGGCTACGGCTATCGGTAACTATCTGGTCGCTATCATCGGTTATTTGTGGGGAAGCATGCAATTATGGATGGTATGGAGCGTGTTGATCGTTCTTTGCTTACTGTCTGCGTTGTTCATGTTCTCTATCATGAAGAAACTAGATAAAGTGGCTTGACAATTGAGAATTGAGAATTGAAAATTAGAGGATGAGGAAGTCGTATACATATCGTTCGCAGGCACTCCGTTTCAGAAGATGGAGCCGGAAGGCGTATGCGGCTTTCATCAGTATACAGAGGGCTGTTACGATCGGACAATTATCCTTTTCCGTAGCCGATCGCTTCGAAAAAAAGAACCAGTCTTTACATACCGGTATCGGTACGTTCACGGACGGATTTTTCGAAGAGGATAACGAGGAGAGGGAGAATACCGAGGAGAACAAACGGAGCCTCGCGGTATCGCATGGACTGTTTACGGCATTACTCCCGGTATTGGTATCAAATGAGATCGCTCATCCGGCTCATCGTGTAGCTCACTATACATTATATAATATAGTAAAGGCGGGAAGTATTCTTTCGGATACTTTCCGCCTTTCTTATTTCCATCCGGTTGTAGAGACGGGACGTGCCCCGTCTCTACAACTGGGTATATATATACACGGAATTATTAAATGAGAGAAAATGACAATAGAAGAAGCAAAGCAGCACATCCTAGAGGGTGGGAAGATTACTGAGGAACAGGCTTTAAGCTTGGCGAATCACCCGGACAAAGAGGCGCTTTACGAGGCCGCCCACCAAATCACCCGCCATTTTATGGGGAATAAGTTCGACACTTGTTCCATCATCAACGCCAAAAGCGGTAATTGCAGCGAGGATTGTAAATGGTGCGCACAATCGGGACATTACAAGACCCTCGTAAACTTATATCCTTTGCTTCCGGCCAAGGAATGTGTCTATCATGCGGTATATAACCGGAAACAGGGTATCCGGCGTTTTGCCTTGGTGACTAGCGGTAAGCGAGTATCGGATAAAGAATTGGAACAGATCACCGATACGATCCGGCAAATCAAGCGGCAAAGCGATATTAAATGCTGTGCCTCCATGGGATTGCTAACCCGCTCCCAACTCCAATCGCTTTACGATAGCGGAGTGGAGAATTATCACTGCAATATCGAGACTGCCCCTTCCTATTTCCGTCAACTCTGTTCCACGCATACGATTGAGCAGAAGATGGAAACCATCCATACCGCCCGGGAAATCGGTTTCCGCATCTGCTGCGGTGGTATTATCGGCATGGGCGAGACGATGAAGGAGCGAATCGAGATGGCTTGTTTCTTACAGAAAGAAGGTGTCTTATCCATCCCTCTCAATTTATTACAGCCGATACCGGGAACTCCTATGGAGAATACACAGATCCTAGAAGAAGAGGAATGGCTAACAACGATCGCCCTTTTCCGCTTGATCAATCCAAACGCATTTCTCCGTTTCTCCGGCGGACGGGCACAATTAAGCGAGGTCACGCAACGGAAATCCCTACATATAGGGATTAACTCCGCGATCATCGGAGACTTATTAACGACTATCGGAAGCAAGGTAGAGGAAGACAAAGTCTTATTTACCTCCGAAGGCTATTCACTCACCGAAAACACCGATTGGGAAAAATGACAACAACCGAACTTTTACAATACGACCGGGATCATCTATGGCATCCCTACACCTCGACCATCGATCCACTTCCCGTCTATCCGGTATCCAAAGCGGAGGGCGTAACGATAACCCTTGCGGACGGCAGGGAGCTAATAGACGGAATGTCTTCTTGGTGGGCGGCAGTCCACGGATACAACCATCCGGTACTTAACGCGGCGGCTAAAGCCCAATTGGATAAGATGAGTCATATCATGTTCGGGGGATTCACGCACGAGCCGGCTGTCGAGTTGACCGCTAAATTATTACCGCTATTGCCCCCTTCTCTAGAAAAGATATTCCTAGCGGATAGCGGCTCGGTCGCCGTGGAGGTAGCCTTAAAGATGGCGATCCAATACTGGCAGTCCAAAGGCATACCGGGAAAACATACCTTCGCCACGATCCGTAGCGGTTATCACGGGGATACTTGGCACGCCATGTCGGTATGCGATCCGGTGACGGGTATGCATGGGATCTTCTCCGGAAGCCTACCCATCCAATACTTCATACCTCAACCTTCGGTCCGATTCGGCGAGGAATGGAGAGAGGAGGCCATGGCTCCCTTGCGGGATTTACTAGAGCGGCATGCCGACGAGATCGCCGCCTTGATCTTGGAACCGGTCGTACAGGGGGCAGGAGGCATGTATTTCTACTCCCCCACTTTCCTCGTTCGTGCCCGGGAACTTTGCGAGCGGTATAACGTCTTATTGATATTCGACGAGATAGCGACTGGCTTCGGGCGTACCGGAAAGTTGTTCGCATGGGAACATGCGGGAGTCGAACCCGATATCATGTGTATCGGAAAGGCATTGACGGGAGGTTATCTTACGCTTTCCGCCACGATCACGACAAAGCCGATAGCCGACACGATCTGTTCCGGCGAGGCGGGATGCTTTATGCATGGACCTACGTTTATGGGAAATCCCTTGGCATGCGCTATCGCTTCGGCCTCGATCTCTTTATTGATCGCCAGTCACTGGCAGGAGAAAGTGAAGCTTATAGAGGAGCAATTGCGGGCGGAGTTAGCGCCAGCCGCCAAGCTGCCTGAAGTCGCTGAGGTACGGGTATTGGGGGCGATCGGGGTTATCGAGATGAAGCATCCGGTGGATATGGCGGTATTGCAACGTCGATTCGTAGAGGAAGGGATATGGGTACGTCCATTCGGACGGCTGGTTTATCTCATGCCTCCTTTCGTTATCTCCACGTATGAACTATCCAGACTAACCTCCGGATTATTGAGAGTATTAACGCATAATTAACATATCTACAACCGGGTAATATATAGATATATGAAATCATATAACGAGCAACTTACGGCTTTACGAGCCTCCGGGAATCTTAGGCACCTACCGGAAGTCGAGCATCAAGGAATATGGATATTAAAAGAGGGAATGCGTATGCTGAATCTCTCTTCCAACGATTATCTTGGATTAGCCAGCCGGCAGGATTTACAAGAGGAGTTTCAAGCATCCACACAAGACCGCTTCTATCCCTACTCCTCCTCATCATCCCGCTTGCTGACGGGTAATTTCTCCGTCTATACGAAACTGGAGAAACAGATCGCCCGCTCCTTCGACCGGGAAGCCGCATTGATCTTCAATAGCGGCTATCATGCCAACACCGGAATCCTCCCGGCCTTAACCGATAAACAGACCTTATTACTCGCCGACAAGCTGGTGCACGCCAGCATCATCGATGGCATCTTGTTGAGTGGCTCCCCATTCCTCCGTTACCGCCACAACGACTATGACCAACTGGAACGCCTCGTACAAAAGAACGCCTGTCAATACGAGACGATCATCATCTTGACCGAAAGCATTTTCAGCATGGACGGGGATGTAGCGGATTTAAACCGCCTGATAGCTATCAAAAGGCAATATCCCAATATCCTATTGTACGTAGACGAGGCTCATGCCATCGGAGCCCGTGGAAAGACGGGGCTAGGTATCGCCGAGGAACAAAGTTGTATCCAAGAGATCGATCTATTGGTCGGTACTTTCGGCAAGGCGTTAGCGTCTATGGGGGCCTATTTGGTTTGTTCCCGTACGATACGGGAATATCTGGTCAATACGATGCGACCGCTCATATTCAGTACGGCCCTGCCACCGTTCCAAATCGCATGGACTTCCTTCATCTGGGAGCAACTCCCCTCGTTCACGAAGGAACGGGAGAATCTTCTAGCATATAGCCGATTGCTGGCGGAGGCTTTAACGGGCAAAGGAGGCGAGATCAGCCAAAGCCACATCATCCCTTTCATTGTGGGAGAGAGCGAGGATTGCGTACGGAAAGCGGAAGAGCTACAACGAAAAGGCTTCTACTGCCTCCCCGTTCGCCCGCCGACAGTGCCCAAAGGTACCTCCCGTATCCGCTTCTCCCTTACGGCAAACCTCACAATAAAAAATATTCATCAACTGATTGTAGAGACGGGGCGTGCCTTGTCTCCCACCGGGACATGCCCCGTCTCTACACCCCCGGATAGATAACTGGATAGATAGTATGTATATAGATAAGATAATAAATAAGCTATCCCCTAGTCTGATCCTCTGTCTCGCCGGCTGGTCCACCTCGCCGGAGCTTTTCCGCCATCTGGAAGTACCGGAGCAGACAGACCTATGGATTGCCTACGATTACAGGACGCTCGCATTCGAAGAGACATTCGCCCCCTATAAAGAGGTACATCTGGTCGCTTGGTCTCTAGGCGTATGGGTAGCCACCCGACTCTGGGCAGGCCACCGATCCTTTACCACGGCGACCGCCCTGAACGGTACCCCTTTTCCCATGCACGATACGCTAGGCATCCCGACCGCGATCTTCGAGGGAACCCTCCATCATATCAGCGAGGAAGGTATGCGTCGCTTTAACCGCAGGATGTGCGGAGACAAGGAGACATTCAATTGCTATTCGGAACTCTCACCACGTCCGCTGGAGGAGATCAAGGAGGAACTGGAATCTCTATATAATCAGATCCTCCCGGAAAAGCTCGAATCAGCCGATCCGCGGATATCCGCCTTCTGGGATCAAGCCATCCTGTCCACCGAAGATAAGATATTCCCGGCAACCAACCTCCGGAACTACTGGCAAGGCCGTTGCCCCATCCAAGAGATCAAGGCGCCTCATCTTCCTTTTTACCACTATCAATCATGGAACGAATTATGGAAGTAATCGAACAAGAACGGATCCGCCGGCGTTTCAGCCAAGCGGTGAATACATACGACGATCACGCGGATGCCCAGAAACGGATATGCGCCCATCTGGTACAGCTATTGACCGTATACACCTCCTCTCATTTCCGCAGGGTGCTGGAAATCGGTTGCGGAAGCGGCGGATTCACCCGTTTATTAAAACAAGAATGCCAAATCGAGGAATGGGTACTCAACGATCTTTGCGAGACTTGGCAAAGCGCCATCGAGGAGTTGTTTCCTTCCGCCACTCCTCTATTCTTGGCCGGTGATGCCGAGCGACTGGCTTTTCCCGGCACGTTCGACTTGATTGCCTCGGCCTCCGCCCTGCAATGGATGAAAGACCTTCCACGTTTCCTCCATAAGCTATCGTCCACCCTATCGCCCGGAGGCATGCTGGCTTTCAACACCTTCACGCCAGACAACCTTCACGAGATCAAGGAACTGACCGGAGAAGGGCTCACCTATCCTACCGCCGGACAATTAAGGGAGTGGTTATCCACCTACTTCCAGATCGTCCATGAAGAGGAAGGAAATATCGCCCTGACCTTCCGGCACCCGCTGGAGGTGCTAAGACATCTAAAGTACACGGGGGTCACGGCCAACGCCTCTTGCGTCTGGACACGGGGAAAACAGGAACGTTTCTGCCGGGATTATCAAGAGAGATTCCCCTCGGCGGATGGTGGGGTCACATTAACTTACCGTCCACTCTATATCTTAGTGGTCAAAAGATAAAGGTGAGGTAGGTCGCCTCTTCCGAGGTATTGATCCTTTCACCTATATGATATGATCGTATCACAAGGGTGAAACGATCTTTTCACCTAGGTGATACGTTCTTTTCACAAAGGTGAAAAGATCAATAGCGCAGAAGAAAAGGAATAAATCTCTTAGAGACAAGGAGTAATATCCATAGAGACAAAAGATTAATCAAGCAACTATTTAAACAACAGAACAATGAACCATCAAACGAAAGAAAATGTATTATTTATCTCCGGCATAGACACGAACGTCGGAAAGACCGTAGCCACCGGAATGATCGCCAAGGCATTGGCGAAAGCCGGAAAGAAAGTGATCACCCAAAAGATGATACAGACCGGATGCGAGCACGTATCGGAGGATATCGAGGCACACCGCCAAATCCAAGGGCTCCCCTTTACCGACGAGGATACGCAAGGACTGACTTGTCCTTATATCTTCACCTATCCCTGCTCTCCTCATATGGCGGCGGCGAAAGATGGAAGACGTATCGATTTAGACACGATCACCCAAGCCACTCGGCGATTGCGAGAGACCTACGAGTATGTATTACTGGAAGGAGCTGGAGGACTGATGGTTCCGAACGACATGGAATCCCTCACGATCGATTATGTAAAGGAACAGGCGTATCCCTTGATACTTGTCACGTCCGGCAAGCTGGGAAGTATCAATCATACTTTGCTCAGCCTGTACGCCTGCGAACGATACGGCATCGAGGTAAAAGCCATCGTCTATAACCAATATCCAAGCATCGACCCACTGATCGAGGCGAATACCTTGGAGTATCTAAAGGCCAAATTCCCGGAGATCCCCTTAATCCTCCTTCCGGAAATGAAAAAGGGAAGCGAGGAGCTTCCCGATATTCGCCCGTTGCTATAACGCCCTATCAAGCCGGATCAGGAAACAGATCCAGTATTTTCTGATCCGCTTTTCTCCGGATCTCCGGTGTAATGCTATCCTTCACCATTTTCAATACGAAAGTCATCACCGCCACATCGTCCGTGAAGCCGATAATGGGGAGCACGCTCTCCGGGATCAAGTCGAAAGGCAATATAAAGTATCCTAAAGCCCCGATTATATAAGCCTTATGTTGAAGAGGTACCTTTTCATCCTGCAACATATAATACAGCGTGAAGACAGGACGCAATACCGTAGCCCCCACTTTCTTCGCTACCCGCTCTATCTTCTTCCAGAAACTCTTCTCCGAGAAATAAGTCCCATATCTTTGTATCTCATGTACTTCCTCGAAAGGAACATCCTCAATCTTTCTTGTGTCCATAAACGAATCCTATTAAATCATCTTTCACAAAGATAACAAGTAGTGTAGAAAAATTGCACATCAAATGAGGAAATATTACACAATGCCACCTCCACACCCGTATTCAAAGCTTTTCGTAATAATCTCATAAGAAAACAATTATAAAGAAATCTACAGGATTTATCACATCTGGCACGCCTTTTTCAGATAATCCTTTAGTTAGTATAGGTATTAATAAGACGTTTTAAACAAAAAGAGATGAGAAATGTAAAAACATGGGGCATACTATTCCTATGTCTACTTCTATTGCCCGGGGTAGCGTATGCACAAAAAAGACAGATCGAGGGAACGGTGATTTCCCAAGAGGACAAGGAGCCTCTGATAGGAGCGACCGTTATCGTAAAAGGGAGCCTGTCGGGAGCAGAGACCGATCTCGACGGGCATTTCACGCTGGAAGTTGATCCTGACGCCAAATTCATTATTGTCGATTACATCGGCATGAAGCAGACCCAAGTACCTATCCCGAAAAGCGGTATCTTAAACGTGGCTTTACAACCGGAGGCGATGAACCTCGATGAGGTCGTGGTAACCGGTTACGGTAACTTCTCACGTTCTTCCTTTACCGGTTCCGCCAACACTTTACGGGCTGACCTACTGAAAGAGATGCCGGTGGTTTCCATAGAACAAAAACTACAAGGCATGACCTCCGGTGTCAATATCACGGGAAGCTCCGGGCAACCGGGAGCGAACGCATCCATCCGTATCCGTGGTATGGGCTCGTTCAACGCATCGAACGAACCTTTGTTTGTGATAGACGGAGTTCCCGTCACCTCGGGAAACCTAAGTACCGGAAGCGGATCGGAGGCCTCCTACATGAACAATGCCAAGACCAACATCATGAGTACGATCAATCCCTCCGATATCGAGAATATCACGGTTATAAAGGATGCCGCCGCCGCCTCCCTTTACGGTTCCCGTGCGGCCAACGGTGTTATCTTGATCACGACCAAACAAGGATCGAAAGGACGTACCCGGGTCACGTTGAACGCTAGCGCAGGATTCTCGGACGCGGCGGTAGACTTCCGCCCGACCCTCAACGGAGAGCAACGCCGGGAACTACTTTATGAAGGCTTGGTTAATTACGCGCAAGACCAGATCGCCAAAGATCCCGCATCTTTCACCCAGACTCCGGAAGAGTACGCCAACGCCAATATCGGGGCATACACTTCTGTTCCCGCTTTAGGCTATACCGATTGGAAAGACGTGTTGATGAGACAGGCCGTACATCAAAATTATGAGGCTTCCGTTTCCGGTGGCTCCGAGAACACGACGGTCTACAGCTCCTTGGGTTATCAAAAACAAGAGGGTCTGGTGGAGAACTCATCGATGGAACGATACTCCGGACGCTTTAACGTACAACAAAAGATCGGCAAACGAGGCGAGGCCGGAGCGAACCTCATGTTCTCGCAAGTGAATCAAGAGATGAACGAGGAACGTACATCCAGTATCAATCCTTTCTATTGCATGGCAGTAGCCACTCCTCCCTCCTACCCAGTATTTAACGAGGATGGTTCCTACGCCAATACCTATCCCGGAACGAACGTAAATCCTTTGCGGGATATGCGTACCGACTATAACCGGGTTCGTATGACCCGTATCTTCGGTACGGCGCACGGTGCGGTAGAGATTATCAAAGGACTTAAATTAAAGGAAGTACTCAGCTATGATTATAGCATCCAAAAGGATGCCCGCTATTTCAACGCATTAAGCGGGGCGGGTCCCAAGAGCGGTAGCGATGCCCAATCGTCCAAAGGTTTTATCGAATACGGGAAATTGATCTCTTCTACCTCATTGAACTACGTGAGGACATTCGCCAACAAACATCATCTGGATGTACTAGCCGCTTATGAGGCGGAAAGTTTCCAGACAGATAAAGCCGCCGGTGAGAAAAGCAAGATGCCGTCCGACCAATTATTCGAGCCGGACAATGCCGCCGTTATAAACAGTTTCGTATCCTCTACACAGGATTATCGGTTGCTTTCTTATCTAACCCGCTTGAATTATGATTACGACAACCGGTATTATATCGCCGGAAGTTTCCGCCGGGATGGTAGTTCCCGATTGGCACCGGAGCATCGCTGGGGTAATTTCTGGTCGGTCTCAGGCATGTGGCATCTGGGAGCCGAGGATTTCATGAAAGCCGTAAAGCCGGTGTTGAGCGATGTCAAGATCCGTGCCTCTTATGGCGTGAACGGTAATCAGCCGGGATCTTATTACGGTTATATGGGTTTATATAGTTACGGAAAGAACTATATGGATAACCCCGGTTCGTATGAAAGCACACAAGCCAATCCCAATCTAAAATGGGAGAAGAACTATAATATGAACCTCGGACTAGACCTCGCGTTTATCGATCGCATCTTCGTAACGCTCGAGTATTACAATCGTGACACCAAGGATTTGCTTTACAACCGTCCGATCAGCGCCACGACCGGATTCCTGAACTATCTGGGTAATCTGGGGCAGTTAAACAATAAAGGTGTCGAGCTGGAGGTTCGTTCCTTGAATATCTCGAACGCAGATTTTAATTGGACTACGGTATTGAACTTGACACATAACAAGAATAAGATCGTGGCCCTTGATGGTAATCTCGATCAAGTGGTAGAAAGTAGTTGGTTTATCCGGAAAATAGGATTGCCATTCAATACATTCTATGTAAAGGAATTCGCCGGGGTAGATCCCTCGAGCGGAAATGCGCTGTATTATAAAAATACGGAAGACGAGAACGGCAATCTAGACCGCACCTTGACCCAAGATGTCAATGAGGCGCAAGCGGTTCCTTATAAACAAGTAGATCCGAAGATATCCGGCGGCCTTACCAATATCCTTTCTTATAAATGGTTCGACTTGGCCTTTACGCTCTCTTATTCATTGGGCGGCTATTCTTTCGACAAGACCGGTACGTATATCGAGACAGACGGAGCCAGCGAAGGAAACCGCAACCTGCCCATCTATGAGTTAGACCGTTGGCAAAAGCCCGGTGATATCACCGACATTCCCCGTTTCGTATTGGGACGCTCCGACAAAGTGAGCGGTGGTTCCTCTCGCTTCGTACATAGTACGGATCACTTGCGGTTAAAGAACCTGACGTTCGGGTTTACCCTGCCTCATAACTGGACCGATAAAGTCTTGCTGGATAAAGTCCGTGTCTATTTCTCCGGCAGCAACTTGCTGACTTGGGCGAAATGGAAGCAATATGATCCGGAAGTGCCCGTATCCGGCGAGGTATTCTGCGAGACACCGCCCATGCGAACCTTTAGCTTCGGCGTGGAAGTTAATTTCTAAACACAACAATTCATTCGATAAAAAAGAAATACAATGAAATGGTCAATTAAATATATCGTAAGCGCTCTTCCTTTCTTATTCACGGCTTGTTCCGGAGATTGGCTGGATCTGGATCCCTCCACTTCCGTAACCAGCGATAACGCTATTCAGTCACTGGAAGACGCTAAAACCGCATTAAATGGAATCTATCGCATAGCATCCGAGCATAGTTATTATGGAGACAACTACCTCTATTATGCCGACTGCCGTGGCGAAGACGTACAAGCTCGTATTGACAAAGGTCCCGGCAGACGTGTATCTCCGTACTATCTGTTCAACGTAGCCGCCGACGACGCTTTTAATATCACGAGAGTATGGAACCAACCCTATATCGTGATTCATCAAGCGAACAGCTTAATCGAGAAAATAGACAACGGTAGCGTCCAAACCTCCGACACGCAAGAAATCGCCCGTATAAAAGCAGAGGCGTTGGCTATGCGTGGCTTGGCCTTATTCGATTTAACCCGCCTCTTTGGCATGCCTTATACACTGGATAATGGGGCGTCCTTGGGTGTGCCCATCGAGATCAAGACGGAGTTGCCGACTCACCAACCGTCTCGCAACACGGTAGCCGAATGCTACAACCAAGTGATCAAAGACCTGACCGAAGCCTTACCCAACCTTGTTACAACCAAATCCGACGGTCACCAAAATGTATGGAGCGTGAAAGCACTTCTATCTCGTATCTATTTATATATGAACGACAACGAGAACGCCCTTAAATACGCTCAAGAAGTAATCAATAACGGAGGTCTTTATACCTTGTTCACGTACGATGAGTATACCTCCGTATGGGGAAAAGACTTCAATTCCGAATCCCTGTTCGAGTTCTACTTTACGCTTACCGAGCCTTCCGGCGGTAGTGGCGGAGAGGGCGCTCCCATGGTATATGCCGATAACGTGAAAGATTGGAACAATTTGGTCTTGACGAAAGATTTCTTGGATTTACTGGGTGAAGACCCGGATGATGTTCGCCATGCCTTATGCCGCTTACCTCAAAAACCGGACGAGGATATCCTTCCAACCGGTTCGACCGGACATCCTAAATATCTGGCGAAGTATCCCGGAAAAACAGGAGATGTATTGACCGGCAATCCGCAAGACAATGACCTATGCATCATCCGTCTGTCCGAGATATACTTAAATGCGGCCGAGGCAGCTTTCAAGCTAGGAAAACGTAGCGAGGCGTTAGGCTACCTGAATCAAATCGTAAGCCGAGCCAACCCCAATAAATCCGTTAGCGACTCCGAGCTTTCCCTAGAGAGAATCCTTAAAGAACGCCGCAAAGAATTGGTTGGCGAAGGACATGCGTTCTTTGATTACATGCGTAACAATATTCCGGTAATCCGCAAGGGCGGTTGGCATTTGCCGCAATTACCTACCGACGCACAGGTGATCAACGCTTCCGATCCCCGGGTAGCACTCCCGATTCCGCAAAGCGAGATCGACGCAAACCCGAATATCGTACAGAATAAACGGTAACCAACAAGAAAAAGGGGAATGGCATTAAAACCATTCCCCTTTTTCTTGTTTCGCTTATTTCTTTTTCAAGATCCGTTGCGCCGAATCCGACAGCACCACGATCGCACCGGCCAGTATCGCCGTATCTTTTATCACCAATCGCCCGGCCCCCGATAATAACGGGAAACCAAATTCCCCGCTGCCGAGATTAGGTACCCAGACCTCCGGAGTCGTGACCAAGAAGGACAACGTCCCGAACGTCATGATTATAGCCAACCCCGCTCCTACCAAACCGATCTTCGGCGAGAAAATGCCGAGGAAAGTCAAGATACCAATCGCCATGATCAAGATTCCCAAGCCACGAGAGAAGCCATACGTGTTATTCTCTTGATGCCACTCATGCTTCGCTTGATCGAACTCACCCTCTTTTAATTTATACGTCTTATATTCGGGAGCGCTTTTCGTATAGAAGAAACTCATGAAAGGGCTGTTCGCCACAAACGGAACGATGCCTTCCGCTTCATAATTCCAGAACTTCAAACCGCCGATCCACACAAATATGATCAAGATCGATATACGGATCAAATGAATACCTAGCTTCTGAGTAGAGGCCGCCACTTGCAAAAACGAGTAAAACAGGTCATTCAACTTTTTCATCTTATTATTTGTTTTATAGTATTGAACTTATACCGCAAAGATCGGTAGAAACACCTATCCCGTAAATGGCGATTTTACCGGATGAGTTAGCAATTATTCCCGTTTCTCTCTTTTCCGGTACTCAGAGACGCTTTCTCCCGTCATTTTCTTGAAAAAACGGCTGAATGTGGCTTGATCCTCGAAGCCCAAGATCTCCGTGATTTCCTTCGCGCTCTTCTGGCTATATAATAGCAATCGTTTGGCCTCAGCCTCAATTCGTTCGTGAATGATCCGTAACGGAGAAGGTAATCCGCAAGTCGTAAAAAGGTTGGATAGGGTTTTTGGGGAGCGATGCAGCATATCCGCATAATCTTGGACCATCTTCTTTTCCTTAAAATGGTTATCTACCAATACATAGAACTGGCGAACCATATCGAACGCCTTTTCCCGTTCCGGGCTTACCGAAAACTTCTCACGTGCGATCCGGGTGCACAAAATAATGAAACGTTTCAGTAAGATACGCAGCATCTCCTCTTGCAAATTATCCTTTATGGCGTACTCACTCGTTAGGCTGTCGGTGATATCGCGCAAAGAGGCAACTTGGGATTCGCTCAATTTCAATTGCATCACATTGGAAGTCCCGTTAAAAAGAAAACCATTACACGACACCTCATTGTCATGTCCGAAAATACAATAGAAGTTACTGTTAAACAGAAGGGTCAAGTACTCGCCATTGATCGCCTTGAACTCGATATGGTGCAAAGGAGTCAAGGGAATAATCTCACCTTTCACTAAGGTAGTCGGTACGTGATCGATCTCCAGTCGCAACGAACCGCTTTGTACCCAAATAAACTTGTAAAGCGTATTATCTTTCTGCAAAGCAAGGTTCGTGTGATACGAATCGGTCAACGCTATATTACCTCTTAAGCGAGTATTAAAAATATATTCCATAGATTTCTTCCGGATTTTAAGACGGATAAAGATAACAATATTATATAAACAAAAAGCGAAAGTTCACTTTATTCCCAGCAAACTTCCGCGTCACTAATCCCCAAAACACACTATACGAGTTATTTCGACTCTAATAAAATATCATCTACCAATTTCTTCAACTCATTCTTCGGCATAGCCCCTTGAACCATACTCGGTTCTTTCTTCATCGGTACAAACAATAAAGAAGGAATACTACGGATACCGAAAACACTCGCTAAATCCGCCTCTTTATCGACATTCACCTTATATACGTTGATTTTACCCTCGTACTCTTTGCTGATCTCATCCAAGATAGGAGACATCATCTTACAAGGGCCACACCAAGTGGCATAGAAATCGATAACCGCAGGTTTATCACCCTCGAACTTCCATGCGTTCGGGTTTGTCTCAAAGTCATACACTTTCTTTACGAAATCTTCTTGTGTTAATTCTGTTACTGTCATTTTATTTTCTGTTTTATTGTTATTATTCTTATTTCCATTACTAGCGTTCGCCATTCCTACCAAAAGACTTGCGAACAATACGGCACCGACCTTAATAAAACCCATCTTGAACCTCCTTTTTATTTATTACTTTGTCTTCTATTTACATTGCAAAGTTCATCTTATTTCCACGATTAAGAAATGGCCATATCGCCGGATAAGTTTGCAATACTTCCCGATCCCCATCAAAAAAGTATAAAATAAGTTTTTTCAAGATAAATGCCGAACCTTGCTAACAAGATCCGGCATATCGTACGTTCTTTATCTCGCAAAAACTCAACGACCTACAAATGCAACTGCAAGCCGATAGAAACCGGATGCACCTTCGGACCTTTCCCATTTTCAAAGAGGTCGATCGGTAAGTACTTGGCGTAAAGACCGATCCAATCCCAACCGGCTTGAAATAAGAAATCCATAGTTACCGGACGGATATTCATACCGGAACCCATTTTCTCTTTGTGCTTTTTACCGGAAGCGTCATTATATACGATCTTCGAGGAAGAACAAGTCTTGATCACACCGACTACACCCGCAGACAAGAAGAATTCACTCGAACGCTTTTTAGGTTGCCATTCCAATAACAACGGAATGGTCAGACTCGTGATATTCAACTTACTCGCTTTCAACGTAACACCCTCAGGAGCCGGACGCAAAGCCGTAACACCGTCTATCTCCTTGAAATACTCATTCGTATCTATCCGGTAACGGCTCCAACGCATACCGGCACCGATCACCACCGCCCAACGATACCGAGAGAACGGGAACGCTTTTTCCAATACATTCAAATTATATTCCAATGAGTTTCCACTACGAAGGGAGACTCCGTCTACATCATTTACATGTAAACTCCCATCCGCGAAGTTCGCGAAGCCCATTCCAAAACCGGCCCAATGCGGATTGAAGTCCTTATCCCAAGTAGGCACAGGGATATTGATAGACTTCACGTGTTTACGGCGTTCATAGCTTTGTCCGTCCCGGTAATGCCCTTCGAAGATCAACTCGTCGTCCACGGAATCACCATCCTCGTCTACCTCATACACCCTGACTTTCATGCGATCGCCATTATCTTTCACCTCGATACGTTTTCTCTCAAGGGTGATAATCGTATCCCCAGCCAAAGGCTCAACCTCAGCGGCCATCAACCCGATTACCGGGAAGCAAACCATTAAGACTAAAAGTATTCTTTTCATCTTCCTATCTGTTTTGTTTGTTTATAAATCTTTCTTCGTAAATAATAGCGTGATTAAATCATCACTATCCAAATCTCCCTCAATGTACACCAAGGTTATTACCCCTTTCTTGCTGACCTTAAAAAGGACAAAACGGTTGATATCTGCTTCTACGCCCTTCAACTGGTAATAAGCGGAGACTACCCCTCCATCGTCCGTCACCTCTTTGATCTTCCGGGCCCCTTTCTGGTCCGCTTCCAGACATTGGCGGGTAAACCGCAGGGCTTCCGGATCATCTTTGATCGTAATACTCTTATAACGAGTCATGCCATACGTTTCCAACATCTCGTTAGACAACTCCACCATCGTGACATTACGTTTTTTGCCATATCGTTGAAAGACTTCCTGAATCTTCAAGTCTTTCTGTGTCTCGGCAGCCGAGACACCACAAGGCATTAAGCAAAATACCGCCACCAGCAACCATAACATGTATTTGAACCGTCTCATATTTACAGTATTTTTATTCATTATCATCAAATAAAGAACGAAGCTCGTTCAATTGGTTATCAATAATCATACGGTCGGCCTCATCACGATCCGCTTCCGGAAAGTACTCATCCGCAGGTGTGGCCACCTCCTGCAAAGCTTCCAGCGCCATGGAGCGAACTTTATGAATATCCGTATAACAACGACCGTTTATAACGACATAATTATCCGAGCAGAAGCAAGGATCTACCGGATTCAACAGATGGTTAAGCCCCAAAAGCAGCAAGAAACTGGCGGCGATACCGGATACCAAATACAACACGGATCGTAAAGTAAACGTCTTCTTTTCCTCCACCTTTTCCGCATCCAGCATAAAAAGGATATCCTCATCAATCGGAATCAATGCCTCATCCGGCTGTCGCTCCTTCCGGCTCTCTTCCTCCAAATAGGTAAACATAGGCGTATAGACCGCCAACCTGTCCGGAACATTCCCGGAAGTAAAGAAGGCTCGAAGTTCCCGCTCTTCTTCCGAAGAGGTTTCTCCTTCAAAATATCGGTTTAATAACTCGTCTATGTCCATTTCTCTTGTTTATTTAATTGTAAAAACTGTTCCCGTATCTTTTTCCGAGCCCTTGAGAGATTCACCCGGACATTCTCGACCGGTGTAGCCGTGATCTCCGCGATCTCGGCTAACTCATAGCCTTCTATATCCTTCATCCGGATAATGGTTTGCTGCAAAGTGGGCAACTGGGCGATCAAGCGCCGTATGCACTCGGCGGCATCCTTTTGCTCCAGTTGTTCGTCCGGGCTTACCGCTTCCGATATCAATGTAACGCTCTCCAACTCCGATCCCTGCGGCTTTCGCAACTTTATCTTATCCAATGAGAGATTTTTCGTAACCTGCATAGCCAGCGCCTCCACGCTATGGTAGGCATCCAGTTTTTCCCGGATATACCAAAGCTTTATGAATGCCTCTTGCACCACATCCTCAGCATCGGCTGCGTCCTCAACCAGTCTCCGGGAGAAATTCAACATCTTCTGCCGGAGAGGTAGTACGGTTATTTTAAACGTCTCAAGTTCCATTTCTATAATCAAGACGACAAAGGAAGAAAAACATATCATGGAAAATTAACTTATTTGGAAAAAACTTTGCCTGTCACCCGTTTGTTTGTAATAGAAAACTTAAACGTTATGAAACTAAAAGTATCATTTACAGCCATTTTATTCATGAGCTGCTGCTTATTCCTCACCGTAGGTTGCCAACAAAAGAAACAAGGTTTCGATGACAAATCGGTCTCTCAAGCGATTCAAAAGGTGATCCAGATAAAATATCCGGGGGCGACCATTACCGATTACGATAAAGATGCCGCAGGTGTAGAAGTCGACATCAAGGATAAAGGCGTTAAGAAAGAGGTTCTGCTCGGCAAAAATAACGAGTGGCTAAGTACGAAATTCGATATCCATGCCGAAGATGTTCCCGTAGACATCATGGATAACCTAACAAATTCGGCTTATCATGAATATAAGATAGATGAGGTGACACAAATAGACAAGCCTTCGGGAACATTTTACGTATTCAAACTAGAGCATGAGAACAATGAGGTTCGTCTCACGTTTAACTCAGAGGCCCAATTATTGAAGTAGAACGATACTGAATCTTTTCTTATTCCAGATTTTTATCAGAATATTTCAGTAGCTTTGTGTGATTAACAAGCTAGCCTATGAAAATTCTGGTAGTCGAAGATGAAAACGCACTGAGAGAAGTTATCGTTCGTTCTCTTGAAAAAGAACGATATGTGGTAGAGAGCGCTTCCTCTTTCCGGGAAGCTTCTCTTAAAATAAATGATTATGATTACGATTGTATCGTATTGGACATCATGCTTCCGGGAGGTAGCGGCCTTACCCTTTTGAAGGAATTAAGGGCCTTACGCAAGAAAGACAGTATCATCATTATCTCCGCAAAAGACTCTATCGAGGATAAAGTTACAGGATTAGATCTTGGGGCCGATGATTATCTGACCAAGCCTTTCCATCTGGCGGAATTGAACGCCCGCATCAAGAGCGTTATCCGCCGCAAGCAACAAGATGGGGAATTGCAACTGTCTTTAGCGAACCTAACGATATATCCCGATAAACATTCCGTCTATATAAACGGGAAAGAGATCGTATTGAACCGTAAGGAGTTCGATCTGCTCTACTATTTCATATCCAACCCCAACCGTTTGATCAGCAAAGCTACTTTAGCCGAGTCCGTCTGGGGAGATTATATAGACCAAGCCGATAATTTCGACTTCATCTATAGCCAAGTAAAAAACTTGCGAAAGAAATTAAAAGCCGCCGGAGCCATCCCCGAAATAAAGGCGGTCTATGGCTTCGGTTACAAAATGACCGACGAGGAATAAATATGAAGCTAATCCATTACACCCTCCGCAATTTATTTGTCCCCATATTGGTCATTTTCGCCGCTTGGGGATGTGTTTTCTGCCTTATGATTCTACATGAGGTAGAAGACGAGACAAATGACAGCCTTGAGAACTACAAAGAGATTATCATCCGCTCCGCCTTAGCGGACAGCACATTGCTGAAAGATCATGTGGATATCATGACCCGGTACTACATTCGTGAGGTTCCGGAAAGCGAAGCGAAACTAGATAAGGACGAGTTCTACGATACTACGGTATACATAGAGATAGAGCAAGAATACGAACCGGTTCGTGCCTTACGCACTTATTTCATGACAAAAGATCGTAAATTCTACGAACTGACGCTGGAGTTATCCACCTTAGAACAAGAAGATATGATCGAGACGATTATCTGGAGCATGGCCGTCTTATATATCGCATTGATAAGTTGTATCTTATTCGTGATCCATCGAGGATTCAAAAGAAGCTTTAAGCCTTTATATAAGCTATTAAGCTGGCTGAAAAGTTTTCAAGTAGGCAAATATAATCCTCCATTAAACAACCCTACACCCATCGAGGAATTTAAGATATTAAACGAGACCGTTCAAGAAAGCGTCAACCAGAGCGACAAGCTATACAACAAACAAAGACATTTCGTAGAGAATGCCGCCCACGAGTTACAAACTCCATTGGCCGTATGCATGAACAAATTAGAATTATTAAGCGAACATCCAGATTGCACAGAAGATCAACTGAAAGAGATCGCTGGCTTGCATCAAGCGTTGAACGGCATCATCCGGTTGAATAAATCCCTCCTATTACTTTCTCGGATAGATAACAAACAATTCCCCGAGACCCGGGATATTTGCCTAAATCATCTTATCCATAAGATATTAGAAGGAATTAATGACATATACGAAAGAAAAGCTCTCCACTTACGAGTTTCAGAAAAAGAGAGTTTGGTATGCACCATGAATGAATCGCTGGCCACTACGTTAATCACCAATCTCATTAAAAACGCCTATGTCCATAATTACGAGAAAGGGGATATAGGAATCACGATCTCTCGTCGTATGCTTACAATCGCAAATACGGGAATCGACAAAACCCTTGATAAGGAATTATTATTTGCCCGTTTTGCCAGCCAAAGCAAACAACAAGAATCGACGGGCCTTGGGTTGGCCATTGTCAAATCAATAGTCGATCTATATTCGATCCGGATAGATTACCAATACGCAAATGGCATGCATACATTCACATTATTATTCTATTAACGGCCGAAATTCCCAATTTTTTCCAAAATGCATCCTTTTCTTTGCGGTATAATAAAAAACAAGGCATATGAAAAGGATCAATTATTTACTGATAGTCTTATCATTATTATCTGTCATGGCTTGTGCCGGCAATGATAAGATCACGAGTGACACCAACATATTGCCGGTTTCCAGCCGCCAATTCATATCGGATCATTTTAAAGACATCCCAGTATCGCATATCCAAATAGAGAAAAATCTGATCCGGATTAGCAGTTACGACGTGATCCTCACGGACGGGACCAATGTTGAGTTTAACCATAAAGGAGAATGGAAAGAGATTAAACGGCATGGGCTCCCTATCCCGCCAGCGATCATTCCGGAGGTAATACAAGACCTTATCAAGAAAAACTATTCATCGAATAAGGTTGTTAAAATAGAAAAAGAGATACGGGATTATGAGATAAAGCTAGATAACGGTCTTGAGATGACATTCGACTTAAAAGGGAACTTGATTGATATCGATGACTAATAGACACTCTAAGATAAGTATTAATATATTTTTAATTAAAATCAATCGTATGAAAACAAAAGCATTCATAATGGCAACTTTGGTTTGCAGCTCATTCGTATTCATGTCATGTGATGACGATGATGACAAATTCACACCTGAGAGTATTGTAACAAAAGCCTTTGACACAAAATATCCGGATGCGCAACGTGTCAGTTGGGAGAACGAGGCAGGCTATGTCAAAGCAGAATTTTACACCGGTTCATATGAGGCTGAAGCGTGGTTTGATCCGCAAGGCAACTGGATGCTGACAGAGACCGATCTTCCTTACAACGCTTTGCCCCAAACCGTAAAAAACAGTTTCGAGGCAAGCCTATACGCTAAATGGAAGATAGACGATGTAGATATGCTAGAACGTCCGGACGCTGGTACCATTTACGTTCTCGACGTTGAAAATGGCGAGCAAGATGCAGACCTACATTATACGGAAGGTGGTATTCTCATCAAGGAAGTAACCGATGGTAACGGCGACAACGAGCATCGTCCCTCTGTTACCCCCAGCGCTATTAAGGAACTCATTTCAGAGATGTATCCGGGAGCGACAATCCTTGAGATAGATACGGAGACAAAAGGTACCGAGGTGGATATCCTTCATGAGAATATCCATAAGGAAGTTTGGCTGGATACCCAGAACAAATGGTTATATACGGAGTGGGAAATACGCTCTTCCCAAGTACCCGATATCGTGATGACCGCATTCAAGGCCTCCGCATATGCCTCTTATCAAATCGATGATATCCATGTCATTCAAAAAGCGGAAGGACTCTCTTATGAGTTCGAGCTGGAGCAAGGAGACCGAGATATAACAATTCTTTTTAATGAAGAAGGGATCTTAGTCTCTCCTACCCATTAAAAAAAGGCTCTTTATCGCAGTACTACTGCAACCCACGTGCAGTATTGCCGCAACCGCCGTGCAGTAGTACCGCAAAAAAACCTCTTGAACTATATCGGAGTGGATGGATAAGGAAAGAATTACTGAAAATGATATTTCTGCCACGTATAGACTTTCGGTTCAATGAGATACGGCTCTATTTTCTCACGAGCCTCTTGGCTCAGATATTGAGGAGTCGTATAAATGGCAGTCAAAGTCTGATCATCCGGACTCAATCGATATTGAATTAAATCCATATCCAAATGTGAGGCGGCCTCTTGATAGGCTTCGTCTTTCTTATCTATTCCCTGCTTGATATACCAATCGGAAGTTGGCTGCGTGAATAAATCGGATGTTGCCAAAGGCTCCCAATTGGTCGTGAAAAACTCGATACGGCTATCCGGAACCGGGCCGTTTACCGTAGAGATCATACAAACCACGTAGGTATTGTTTACCAAGGGAAGTAATTTCATCTCTACCGTGCTACGCTCCGTAGTCTGTAGCAAAAGGTAATCGTTCGTTAGCTTTTGCAAGGTAGAAAAGCCATTCATCGTATTTTTCAGCCGGGATTCTTTTCCTGAAGTATAAAGATCCACCAAATCCTTTCGCCAAGCGTGCTCCAATTGAGGAATGTATTGGTCTGGCATTGCCGTGAACACACTTGTCATATCTTGTGCGTTCATTCCCAACGCAAAGACACAGATCAACAACGTAACTATAACTCGTCTCATTATCTAATTTTCTATTTTGTCCCCAAATATAGGAATATCATTCCTAACAACACAAGGAATAAGTCGATCGCCTTGTTCTTTAAGTTTTTTTCATGGAAGAAGATGGCTCCCGCCAAGAATGTCACCAATACGTTACTCCGACGTACCATCGATACGATCGAGATCATAGAATCCGGGAATGTCAAGGCATAAAAGTACACCCAATCCGCCACGCATAAGAATACGGAGATAAAGATGATATTCCATCGCCATTGGAAAGGCGTGCTCTTTTTCCGGTTCGGATACCATAGAAACAACAGGATAAATGACATGATAACACATTGATAGACATTAAACCAGACTTGTACCGTCATTACATCCATACTACGCATCAAATGCTTATCATACAATCCGCTCATCGCTCCGGTCAAGATAGACAGGACCGTGAAGAAGATCCATTTATTATGGGCAAAATGAATCCCCTCTTTCTTCCCCGATGAGGAAAGGAGATAAAAGGAAGCGATAGAAAGCAAGACTCCGACCCATTGAAATAGATTCAGCCGTTCCCCGAACAGAAGCATCGCACCCAGTAATGTAAGCACGGGCTGGCTGGCCTTGATCGGCCCGGTTATCGTCAGCGGCAAATGTTTCAAGGCAAAATACCCCGATATCCAAGAGGATAAGACGATCACCGCCTTTATCAATACCTTCAGATGGTCCTCCAAAGAGGCACGGGGTACATACACCATCGTCCCGTCCAAGCAATCCGTATAAAAAGAGAGCAAGATGAACGGGACGAAAATCAAACTGCTTATGAGCGTATTGAAGAATAAAACGGGAATAACGGCATTCCCATTTAACGACATTTTCTTATTGACCTCATAACAACCTAACAAGAAGGCGGAGAGGAAGGCTAGAGCTAACCACATGGTTTAATCCTCCACTGGAAAGAGTTCTTCCGGGTACGTGACGTCTACCAAGAACAGGGCGTGTCCCGGCACGGAGGTTCCGGCCTTGCAACGATCCTTTGCCTCAATCACGTTTCGGAAGCCGTCTATCGTTAAACGTCCTCTTCCGACTTCCAATAAAGTACCAACGATCGCACGCACCATATTACGAAGGAAACGGTCTGCACGGATCGTAAACACCCAAATATCCCCTTCTTGCGTCCAACCCGCATGTTGGATATGGCAATTATTCGTCTTTACATCCGTATGCAACTTACTGAAACTCGTAAAATCGATATAATCGAATAAGACCTTACACGCCTCGTTCATCGCCTCGAAATCCAAACGACCGGGAAGCTTATAAACCAGCTCGTGATTAAACGGGTCTTTCTTTGTCGTAACATAATATTTATAGGTTCGCGAGGTAGCGTCGAAGCGGGCATGCGCCTCCGGTACGACCGGCACGATCTTATAAACGGCGATATCTTTGGGCAGGAGCCTATTCAATTTTTCCGCGAGGAATACCAAATCCCCGATCGGTTCCTCCCAATCAAAATGTGCGATCATCAAGTGGGCATGTACGCCGGCATCGGTACGGCCGGCCCCCACAATAGGCACGGGCGTACGCATCAAGATGGCCAAGGCCTCCTCTATAGATTGCTGCACCGTCATACCATTCGGCTGGATCTGCCAGCCCCGAAAATTCTTTCCGTTATATCCCAGATATATAAAATATCGTCTCACGCTTATGCTCTTTACTTTCTCTTTTCTAAAATATGGCACAAAGGTACAGAAATCCTGCCAAGCCGTTGCCCGAATGGGCTAAAAAGTTTAATTTTGCATCTTTAACAGCTTCACTTCAAAACTATCTGACATGTTTGAAACATTACTTCAGTCTTCTTATTTTGCCCTGTTTCTGATCATAGCGCTTGGATTCATGCTAGGCCGGATACAGATCAAAGGTCTTTCGCTAGATGTATCGGCAGTTATTTTCATCGCCCTGTTATTCGGTCATTTTGGGGTTATCATACCCAAGGAATTAGGGAATATGGGGTTGGTGTTATTCATCTTTACCATTGGTATCCAAGCGG
Organism: Parabacteroides distasonis ATCC 8503; assembly: GCF_000012845.1. NCBI lineage: Bacteria > Pseudomonadati > Bacteroidota > Bacteroidia > Bacteroidales > Tannerellaceae > Parabacteroides > Parabacteroides distasonis. Next base: position 2,295,094 of record NC_009615.1, read on the forward strand.
GCCCCGGATTTTTCGACTCCTTCCGTTCCAAAGGCAAGACACTCATTATCCTGACGTTATTAATTGTCGGTTCGGCATGCTTGACAGGAATCTTATTCAAGTATATCTTGGATATCGATACCCCGAGTATCGTCGGTCTGATCGCCGGGGCATTGACGAGTACGCCCGGTTTGGCGGTAGCGATCGACTCCACGCAATCATCCGCAGCATCCATCGCCTATGGCATCGCTTATCCGTTCGGCGTAATCGGCGTGATCCTTTTCGTGAAACTATTGCCCAAAATGCTTCGCAAGGATTTGATAGCCGAGGCTAAAGCGCTGGAAGCCCAACGGAAAAGCCAATATCCTACATTACATACCGCCGCATTTAAAGTCACGAATAAAAACATCTGCGGAAAGAGTTTGGCACAATTGCAGGTACGGGCCATGACCGGAGCGGTAGTCTCCCGTATAAAACACGACAATGTCATATCTATGCCAACTCCCCATACCACGCTTAACGAGGGAGATTTACTGAAGGCCGTAGGTAACGACAAAGCCTTGGAGCAACTGACATTATTGTTGGGAGAACGTATCGAGGGAGATCTGCCGTTAAGTGGCGGACAGACCTTGCAATCCCTGTTACTGACCAATAAGAGCATTATCAATAAATCGCTAGGCCATTTAAATTTACAAGGAACTTTCGGTTGTACGGTAACCCGTGTACGTCGAAGCGGAATCGACCTTTCCCCGGAACCTAATTTGGTGTTGAAGTTTGGAGATAAGTTGATGGTCGCCGGCGAGAAAGAAAGCGTAAATGAACTCGCCCAATTCATTGGCAATGATGAGAAACGTCTTTCGGATACAGACTTTTTCCCGATCGCTATGGGTATCGTATTAGGCGTATTGTTTGGAAAATTAAATATATCCTTCTCGGATTCCTTCTCATTCTCTCCGGGACTAACCGGCGGTATCCTTATGGTTGCCTTGGTATTAAGCGCCATCGGAAAAACAGGTCCGATCATCTGGTCAATGTCCGGTTCCGCTAATAACCTGCTTCGCCAATTGGGATTATTGCTATTCCTCTCCGAGGTCGGGACATCCGCCGGTGTAAATCTGGTTTCCACTTTCCAATCAAGCGGTTTAACTTTATTCGGAGTCGGTATCGCTATAACAATGATCCCTATGATTATAGCCGTATTAGCTGGATATTATTTCTTTAAGATCAACATTCTCGATTTAGTCGGAACAATCGCCGGTGGTATGACCAGTACCCCGGGACTTGCCGCCGCAGATTCTATGACAGACAGCCCAGCCCCAAGCGTGGCTTATGCGACGGTTTATCCGATAGCGATGGTATTCCTGATCTTGTTTATACAGATGATAGCGAATTTGATTGTCTAAATCTTTATTTATTGAAAAACATAGAATATGAGAAGAAAGAACATGAAAAAAACCGCGGCTTTATTCCTCTTAAGTGTAGGTGTAAACTGCATGACCGCACAAGACATCGTTCCTGTCCATGAGTTTGACATCGATATACAGAAAGTAGGCTCGCCTATCCAGTCAACCATGTATGGAATCTTCTTCGAGGATATCAATTTCGGGGCAGATGGAGGATTGTATGCGGAGCTAATCAAGAACCGCTCCTTCGAGTTTGAGAATCCATGGGGAGGTTGGGAGCCTTTCGGCGATGTAAGTATAGCTGAGAAGAATCCCTGTTTCAACAAAAACCCCCATTACGCACACCTGACTTATACCGGGCAAATCACCGGAACCGGTCTGGAGAACGAAGGCTTCAAAGGTATCGGTATAAAGGCTGACGAAAATTACGACTTTTCCTTATATGCCCGTACCGAGACCAATAACCCGATCAAACTACGTATTGAATTAGTAAACAGGGATAACGATATTTATGAGACACAACACCTAGAGATAAAAGGAAAAGACTGGAAGAAATATTCCGTTATCTTGTCTCCCAAAGCTACCGAGGCTAAATCACGCCTACGCATCACGATGGAAACGGCAGGTACTTTGGATATGGAACATATCTCCCTTTTCCCGGAAAAAACATTCAACAATCGCACGAACGGCCTACGCCGCGATCTGGCACAAGCGTTGAAAGATCTAAAGCCGGGAATCTTTCGTTTCCCGGGTGGATGTATCGTTGAGGGTACAACCATCGCCACACGCTACCAATGGAAAAATACGGTAGGCCCCGTAGAGAACCGGCCTATCAATATCAGCCGATGGAATTATACATTTCCTCACAAGAAATTCCCGGATTATTATCAATCTTACGGTTTGGGATTCTTTGAGTATTTCCAATTAAGCGAAGATATCGGAGCCGAGCCCCTGCCTGTATTGAATTGCGGGCTGTCATGCCAGTTTGAGAATGAGGGTATGGACCAGCATGTGCCGGTAGATAAATTACAACCTTATATAGACGATGCCTTGGACTTAATCGAATTCGCCAATGGCCCGATTACCTCCCAATGGGGCAAAGTGCGTGCGGATATGGGGCATCCGGCTTCTTTTAATCTGAAATTTATCGCTATCGGCAACGAGCAATGGGGACCATTATATCCCGAACGCCTCGAACCATTCGTGAAAGCCATCCGAGCCAAATATCCGGAGATCAAAATCATCGGCAGTTCCGGTCCTGATTCGGAAGGAAAAGATTTCGAATATCTATGGCCGGAGATGAAACGCTTAAAAGTAGATCTGGTGGATGAACATTTCTATCGCTCACCGGAATGGTTCCTAAATAGTGCCAAACGATATGATTCGTATGATCGGCAAGGCCCCAAAGTGTTCGCCGGTGAATATGCTTGCCACCCGACTAACCGGGAGAATAGCTTCCTGACCGCATTATGCGAGGCTGCGTTTATGACCGGTCTTGAACGGAATGCCGACGTGGTGGAATTATGTACATACGCCCCTTTATTCGCACATGTCGATGCGTGGCAATGGCGTCCGGACTTAATCTGGTTCAACAACCTAAACATCGTGAAAACTCCTAACTACTATGTACAACAATTATACGGGCACAATGCCGGAACAAACGTATTGCCCCTGACGATGAACAAAGAAGCCGTTACCGGGCAAAGCGAGCTATTCGCCACAGCCGCCCTCGACAAAGGCACAAACGAGCTCATCATCAAAATCGTCAATACCGGCATCCAGAGCAAAAAGATCCAATTAAACCTAAACGGAATCTCATCCGGCAAGCATAAAGGAAAGTTGATGGTCTTACATGCCTCAGACTTAGAAGCGAAGAACACATTGGGTAAACCGGAAACAGTCATACCCATTGAATCAGCGGTGGAACTAGAGGCTCCCGCTACTGAAGTCTCCGTCCAACCATTGAGTTTCTTAGTCTATAGGATATCGCTATAATCTATCATACATACGAATGTTATGAATATTGAAGAGTTTAGGGAATATTGCCTTTCGTTGAATGGTGTTTATGAAAAAATGCCTTTCACGAATGTTCCTGATAAATACAGTCGGGACGTTCTTTGCTTTTATGTAGGAAGTAAATGGTTCTGCTTCGTAAATATCGAAGTATTTGATTTTTGCTGTATCAAATGTGACCCGAATGAATCGGGAGAGTTGCAAGCTCGATACTCTGGCATAACACCCGGTTGGCATATGAATAAAAAATACTGGATTAGTGTCTATTTTAATCAAGATGTACCCGACAACAAGATCAAAGAGCTTATAAAACAATCCTACGATATCGTATATCAATCTCTTCCTAAAAAGGAAAAAGGGATGTAGATTTTAGCGCAGTTACTCCGTTTATTTTCCATTTGAGAAGGACGTTTGAAAGATTATACGTACATTTGTGAATTCACCTAAACAGCTTAAATATGATGCAGACGAATTTACAATTGGACCTTGCCTTCAACTATCTGGAAAATACCGGAACCAACATCTTCCTTACCGGAAAAGCGGGAACAGGAAAGACCACATTCTTGAAAAAACTTAAAGAGACTTCCCCAAAACGGATGATTGTGGTAGCACCTACCGGAGTGGCGGCGATTAATGCGGGAGGGGTAACCATTCACTCCTTCTTTCAGCTACCTTTCGGACCGTATATACCGGGTAGCGAAATGGCCTCCGGGCAAAATAAATCCTATTCTCATAAATTCAGCCGGGATAAGATCAATATCATCCGTAGTATGGACCTGCTCGTGATTGATGAGGTCAGTATGGTACGTGCCGATTTGCTGGATGCTATCAGTGATATGCTACGTCGTTATCGGGATAGGAATAAACCCTTTGGGGGCGTTCAATTATTATTGATCGGAGATTTACAACAATTAGCCCCCGTAGCGAAGGAGGACGAATGGAATTTGTTGAGAGAACATTACGCCTCTCCCTTCTTTTTTGACAGTAAGGCTCTTTCCGAAAGTGATTATCTTTGCATCGAATTAACTCAAGTATATCGCCAAGCGGACGATACGTTCGTACGCTTATTGAACAATATCCGGGAAAACCGCTTCGACGAGAATACGCTACACACCTTAAACCAACGTTATATCCCCAATTTTAAACCAAATGACAAAGCAGGTTATATCACGCTGACAACCCATAATTATCAAGCCCAGCAAATCAATAACCGGAAGTTGCAAGAATTACCCGGCCCGGCTTATACGTACAAGGCGGAGATCAAGGATGACTTTCCAGCTTACTCCTACCCGACCGACGAGGTATTGGAGCTAAAGCAAGACGCTCAAGTCATGTTCGTAAAAAACGACTCTTCCGGCGAAAGGCGATATTATAACGGAAAGATCGGCCGAATTGTCTTCATCAGCCCGAGCAAGATTATCGTATCCGACGAATTAGGAAACGATATCACCGTAGACCGGGAGACATGGACAAACGTGAAATATACGATCGACGAGAACACGAAGGATATCACGGAGACAATCGCCGGCTCTTTCAGCCAATACCCACTGAAAACCGCTTGGGCGATCACGATCCATAAAAGCCAAGGCTTGACTTTCGAGCATGCCATCATCGACGCATCCGCCGCCTTCTCACACGGACAAGTCTACGTTGCTTTGAGCCGTTGCAAGACATTGGAAGGAATGGTATTAAGTAGCCCGATCACTCGAAACGCCATGATTAGCGATGAGAAGATATTAAGTTATACCTCTTCCCTCTCGGAGCGTCAACCGTGTGAAGACCAACTGCGTCAAGCCCAACAACAGTATTATTTGAGATTGGCAACCGAGCTATTCGACTTCAATCCCGTACAACAAAAGTTGCAATATACATCTTACGCGGCATACACCCATCTGCAAAAACTATACCCGGAATTAAGCAACCAATATCCCCGGGTACGGGATTATTTCCGTTCGGATATAGTAGAAGTAGGCGAACGTTTCTGCCAGCAACTCACCCGTATGATCTCCAGCACGAATCTCTATGATACGGACGAGCATATACAAGACCGCATCCGAAAAGGTTGCGCTTACTTTCTGGAAAAGATCGAGACCTATTGCCTCCCTTTGATAGAGGCTTCCGATGTAGAGATCGACAATAAAGAGGCCCGTAAGGCATTTACATCCGCATTAAAAGCTTTCAGCGATGAGCTTACGATCAAGGTCGCTACATTAAAAGCCTGCCAAGATGGTTTTCGTCTCATCGACTATCTATCCGCCAAGGCTAAAGCGAACATTGAGGAGTCGGCTGTTGCCAGCAAGCAGAAATCGACGCGGAAATCGACGGAAGCGGAAAAGATCCCCGTCTCCACGGATGTCTTACATCCTGAGCTATATGCCCGTTTGAAACAATGGAGATACGAGCTTGCCGTAGAAAAGGAGTTGCCTCCTTACACGATCTTGCAACAGAAAGCCTTAATTGGCGTTTGCAACACTTTGCCCACGAACTCGAAAGAACTGTTGAAGATACCCGGAATCGGCAAAAAGATCATAGAGAACTACGGTGAGACCCTATTAGAAATCGTATCTTCCTACTCACCTTCCACGCATGGGAACGGGCTGTGAGATACGGAGACAACTCACGATAGCGGCGACTAAAGCGAAACCGATCGCTACATACATACAAACCGGCATACTATCGGTGGCAGAGGTAACACTAAAGATCAAAGCGACAAATGTCGTCCCCAGCGTTTGCCCCAACAGTCGTGCCGTACCTTGCATACCGTTCGCCCCGCCACTCCGGGAACGAGGGGCGGCCGATATCATCGTGCTATTATTCGGGGTCTGGAACAGGCCGAAACCCATACCGCAAAGCATCAATCGCCAAGCGATATCCATATTGGTGGGTTGCCCCGGCAATAAAGCCAATAGAAGAAGTCCGGTCGCATACACCACCATTCCGATACCGCCTAACAATCCGGGATGATATTTCTCGATCAGCCTCCCGGCTACCGGAGCGGTCAAGATCGTCGCTACCGGCCAAGGAGTCAACAGCAGCCCCGTCTCCACCTCATTTCTTCCGGCCACATTTTGCAAATAAAAGGGTAATGATACCATCGCCAACAACTGTGCCGTAAATGAAGTGATCGAGGATAATACGGACAAGGCGAATATCGGAATCCGCATCAAGTCCAATGGCAATATCGGAACCTCCTGCCGTAGTTGCCTGCGGATAAAAAATGTTCCGATCACCAATAGAAGAAGAACCTGTAAAGCGATCATTCTCCAGTTCTCATGATGGGCGATGCCTTCCAACGAATAAATCAGCAATCCGAAAGTCAGGGCATTCGAGATTCCACCGATCTTATCAAACTTTCGTTTCGGCCCATCCTTGCAAGGATTTTGAGGCAAAAGAAAATAACCCGTTATAATCGCGCAAATCCCTAAAGGTACGTTGATAGCGAACAACCAATTCCAAGAAGCGACTGATAAGATAGCGCCCGCCAACGACGGCCCGGCAGCAATCGATACCGCCACGACCATGGCATTGATACTCATTCCCCGCCCTATATATTGTGGAGGATAAATAATACGAAGTAAAGCGGTCGTCACGCTCATGATAGCCGAGGCTCCGATCCCTTGCAATATTCTCGCGACCGTCAACATGGCGAAAGACGAGGATAAGGCACAAAATAATGACGTTGAGCAGAATATTGTCGTCCCGATCAAGAAAATCCGCTTATATCCATAAATATCTCCCAAAGCGGAGAACGATAAAAGAGACATCGTAATCGTTAGCTGATAAGCGTTGACAATCCAGATCGTGGAGGAAGGGGATGTCCCGAATTCACGGGACAAGGTAGGAAGCGCCACGTTGACAATCGTGCCGTCCAACACGGACATGGTCAATGCCAACGCAACCGCTATTACTGCCCAATAACGCCTCGGTATAAATCGTATCATATTACATTATTTCTTCAAATCGAAACCCAGCATCATGCCATCATATTCACTTGCCAACTTATTGATAGCTTTCAAGGTCGTATTGCTGGATATAGAAGAAACCGTGCTCAAGAACTTCAGTAATTTATCCGCGTTAAAAAGCAATGTCAACTCATTACCAGAAAGGACGACATGGGCGGTAAGCGTAGAAACGGTCAGCTTCTTATTACCCACCGTATACCGTAACGTCACCGTTTTATCTTCCGGACTCACCGAGTAAGTACCTTTCAAGCTTCCCCTTTTCAACGCGCTCGTAAACGTACTATCCGAATTAAAGACATAATTAAATACACCTTCCACGATACCTACTTTCGCGCAATATTCCTTCATTTTCTTCTCTGCCTCGGTAGCAGCCAAGCTTCCCGCTACATTCTTCAAGGCATTATCACCTTCCAGTTGCAGGGCAGGGTTCACATACATCCAAGTTCCCTGTAAATTCTCGAAAGTCACGGCTTTCCCTCCGGTGACAGAAGTCACGGCGTTCTTTACGGCAGATGAATTTAAGATATCTTTCAAGGACTGTCCCTTCATGTTTCCGGGAATCAACAAAAGGCCGCATACGACCATCCACATACATAGTAACTTTTTCATCTCTTTGTTTTTTACTCAATTAGAAAAATCGGCCAAAGATACGAATATTATTCATACATTTGTTTTAAATAACTTTATACAAACATACCATGAGAAAGCAAGTCGTACGTATTTGTATGTTACTGGCCTGCGCCTTTAGCTTTATGCAAGGGCAAGCCAGCATCCAGCCTTCTATCGTAAAAGCTACGATTGACGAGCTAATAGCCAAGGACGCTAAGAATCAAGCAGGAATCACAAAGGGTGTCGAGCAAGTAGCCCGCCTCTGGCAAACCTCCGATGGGGATGAGCAAGCGTTTCAAACCTTCTGCCGGGAGAATTATCTATCCGATCCCGCCGAAAAAGACCAAGTTTTCCTCAAGATCAGCGAGTATATTGAAGGTATCAATGGCAATTTCAACGAGATGGTACTCTGTCTGCAACGAAATTTGAACCTAGATACCGGACCTCTACACGCCATCGATGAGAAATTCGGATCCTACAGCCCCAGTTCCCACCTAATGGACGATCTATACGCCAACAAGATCGGCTTCATCATCGCCCTCAACTTTCCCCAACTTACTCTCAAGGAGAAAGAGGCGTTAGGGAATGACCGTAAAGCATGGGCCTACGCCCGGCTAGGCGATATGTTTACGGAACGGATACCGGCGGAAGTAAAGCAAGCCGCCGCAGATACGGAAAGTGACGCGGATATTTACATAGCGGATTATAATATCTATATGGGGCATTTACTAACTCCTAAAGGAAAAACCATTTTCCCCTCCGACATGCGCTTACTTTGCCATTGGAACCTTCGCGACGAGATCAAGGCCAATTATAACAAAGGAAAAGAGGGATTGGAAAAACAACGGATGGTATATGAGATCATGAAGCGAATCATCTCGCAAGAAATCCCGAAAGAGGTGATCAACTCGGATCGTTACGAATGGAACCCGTACGCCAATACGTTATCTCAAGCAGGAAATGAACTAGAAGGTACCCCTGAAAGCCCGGCCCGCTATCAGAAAATGTTGAATAACTTCAACGCCATGCAGCGTATAGACAAATATACGGGAAACACCTATATAGACCGTAAGTTCACGGAAGATATGGAAATAGATGTCAACGATGTAGAAGCCCTGTTCGATCAATTCCTTTCCGCCCCCGAACTAAAGGAAGTGGGGAAAATCATCTCCAAACGCCTCGGACGCAAACTGGAAGCCTACGATATATGGTACGATGGCTTCAAGGCCCGTAGCAATCTGGACGAGAACAAGCTAAACGAGCAAACCCGTACCCTGTATCCCGATGCGGTAACGATGGAAAAGAAGCTACCGGAAATATTACAGAAACTAGGATTCAGCCCCGATCGTGCCCAATATCTAGCGGATAAGATCGCAGTCGATCCCGCCCGTGGTTCCGGTCATGCGTGGGGAGCCTCCATGAAAGGCCAGCGTTCCCGTTTACGTACCCGTATCCCTTCACAAGGGATGGATTACAAAGGATATAATATCGCCATCCACGAGTTCGGACATAACGTAGAGCAAACGATCTCATTATATGATGTCGATTATTATATGCTCAACGGAGTTCCCAATACGGCTTTCACCGAAGCGCTGGCCTTTGTCTTCCAGAAAAGAGACCTTGAGTTACTGGGCATAAAAGACGAGAATCCGGAAAAAGAAAAGATGGATATCTTGGATAAGATATGGAGCATGTATGAGATTTGCGGTGTTTCCATGCTGGATATCTCCGTATGGAAATGGATGTACGCACATCCTAACGCTACCGCCGGGGAATTGCAGGAGGCCGTGATCCGTCTTTCCAAGGAAATCTGGAATAAGTATTACGCTCCGGTATTCGGTGTAAAAGACGAGACCGTTCTAGCGATTTACTCCCATATGATCGGTTATCCGCTCTACCTTTCCGCCTACGCTTTCGGACAGATTATCGAGTTCCAGCTAGAGAACTACCTCAATGGCAAGGATTTCGCGAATGAGGTTAGCCGGATATTCAAGCAAGGCCGCCTCACCCCGAATGTGTGGATCAAGCAAGCTACCGGCAACGATCTTACCGTAGATCCGATGTTGGAAGCGCTTCGTAAGGTATTAAAAGACTAAACTACAGACCAAAAGAAAAGCCATCCCGATACCGAGATGGCTTTCTTTATTTATATCAAGAAACTTCCGATTATAACTTGTCGTTAGAACCAAGAACGTTGATGATCTTGTGTTTGTAAAGTTTCTCCATGTTATCACGAGCCGGGCCCAGATATTTACGAGGATCGAATTCAGCCGGTTTCTCAGCGAAAGTCTTGCGGATAGCGGCAGTCATCGCCAAACGAGAGTCTGAGTCGATATTGATCTTACATACAGAAGATTTAGCAGCCTTACGCAACCACTCTTCAGGAATACCGATAGCAGCCTTCAAAGCGCCACCGAATTTGTTGATAGTCTCAACCTCTTCCTGAGGAACAGAAGAAGAACCGTGAAGAACGATAGGGAATCCCGGAAGTTTCTCCATAACAGCGTCCAAAACGTCGAATGCCAATGGAGGAGGAACCATCTTACCTGTAACAGGGTCGATCGTACATTGCTCCGGAGTGAACTTATAAGCACCGTGAGAAGTACCGATTGAGATAGCCAAAGAATCGCAGCCCGTACGAGTAGCGAAGTCGATAACTTCCTCAGGATTGGTATAAGTGTGGTGGTCTGAAGAAACCTCATCCTCAACACCTGCCAATACACCAAGCTCGCCTTCTACAGTTACATCGAATTGATGAGCGTACTCAACAACTTTCTTAGTCAAAGCGATGTTCTCTTCATAAGGAAGGTGAGAACCGTCGATCATTACAGATGAGAAGCCAGAGTCGATACAGCTCTTGCAAGTCTCAAACGTATCACCATGGTCTAAGTGAAGAACGATCTGAGGATTCGGGCAACCTAATTCCTTAGCATATTCAACAGCACCCTGTGCCATGTAACGAAGCAAAGTAGCGTTTGCGTACTGGCGAGCGCCCTTTGAAACTTGCAAAATAACCGGAGATTTTGTCTCTACAGCAGCCTTGATGATAGCCTGCATCTGTTCCATGTTATTGAAGTTGAAAGCAGGGATAGCATATCCGCCCTTGATAGCCTTAGCGAACATTTCTTTTGTGTTCACCAAGCCCAAATCTTTGTAATTTACCATAGTTGTTATTATGTTATTACGTTAATGATTAAAAACTTGCACAAAGATAATCAAGATTCACGACAAATGATGCTTCAAAGCATATAAAATAACACAAAATCAACGCCCTTGAAAAAAATAATACGATTTTCTTTGTTTGTTTGTGGCAAACCCTTACCTTTGCAAGCCAAAATACCGGTTACCAAATATATACAGAGTATAAATTAAAATAGATAATAAAGCAATGAAAAAAGGTATTCATCCTGAAAATTATCGTCCTGTAGTATTTAAGGACATGTCAAACGATGATGTATTCATCACTCGTTCTACTATTAACGCTAAAGAGACGATCGAGATCGACGGCGTAACTTATCCGTTGGTAAAGGTCGAGATCTCTAACACTTCTCACCCGTTCTACACTGGTAAGTCTAAGTTGGTCGATACAGCCGGACGTGTTGATAAGTTCATGAGCCGTTATGGTAACCGTAACAAGAAATAAGATTTCTTTCTTTAAGAAATAAAAAAAGGTCACGATTTGTATCGTGGCCTTTTTTTGTATCTTTGCCGGAGTTAACATAATGAAATATCATGGCAAAAACGAAAGAACAATTACTAAACATCTTGGATCAGTTCCAGTTGGACGAGAAAGTAGTTTCCGCTGAACCATTCGGAAACGGACACATTAATGATACATTGAAAGTGACCAACGAGAAAGGGGAGATCAAATACGTGCTACAGCGTATCAACCATTTAATCTTCACCAATGTGGATATGCTGCAAAATAACATCCATGTGGTTACCACTCATATCCGCAAAAAGCTGGAGGAAAAAGGTGAAACGGATATCGACCGTAAGGTATTAACCTTCTTGCCGACTAAAGACGGGAAAAAATATTATTTCGATGGAGATAGTTATTGGCGGGTATGCCTATTCATCCCTCGCAGCAAAAGCTATGAGGAAGTAACTCCTGAGCTTTCTTATGAGGCTGGCAAAGCGTTCGGTGATTTCCAGACCATGTTGTCCGATATACCCGAGGGTACGCTGGGCGAGACCATCCCGGATTTCCATAATATGGAGTTCCGCTTGCGACAATTCCATGAGGCTGTAGCCGCTAATCCGGCAGGCCGGTTGGAAGAGGTGAAAGATTTGGTAGAGGAGATCGAGAAACGTGCCGAAGCGATGTGCATTCAAGAACGCCTGTACCGTGAGGGCCAATTGAAGAAACGCACGAACCATTGCGATACAAAAGTTAACAATATGATGTTTGACGCTGATAGCGACAAGGTGCTTTGCGTGATCGACTTGGACACCGTGATGCCGGGCTTCGTCCTTTCCGATATCGGCGACTTTATCCGTACCGGAGCCAATACGGGTGCCGAGGACGATGAGAATCTGGATAACGTAAACGTTAATATGGAGATATTCAAAGCCTATACCCGTGGATACATGGAAAAGGCCAAGGCGTTCTTAACTCCTACCGAGATCAAATTGCTACCTTACGGTGGACGCTTATTGACTTATATGCAGACCGTTCGTTTCTTAACCGATTATATCAACGGCGATACCTATTACAAGATCCATAGCCCGAAACATAACTTAATCCGTACGAAAGCCCAATTCAAGCTACTTCAAAGCCTAGAAGCCCATGCGGAAGAGATGGATCAGTTCATGAATCAATGGTTATAATATAAAGTAACTAAGGAATATAAAAACGGGCGGGGTGACTCATCGATTCATCCCGCCCATTCTTTTTATTTCGTCCAATAATCCAACACCGTAACCGCCGATGCCTTCCCTCCTAACACCTTGCCAAATGCTTTATGCGCCGGATGTACCAAATAGGCGTCCCGATCCGCATCCGAATGAAAAGTCAAGAAAAAGCAATGAGTCAAGCCCTGTTGCAATCCCTCCGGACTACAATCCGTTCCCCACTCATATCCTTTGATCAAGTCGATTTGAGAAGGCAACTTACAAAAGGCATCCTCAACCTCTTTCACCTGCGCCTCGGACACATCCGGCTTAAAACCGAACATAACAACATGGCGAAGAACTTTCTCCGGCTTTTGATCACTCGAATAGCTTACCATTAATACAGAAAATACGATAATCGCAAGGATAAATAATACAGATACTACTTTCTTCATGATATTCAAGATTAGATTTCTATTGCATTTATACGGCCCAAAGATAGTATAAAATCCAGTACAGCTTGCCCAAAACCTCCATATCCTTTAGCCCTTTCCATCCCTATCTTTAGACTTTTCCTCAAGAGACATCCATCATCTATCAACTGTTGGACGATCATGCAACGACTGGTAGAAGATCGTGCAACAGTTGGTAGATGATCATGCAACGGCTGTTGCATGATGAATACAAGCAGACAAAAAGGCTAACACCTGTAAGAATACAGCCTTAGCCTACAAGGGAAAAACCTCAAACCATAAAGGGATTATTTCAACTAAACCAAATCTTAAACCTTGTCAATCCATCCGCGTAAGAGCGGAGAGAGAATCGGCAATCATGTTTTAACAGCACCTCACGGATAAAGATCAAGCCGATACCTTGTCCGTTCGGTTTCGTAGAGAAGAACGGGCTGAACAGTTTCGTTTCCGTTTCCTTGTCGATGCCCTTGCCCGTATCGGCTATCTCCAAGCAGGTAGGACGCACTGTCGTCCGGATATAGATCTTTCCGTCCCGGTCGATGGATTCGGCGGCATTCTTGATAATATTGACCAAGACTTGCTCGAATAATGAATTATCCAAATTCACGACTGGAGATTCCTCGCTCAGATCCATAACAATCTCGATATTCCGGTTCTGGCAAACTGTCTCCATAAAGCGTTTACAAGCGGACACCACTTGGTTCAATGCTTGCGGACGACTTTGGGGTTCGGGTATACGCACCACATCGGCGAAATTGGTGATGAAATGGCTCATGCTATAGCAGCGTTCTATGGAGACCCGCAAAACCTCGCAGACATCCTCCATATCTTCCATCCCGCTGAAAGTAGACTCCAACGTATCCAAGGTAGAGGTGATACCCGCGGTCGTATTATTCACCTCATGAGAGATCATACGTATCACTTTCTCATACGCTTTCTTCTCGGCCTTGAACACCTCTTGGGTCAACGTCTCTATCAAATAAAACGGGTGGTGAAAACCTCGATCCACAAATGAGGAATGCGTACATTTATAAATATTAGCGTCGTTCAACCGGACGGTTTGCGCTTGATACATCGGAACCCGTACCAATTCTTCCGCCAAGGGAGAATCTAGTTGAAGAAAACGTTTTCCCACCATATCCTCCGAGCTTTGCGCGCCAAACAATTTACATGCGGCCGGGTTCATGGATAGAATCTCCTCATCCAAGTTCAAGATGATCACTCCCATCGGAGAGGCGTTGACCAGCAAGTCCAAGAAATGGTTTTGCTCCCGGAGGTGCAAACGCTCATTCTTCAACTGCTCCATCATCTTATTAAACACATCGACCACCCGGTCCGCCTCCGTTTGCCCGACCTTTCCCAAGCGGGAACTAAAGTCTTGCTCTTTCAACAGCTCCATACCGTTACCGATGATATGCAAGGGCTTTATGATACGGCGATAAAAGACAAATAAATAGATGATCGTAAGCAAGACCAAGGCTTCTACCGCGAAAAACATCCGGATAGAAGACGTATAAAAGACATAATAAGTCACCACCGCCAATATAGTCAACAGCAGCGTCGTCAATATCCAGAATAGTCCTTTCAGCCTCATCCTTGCCTCTTCTTATTTATCGATCGGGATTCCGTATTTCTCTAATCTCCGGTACAAGGCGGCACGACTGATTCCCAACGCCGTAGCGACATGCGATAAATTACCTCCATGCGCTTCCAAGGAGCGTAAGATGGTTTGCTTCTCCAACTCATCCAAGGTCAAGCCCTCCAAAGAAGGCGGAATCGTCGATTTAGCACCGGATGTATTCATGCAATGAACCTCGAAATCAGCGGTATCCAAAAGCGTCTTACCCGACACAAGGATCGTCCGCTCCACCAAGTTCTTCAACTCACGGATATTACCGGGAAAAGGGAGACGGCTTAAATAGGTCTGGGCATCCGATGAGAACTCCACCCTCGGTAGCCCATTGATCTCCGATTGCTTATCCGCGAAATACCGGGCCAGCAATGGGATATCCTCCCTTCGCTCACGTAAGGCGGGTAAATGCACCGTGATCAAATTGATCCGGTAAAAAAGATCCTCACGGAACGTACGGTCCGCCACCATCGATCGTAAATCCCGGTTTGTAGCGCTTACGACCCGTATATCCACCTTCCGGGGACGGCTATCCCCCAAGACCTCAAAGGTCTGGTCTTGCAATACCCGAAGCAGCTTTACTTGGCAAGACAGTTCCAAATCGCCGATCTCATCCAAGAAGATCGTACCTTTGTTCGCCATCTCGAAACGCCCTACCCGATCCATGTACGCGTCCGTAAAAGCCCCCTTCTTATGTCCGAACATCTCGCTCTCAAAAAGACTTTGGGAAAGTCCGCCTAGGTTTACTTTTACGAAAGCCTCTTTCGACCGGGGGCTATTCGCATGGATCGCTTCCGCTATCAGCTCTTTACCCGTACCGCTCTCGCCGGTAATCAAGACAGAGGCGTTTGTCGGAGCGATACGCGAGACCGTCCCCAAGACATCCATCAAAGCGGCACTTTGCCCCACGATCTTATCAAAATGAAATTTATGATCGGCATCCGAACGGTTCAAGGGAGCGTTTGCCTCCTTCTTCTGCTCGCTCAGTTCCAAGGCGGTCCGGATCGATTTTAATAATACCAAGTTATTCCAAGGCTTCGTGATAAAATCGAAGGCTCCGGCTTGCATTCCCTGCACGGCCAAAGAGATCGATCCCCAAGCGGTCATCAAGATCACGGGTACATCGGGACGAAAGATCTTCACCTGTCTCAATAATTGAATCCCCTCCTCGCCCGTGGTAGTCAACGTGAAGTTCATATCCATCAAGATCAGCTCCGGCGCCGTGGCACGGACCACCTCCAAGGCCTCCTTCGGCCCCGGAACCGCCTCCGGCCGGAAACCCGCACGTTTTAGCAGGAATGTAAGCGAGGAACGAACAGCCGCATCATCATCTATTATCAGTATCATATAATCAATTTATCGTTTCACGATTTCCTCGAAATCGGCATCTAATGTACGATTATTCAAGAAATCATACAATGTTATACTACGGATGTTATAAAAATAACGCCAGTAATAATACAGTTCTTGGATATGCTTTTGCTTCGCGTCATCCTTCGAACTCTGGGCGTCATTCAAGTCTAGGATATCGATCTTTCCGATCATGAAAGTCTCGATCGAGGTCTTGTAGCGCTTTTCCGCCAACGTGTCCACCTCGGCGGCTATCTCCAATTGAGCGGCTTGATTATTGAAATTCTCCACCAAGAGGAAGATATCTTGATTAAAATCCATTTGCTCCTGACGGATCTTGGAAAGTACGACATCCCGATTCGATTCGGCTACTTTTACCTTTCCCTTCCGTTTTCCCCAGTCCAAGATAGGAATCGAAAGCCCGACCTCTACGATCTGGTTATCTTTCAACGGGTTGTAAGCTCCTCGCATGGACATATCCTTACCGGTATAACCCACGGAGGCAAACAGGTTAATACTTCGACGGTTTCCCTTGGCGGTCGCCACATCATAATCCGCTTCCAACTGGCGGCGCATGATATTCTTTGAGAATGAGTTATTTTCTTGAGCCTTCTCCAATACCGCCTGATAATCCATACGGACCCCTTCTATCGCCTCGGGAAGAACAGGCTCGATCACGTCTTGCTCGCTCATCCCTAAAAAGGAACGGAGCTTGAACATCATCGCGTTATAATTGGATTGGGCCTCGGTTAGCTTACCTTTCGCTTGCAAGGCCGACTGTTTCAAACGCATCAACTCGCTCTCCGAGATATGCCCGATCTTACGCTTCGCTACCGCTATGTCATAGAGTTTATTGGCGTTCAGCAAGTTCTGATTACAGATATCCAGATTATCTTCCGCCAACAGTAAGTTGAAGTAATTCGTGATGGTAGCGATCGTTACATTCTCCACGTTCTCCATATAAGCGGCCTTAGCCTCTTGGTAACGAACAGGCTCGATACGACGTTTCCATTTTTGGTCATTCACGCCGAAGATCGGTTGCGTCAATGTCAAACTAACAGGTACGCTCATAAACTCGTTGTAAGCGCCACTACCTAGCTGACGGGTAAAATCCAAGGAGGTATTCAAGGCGATCTTACCTCCGGTCAAGGCTATGTTCTGGGCGATAGAGATCTCTCCATTTAAGCCTAAGGCATTGTTTTGCACATAGGTATAAGAACCATCCGATTGCTGGTACTTCGAGTATTGCTTGCTATATGAAGGCAGAGTCCCCGTAAATATCACTTCCGGCAACTGATCCGCCCGATGCGTACGGAATTCCCAATAGGCCGTTCGCAACTCATTGAGCGCCACGGCAGCGTCTACGGATTGAAGCTGTGCGATCTGGATCGCTTGCCGCAGGGTTATTCGAACTTTATTCGTATTGTCTTGGGCACATACTCCCGAAATCCCCGCCCACAGACAACACATCGCTATATAGATCCTTCTCATCTTAGTATAAGTTTTTTTACCCTGCCTAAGGCAAAAGGCATGCCAAAAACATATACTATTGATAATCCGATAAATAGGAATATTTAAAGTGTTCGATAATGAACAGTGTGTTCGTTTTTGGATACTTATCTTTGAATGAGTTGATTATTGACGATCGATTTATATACCTCTTCCCGTAAAGGACGCGACACCGGGATTTTATGCTCCCCAATGATTAATAGATTTCCTTCTATCGCTTGTACATAAGAAAGATTTACGATGAAAGAGCGGTGCACTTGCATAAAAATTTGTGCCGGCAGCGTTTCCTGTATACTCTTCAACCGGAGATGAACGATCTCTTTGGAAGTGAGGGTATGGATAACAATATAGTTCTCCATGCCCTCTATAAATTGAATCTCCTTTAAATAAAGCCTTTTAAGTTGCTTCTCCGTCTTGACGAAGATATAAGCGGGCTCCTCGCTTTTCGATGTAGATTCCATCAACGCATGTGCTTTATTGACCGATTTCAGGAAACGGGAAAAAGAGATTGGTTTCAATAAATAGTCCACCACGTCAAACTCATATCCTCTCAACGCATACCGCTCGTATGCCGAGGTGATAATTACCTTAGGAGCGTTCTGAGCACTCTCCAAGAAGTCCAGTCCGGACATATCCGGCATCTCTATATCCAGAAAAAGCAAATCCGCCTGAACCGAATTCAGCATATTATTGAGTTGTATAGCGTCCTCACATTCTCCGACGATGGTCAGAAAATCAATTTTACCGATGTGTCGCCGAAGTCCTTTTCTGGCGATTGGCTCATCATCCGTTATGATACACTTTATTTCCATATTATTCTGATAAATCAATACATAACTCAACCCTAAAACGGGTATTGTCTTTTTTTATACGTAACTCATGTTTATCCGGGTACAATAGTTCCAACCGTTTTCTCAGATTGTCGATCCCAATGCCTTTCCCCTTTCTTTGTTCCAAGAAATCCGGATTGAAAGTATTGCTTACCCCCAAACAGACCTTTGCCCCCTCTTTCCGCATAGATACTTGTATCCGATACGCTCCGCCTATATATTTAAACGCATTCTCCAATAATGGCTGGAAAAGCAACGGATGTATTTTTTGTCCGGTCAATTCCGGGTCAAAGGACTCCTCGAACTGTAAGCGTTTCGTCATACGAAGTCGCTGGAATTGAATATATGTTCGCAAATAATCAATCTCCTCTTCGATCGTCACTTTCGTATTTATATCATATAATTGATAACGGAGTAAGTCCGAAAGTAACTCTACAGCCTCAATCGCTTCCTCATTTTCCTCATCGATCAAGAAATAGATCGTATTCAAGGCATTAAACAGGAAATGGGGATGGTATTGCATCTTCAGCAGCTTCAATTGCGTTTCCAGCTGATCTACTCTCAGTTTCTCCAATTGAACGATTTTCTCCGAATAGCGTTTGGCTAATATATTATTACGGATCAAGAAATAGTATAGGAGAAAGATCGGCACAGCTACCGCATTGATCATTAACGCCTCTCCCCACCGATAGGTCGTTCCATTTATAGAATAGATCACGATATATAAGCCGATATTGAGCACGACTAAATTAAACAAGACCACCCATAGATATTCCCGGAATACCGGGCGGGACCTCCGCTCTTTATTCCTATCTAAAAAAGTATTAGCCAAGTAATTAAAAAACAAATAAGATAAGCTAACGCCGATCAATATAATAGCAAGGGCCTTGATACGCCCGATCCACGCGTCCACTCCCAGTTCCCACATGCGGACACCATAAGCGACATCCGTAACAATCCACAGGCAACAGATCGTCAATATCGCCATTAGCAACGGACTTAGAAAGTTATATTTTATCTTCATATCTGATTTCAAGCCATAAATTTATTCTTTTACTTTGATCTATGCTCATATCACAGGTACTTTTTTAATCAACGAAGTTATCGTTCCAGATAAAAACCAACAAGTAATCTTGACGAATTGCGGAATATGAAAGGTGAATATCCTGTTTGTTCGTCAGGATATGCGATAAAGGCAAAAAATACCTATATTTGCCCTCCTCAATAAGAGATGCTATAAAAATGAAGAATGACGGTTTCACATTTCGAAAGAGAGCCAGAAGCTTTAAATTCGCTTTCAACGGAATCAAGCTATTGATCACGAAGGAGCATAACGCTTGGATCCATTGTTTCGCGGCAGTTTGCGTACTTATCGCCGGAATGGTATTTGGACTTTCCCGCATGGAATGGATCGCAGTAACGATCGTGATCGGAGCGGTATTAGCTGCCGAGGCGGTCAATTCATCCATCGAGGCCCTAGCAGATTTGGTCTCCCCTGAGTATAATGAGGCTATCAAGCGAACGAAAGACTTGGCGGCGGGAGCTGTATTATTGATGGCGATAGCGGCAGCAATCGTCGGGTTCGTCATTTTTATACCTAAAATAGCAACTATATTTTAAATCTATGAGACATATCCTTTTCGCAATTACAATGCTCATGCTATGCCTGTCCGTTAACGGACAAGAATTGAAGGTGACCGGTAGCCGGAAAGCCGTACGGACCTCGGGAGACGTATTGGTGTTTATCACTCCGGTGGCGAGTCTAGCGACCGTATTGGCAACCCAAGATTGGCAAGGGCTGAAACAAGGCGTATTCACCGGGGTTACGACATTGGGCGTAACCTATGCGCTGAAATACCTAGTGAAGAAAGAGCGGCCCGACTTCAGCGATAATCATTCGTTCCCATCCATGCATACCTCCGTATCCTTTGCGGGAGCCGCTTTTATCCAAAGGCGTTATGGATGGAAATGGGGTATTCCGGCTTATGCGGTATCTACCTACGTGGGTTGGAGCCGGGTCTATGGGAAGAAGCATGATTGGTGGGACGTGGCGGCGGGAGCCGTTATCGGCGCCGGTAGCGCCTATATCTTTACCCGTCCGTTCGCAAAGAAACATAACCTGTCTATCAGCCCGGTAGCGGGAGACGGGCATTATGGGGTATATGCGTCAATGACGTTTTAACTCGCGAATTTTTGCCAAACACGAAAACAGCCCGGCCATGTATCACTACAAGACCGGGCTTTCAATTGTGTGTAAGTGTAATATGTTAAACAAAAAGTGTTATTCATACCGTAAGGCATCCGCAGGTTCCAACCGTGCCATTTGATGAGCCGGATACCATATCCCCAAGATGATCATCACCGCCATGACTAAGTAGGTTATAAGGAACCCCGCCGCAAAACGGGCTATCGTATAATCCATATAGAATCCTTTCGTCAATTCCGACACATGAAGATTAAAACAGATCAATAAGGCCGGGACAGCGATCAATGTCAACAATAATACCCCCTCGGCAATCATGATCCCCTTTAAGCTAAAACGGGTGGAACCCAAAGCGATCCGCAACCCCATCTCCCCTTTCCGTTGTTCCGTGCGGAACCAGAACGTGCCGATGATCCCCAAGAATATATTGAACAGCAAGAATCCCATCACGGCTATCTGGTTCTGCAACTCGGATTTTACGCCATTCCTTAATTCCATGCTATATCTCAAGTCCAAGTATGGGATGACATCCAGCAAATACAAACGATCTATGGAGAGTTGCTTCTCCATTTGCTTCACGAAGAACTCCGGGAAATCATGATCCGCAGAAGGGTTTACCCGGATGGCGATCTTCACATGGAAATCGGTATCGTCCTCGGCGATCTCTTCATCCGTCAAAGGCATGAACAGCCAGCTACAGCTTTTCGTGAAACGGTCGGCACGGAAATCGGCGGTAACCCCACCGATCGATCGCCTATCCCCCCAGAAGGAAATCCCCTCATCCCGTTTGCCGCCTTTCTCCTGAAATTCCCTAAACAGGCCGGCGGAAAGAACGACCTGACGCCCGTTCAGCATCTCTTCCCAATCCTTCTTCTCGCCCTCCATGGGACGGAAATTAAACACCTCCAGAAAACCGGGTGTCACTTCCAGTAGCTTCACGTACTCTACATTTATCGAATCGTTCACGGCAACATGCATGTACCGGTTCTCTCCCGTATGCGGCATGGACATCAGCCCCGCACCCACCGCCTCCACACCCGGGCAGGTCTTGATACGGTCGATCGCCGTCAGCATGCTGCGTCCGGAAGTGATGTATCGATAGGTAGAATCCATCTCGTTCCGGTCTACCTCTTCCACACCCATCGAGATCCAATAGACATGGTCGATATCCCATCCCATCGGGGCGAAGAAGACTTTCCCAACCGCCATTAGCGAATCGATTATGTACCACAGAACCACGAATACCAGCAGGATCTCGGCGGCAATCCACCCATTGCGCCTACGTTGGTTCCAGATGATCTTTACTAGATGCTTTATCATATCAGTGACGAATTATAGAATTAACAAAACCGGTTATTACTTATCATTCAATGAATCCACTATATTCCCATTAGAGGCATTCCACGCCGGAATCGCCGCACTCAGCAGATTCAGCAATAAACAGAACAGGAAAGCAAAGAAGAATATAGCCGGACGGATCAACATCCCCGCGCTCAACGTCAGGCCGCTATTCAAGGAAGCCAGCTCGAACGAGCCTAGCAGCCAATCCTTAAGCAAGAAGACCGCCACATAGGAGAACAGCAATCCCAACACCCCGCCCAATAACGTCACGGCGAGATTCTCCGCCAGTACCTGCCGTATCAACGTGCCACGGTTCGCACCGAACGCTTTCCGTACCCCCAGCTCCCCCATGCGTTTCTGCATCCTTGACGCAGTAAGCCCGCTAAGGTTCATAGCCGGGACCAGAAGCAAGACGATCAAGACCAACGCATACTGCCCCAACATTCTCGGCACGTCGGGCACGACATTACTCCACAAGCGAAGGCGGCTCTCCATCTGCGTATCCGGCTGCTTCATCAAGTCAATCTTGAGTTCTTGCAAGGAATTATTAAACCGGGCTACGTTTTGCTCCACCTCGGTCTTGATCTTGTTGAAGTCACCGCTTGAGCGAGCCAATATCAAGACCCGATAACTACCGATCAGACCCTCCAATGTCTCCTCGTTTATCAGCCGATCCACATCGGATTGAGCATAAGGAATCCAGATCTGGGCATACGCACGGTTGGCGAGAGGAGATACGTCCTCCACGATACCGCCAACCACATATGGACGGCGTGCCACCAATATCGTTTGCCCGATCACGCTCTCGTCTGCCAACCCGAATATACGGAGTGCCAACCTGCGACTGATCACCGCTTTCTTGATATTACTCTCCACATCGCTCCGCAGGAATGGTTTTCCCGCCAAGAACTCGAAATCGAAGATCTTCCAGAAGCCCTCGTCGGTCCGTATCTGATCGCATTTCATCCGTCTCGTTTGATCCGTGGAAGTGACCAGCGTTTGCATCCGCATCAATTGCATGCTGACGGCCTCCGGGGTTTTCAGCGTAAAGAAGCACTCCTTAGCCACACGGCCACCGACAAGGGAATAGTTCATACCGCCATCCTCCTCATTCTTATGCGTGATCGCCACGTCCTTCACATAAAGCGTCCGATCCCGGTTCAACTCCGGCTTGAAGCCTTTATTTTGTATCTCGAAGACAATGACCATCACCATGATCATGCAGATCGCCAAGGCCGTGCCCAGAATGGTAATCACGCTGAAGAAAGGGCTTTCTTTCAGCATCTGTAGAGCTTGTCTAAAATATTGCCTATACATATGTGTTCGTTTTTATGACTGTTATCTATCTATTAGCAAATGCTGTGCCAAAGATGTAAGCAGCTGTATATCAACAGCCATATCATAAAAAAGTGTCCGATAACGAACATCTGGCTCGTTATCGGACACTCCCGAAAGCAGGCTAGCTACCCTGATCACTCGTAATGCAGAGCCTCCGCCGGCTCCAAGCGAGCTGTCGAGCGGGCGGGATACCATACGCCACAGATGATCATGAGGACGATCAAGACAAACGTAATCCCTCCGCAAATCGCGAAGCGCAGCCACGTGAACGGAAGCTGATAGGTATCTATCAAATCCATATGGGCGATGTTGAAGCTGATGAGTAAGGACGGGATGAACGCCAAGACCAGCAATAGGACACCCTCTCCCACCATGATCGAGTTCAACTGACGGCGGGTAGAGCCTAAGGCCATCCTAAGCCCCATCTCGCCTTTGCGATATTCCGTACGGAACCAGAAGGTACCGATGATGCCGAGGAATATATTCGCCAATAGGAAGCAGGCTACCGCCACACGGGTTTTCACCTCGTTCTCTACGCCGATCGAACGGATATAACCGTCGCGAATATATGACAAGGGCTGTACGTCTAGCAGATAGAGGTTGCCTAGCCGAAGCTGTTCGGCCATATCCTTGCGGAAGCGTGCGGGGAAATCAGCATTATCGACATCCGGACGGACACGTACGCAGAGTCGCACGGCATCTATCATCCCCTCATAGTATCCTTCCTCCATCCGGCTTAGCCGCAGGGCCCTATAGACGTTGGGTTCCGCCTTGGTGTACTCATGACGGCGGATGGGGACGCTGATACCACGGATCGTCTCCTCGATCTCGTCGGTCACATTCCCCCGGTACGCCTTTTGCCCGAGTAGGGAAAGGCCGGGATTCATCGTCTCCACGTCGGCGGAGATTACGATGGAGTTGTTATCCTCGATGGCCCGTTTCAAGGAAGCCGTCTTGCCGTCCTTATCATAGATACGGAACACGTCGAAGAACTCCGGGGTGACGAAAGCATAGCGGCAGGGCACCTGCAATGTATCAATCCGCCAAACGAGGTTACGGCTTCCCATATAATAAGGCATCCCCCCATCCGTAAGGCAGGCCGATTCCACGCCGGGATAGGTGCGGATGCGATCCAACGCCGTCAGCAGATGAACACCATCCGGCCGCTCCCGCTTCTCCTTCGGGATATAATCCGGGCTTCTTTCCGAAAGGCTACTGATCACGATGCTGTACGTATGCCGGATATCGAAGCCCAGAGGAGCCGTATACGTGCGCCCCATCACATACAGGTAGTCCACAAGGAACCAAAGGAAGACCGAGACCAGCAATAACTCAGCCCACAACCAAGCGTTTTGCTTGCGCTGGTTCCAGATCAATTGTAATAAATGTTGTATCATATCTTTCTATTATTTTAGTATAGCTATCATCCAACGCAGGAGATTAATGAACATTCTCGTTGAGAGCCGAGATGATACGCATCCTTGAGGCTCGCCAAGCCGGGATGCCGGCGCTCAGCAGGTTCAACGCAAGACAAGCAAGGAACGCGTAAAGGAAGATCAATGGATTGAACATCATCTCCGCATTGACGAAGGTGCGACCGATACCCATCGATGCCGTGCCCGTATCTAGCAACCAATCGGACAAGAGCAATACGGAGGCGTATGAGAAAAACAGACCTAACACACCTCCCAGCAAGGTCTGCAACAGATTCTCGTAGAGTACCTGCGTCAGTAATTCCGAGCGTGTCGCCCCGAACGCCTTCCTCACCCCGATCTCCGCCATACGTTTACGCATCCGGCTTTGCGTGATACCGCTCATGTTGATGGCAGGGATCAGCAAAAGGACAAGAACGATGATAACATATTTCATGACCAGTTCCCGTACATTCGGCTCAGAGAAAGCATCCTCGCGAGCCAAATCGCCCAAATGGGTATCAGGTCCTCCTCCAATTTTCAGTAGGTGCGTGCTTTGTGATTCGTTAAGGCGAGCGATATTCGCCTCAGCCTCGGAGTGGATCGCATCAAAGTCGGCGGACGAACTTGCGAGGATATAACAACGGAAGCCCCCGACGAGACGGTCGGAACCATTATCATACAGGGAATTGTCGGTGGTATAAGGCAACCAGACATCGCCATAGGCAGACTCGGCCAGCAGGGAGACATCCCGCACGACGGCACGGATGGTATAGGGCACGTAGCTGATCTCGACGGTACGGCCTACGACCTCGGTCGTGCCATAGAGCCGACGTGCCACGGACTCGCTTACCACAGCATCCATGATGCCACTTTGTACTTCTTCCTCGCCATAAGGCTTACCAGAGAGGAAACGAAAGTTGAAGATATTCCAGAACGCCGCGTCCGTAAAGGTCACGTCGCACTTGAACTCCACCGTATGATCCGCCACTGCCGCCAAGCGTTGCACGCCATGATACGCCATGCCTACCTTCTCGGCAGAGCGCAAGGGATAGAAACAATCTTTCACCACCCGGGAAGCGAGAAGGTAGCAGTCGTTATAAGATTCGTTCTCTTTGTAGGAGGCACGGGTATCACTGACGTACATCATCCGGTCCCGATTGTCTTCCGGTGAGTAATTGGCGGTACGCATCTGCCATACGATCACGATCACCATGATCATGCAAATCGCCAAGGCCGTACCGAAGATAGAGACTCCGGAAAGGAGCTTGTTCTCTTTCAATAAGGCCCAGGCTTGTTTCAAATAGATCTTGTACATATTTATTCAATTTAATTATACTATCAGTCGGTGGGAGACGGGGCACGCCCCGTCTCTACAACCGGGTATTATCTGTTATCCGTCATACCGCAGCGCCTCGGCCGGCTCCATCTCGGCGGCCTTGCTGGCGGGGAGCCAGACGGCAAGCAGGATGACGATAGCCAGCAGTATCCATGTCAAGATATTCACCAGCAAGAAACGGAGCGGCAGGATCGCCGGCCAGTAATGCTCCGGCAAGGTCCCTTTGGGGATGTCCAAGAAGCCGACCATCACGAATTGAGCCTCTATCAACAAAGCGAGCGGGGTAGCCATGAGTAACAGGCATATGCCCTCACGAGCCATCTGGCTACGTATCTCTTCACGGGGCGAACCGATCGCCATGCGCAACCCGATCTCTCCCCGGCGCATCCGCACCCGGTACCAGAACGTACCCATCACGCAAAGCAGGATATTCAGTCCCAAGAAGGCCATCAACGCCATACGGACCCGGTAATCGTAGGTAATGCCAAAGGAATAATCGGTATCGGCCTTGATCCGTTCATAGGAGGTCAGGCGTTTCAGGTAGAAGTTCCCCACCCGAAGCTCACGGCTCATCTTCTCCCGGAACGTATCGGCGAAACGAGGGCCTGCCACGGCAGGATCGATCCGTATGAAATAATTCATCTCGGGGATCTCCTCCGCCGAGGGACGGATCGCCAAGAAGGCGGCACCTTGGGGTAGGCTATTGTCAAAACGCTTGATATCCTCTAATACGCCCTTTACGATATAAGTCGGGCCCTCCTCGTCGAAAGGGTCTTTCACCTCACGCCCAACGGCGGATGCCTCTCCAAATACCTTTCGCTCCACCATCCGGGTGGTTACTATAGCGCGGGGGTCTCCCCAATCAAAATCGGATGTAGATACCGGACGGCCGTCTTTGGCGTACGAATGGTTGAAGACCGACAGGAAATCCGTGGTAGGATCTATCTCATACCTCATGACCGCTTCCCGCTTACTCGTATCGGCCGCGTTCGCCAAACCGATACCGTAATAACAGCCCGTATAAGGCGTGGAGTAACAGCCCGAGGCCGCGCCCATCGCCTGCACTCCCGGATAATCACGCAAGCGGTCTTTTATCCGCTCATAATTTCCCAGCATGGCGATCGAGTCGCTCTCGGCGGCTCGATAGTCGGGGGAGGTTTCCGGCAAGAGGCCCATTTCTACCTGCCAGACATTCGCGTAGCCACGTCCGGAGGGGAGGCTACGGTTATAGATCTCCACGAAGAAGTAATCCACCATGTACCACGCTAGGCAAAAGGCGAGCAGCAACTCCACACACACCCACACGTTGCTACGCCAGCGGTTCATCAATTGTATCCAAGTTATTTTCCACATATCTTTCTTCCCTCCATTTAAGCGTTCAACGAATCAACGATAGGTCGCCTTGACGCACGCCAAGCGGGCCACAACGCCGACATCAGGTTTAACAGGGAACATACGCACAAGGCGATCAAGAAGACCCACGGGTTGAACAGCATCCCCATGGAGAGCGATACGTCCACACCATCCGGGGCGGCATCCGAGAAGCCGTTGCCGATCTTGAAGACCCACGAACTGGCGAACGTCACCAACAGGAAGGAGAACAGGAGTCCCACCAAGCCGCCCAGCAGCGTATACAGGAAGTTCTCCATCAAGACCTGCCCGATCAACGCCCCCTTGGGAGCCCCGAAAGCACGCCGCACGCCCAGCTCGCCCAGACGCCGCTCCATACGGGAATCGGCCATGCCCGAGAGGCTGACGGCGGGGACGAGCAGCAGGAGCAGGAAAATCACCCCATAACGGCTCAAGTCTCCCACGATATCCGGCTCCACGTTCGACCAATACCGGAAGATACTCTCCCAATGGCGATCCGGCTGCCCAAGAAGGGAGAACTCACGTTTACCATCCACGTTCAACGATTGGTTGAAGCGACGCACGTTATCCGCCACCGCCTCCCGCACCTTGCCGATATCGGCCTTGTCCTTCACGAGCATATAGACCTTCAAGGGGCCTAGCCCGGGCATACGCACCTCCGAGTATCGGACCCGCTCCTCGAAGTCGGGCACTTGGGTATATGGGTACCAGACCTGCGAGAAAACCCGATCCATCAGGTAAGATACGTCATCCACCACGCCCACCACACGAAATGAGGTAAAGTCGAGGCTCAAGGTCTGCCCCACGGCACTACCTTCTCCATAAAGCCTCTTGGCCAGTGAGCGGGCGATTACCGCCACGGGCATCCCCGACCGGAAATCGGCCTCGGTGAAAGGCTTGCCCTCCAGGAAACGGAAGGAGAACACTTTCCAGAACCCATCGTTTACCCCCATCTTCATGACCGGTATCTGCACGGGACTGCCCACCGGCTGCACGAAAGCGGAGGCGGCGTCATCGCAACATAGCGCCAACGCCTCCAAGCCGGGCACCCCCGCAAGGCACTCTTCCACGAAGCGGGGCGATACCGGGCCACTGCTCGTGCCCCCTTTCTCATTCTTCAGCGCAGCGCTCTTCACGGTCAGCAACCGGTCCCGGTCCATCTCCGGATAAATAGAGGCCATTTTCACGTAAAACACGATGGACAGCACCATCACCAGCGAGATCGCCAATCCCGTCCCCACGATATAGACCGAGCTGAACAGCCGTTCTTGCCGGATCAGGGCCCATGCTTGTTTTAAGTAGATCTTATACATATTCATTCCATTTAAATATTCTATCAGTCGGTGAGAGACGGGGCACGCCCCGTCTCTACAACCGGGTGTTATCTGTTATCCGTCATAGCGCAGGGCATCGGCGGGTTCCAAGCTGGAGGCTTTGCGGGCCGGATACCAAGTGGCAAGGCTGATGATGAGCGCCAAGATCAGCCAAGTCAGCAGGGAGTTGATCAGGAAGCAGCCTACCTTGGATTCTACCAAGCCGGGCGGCATCAAGTCAATCCAGGCCAGATTCACGCAAATCAACAGGGCCGGGACGGTGGCGATCGTCAGCAACATCAAGCCCTCCCCCATCACCAAGCCCAAGATGGAGGCACGCGTGGAACCCATCGCCATACGCAAGCCCAGCTCCGCACGGCGGCGGCTCACGTGAAACCAGAACGTGCCGATCACCGCGAGGAACACGTTCGTGAGCAGGAACAGGCCCAGAGCGGAGACGATCCGCTGGGCGTTACTCTCGATCGAGTTCTCCAGATAAGAGGATCGCACGTCGGGGTAGGCTCGCACCTCCGACACCCAGAAGTTGCCCACCATCAATTGACGCTTCATCGCTTTCAGGAACCGATCGGCGTAACCGGCCGTAGCCACGGAAGGGCGAAGGCGGAAGGTTATCTGCACCTGTGTAAGATCGTTAAGCTCCCGCAGGTCGAGCAAGGAGAAGAGGATACATTGCTTCCGGCGGTCGAACTCGTCATTGCGGACCGGCCCTGTCACCGCCACCACGTGTCCGGGAAGGGTATCACCATGCAGGTAGATATCGGCCCCGATAGCGTCGGTCGTGCCATATAGCCGCCTCGCCAACTCCGCCGATATCACCCGATCCCTGCCTTCCCTTGTCCCGGACAGAGCCTCGCCCAGCCTCTCCGGGCTTTCGCCCGAGGCGGGACGGATGCCAAACACACGGAAGTAGTCCGGCGAGACGGTCATCAGCCGTACGCTTACGCTGACGGAATCCCTCGTCACCCGGCTTCCCGACCAAGAAAGGGTATAGGGCAAGGAAGAGACGGAGAGCGCCACGGCCTCCACGTCGGCATGCCCCCGGAGGCGTTCCACGATACGCTCCACGTCGCGCGCAGCCTCATCGCCGCCCTCCTCGTAGGTAACGAACGAGGGACTGTTGGAGGGACGGACGGCCAATACCGCATGGTAGACGCCCTCGAGGTCGTAGCCCACCGGCTCATACCACGACTTACCCATCATCAAGAAGTAGCTGGTCATGAACCAGATCACCACGAACACCACCAGCAACTCGGCCAGTATCCATCCGCTGCCCCCCATGCGGGACCTTATCAGTTTCAATATATGTATTATCATAACCGTATCTCCTATTTATCCATTCAACGCATCCGTTATATTCCCCCTCACGATCCTCCAAGCGGGCAGCATCGAGGAAAGCAGGTTCAATGCGACGCAAACCCCGAAGGCGTACGCGAAGACCGACATATTGAGCAGCATCCCCGGCGAGAGGAAGACATCCCCGCTCGTCCCCAGAAGATTGAACCCAGGCACGAGGAGGGCGTTACGGAAGATGAACACCAGCACGTAGGAGAAGAGCAGCCCCGCCACGCCCCCGGGCAGCATCAGCACCATATTCTCCACGAAGACCTGCCCCATCAGCGTAGCCTTCGTCGCCCCGAACGCCTTGCGGATACCCAGCTCGCCGACACGCTCTTGTATTCTCGATGCGTTCATCCCGGAAAGGTTCAGCGCCGGTACCAACAAGAAAAGGAGGAGCGCCATCCCAAGCACGATGTAGGTCTCGGGGCCGAACAATCCGGAAAGGAGATTGTCGGCATAGCTCAAGGGCTCCTCGCATACCACCTGCCCTTCGGACAGCCCGCTATTATAGCGCCTCACCTCCCGCCGCAGTTCCTCCGAGAGAGCCGGCAGGTCGGACGCGTCGGCAAGCAGGATATTTGCCTCCAGCAGGCCGACGGCCCCGTCACGCTCGCCCAAGGCATGGTCCATGGCGACGGAGAGGGAGGAATAAGTGACCCACGCCTCGGCGTAGACATCGGCGGTTATGCCGGAGACGTCGTCCACAACACCGCTCACGGTATACTCCAAGCCGTTCAGCAAGATCGTCTGCCCCGCCGCCGCCTCGTGCCCAAACAGCCGGCCGGCCAACGAGCGGCACAGCACCGCACGGGGCATGCCGGAGAGGAACTCGGCCTCGGTGAAGGGCCGCCCCTCCACGAAATCGAAGCGGTAGACACGCCAGAAGCCGTCGTCGCAGCCTTTCAACCTCACCTTGGGAGACTCGTCTCCACCGGGCAGTCGCATGAAAGCGTCACCATAAGAGAAAGGCATCATGAAGGAGTTGGTGGTCACCGCCACGTCCTCCGGGACGCGGAGATTACCGATCACCTCCTTGACGAGGCGAGGGCCGCAAGCCGCCTTGTAATTGCTCTTCGTGCCATTCAACTTGTATGTCACGTTCGAGAGGTAGCACATCCGGTCCCGATGCACCTCGGGGGCGATATTCGCCGTACGTATATGGTAGGCCACCGCCAGCGCCATTACCATAGAGATGGCCAGCCCCGTGCCTACGATGTAGACCGAGCTGAAGAAGCGCTCCTGCCGGATCAAGGCCCATGCTTGCTTTATGTAGATCTTGTACATACTCATTCGATTCACGTTATCTTTCTTATCTTTGCCACTTAATCATTCATTAAACCACGAGATCATGGATAAAGAATTACCTAAGTCGGAGCTGCCCAAGCCGTTTCGCAAGCTGAGCCTCCGCGTCAGCAAGAGCCACCTGCCCGGTAACGCGAGCTACAAGGGAAGCGTCGTATGGCAACGTACGCTCAGCATCGATGACATCGCCGCCCGTGTCGTAGACAAACGGAGCGAGTATCGCAAGGAGACGCTCATCACCACCTTCAACCTCCTCAAGCGGGAGATCTACGACGCCATCGAGGAGGGCTACAACGTGGACTTCGGCTTCGGGCGGACGGAACTGACCGTGAACGGGCCTTTCGAGAGCCTGTACGAGAAGTTCGACCCCAACCGCCATACGCTCGCCCCACGCCTGCGCCCCGCGCCGGAGCTGAAACAACGGGTGGCAAACTTGCGTGCCGTGAACGAGACCTACCAACTGGATTACAACTCCCAGCCCCGTCCCGCTTACGTCAGCCTCCGCATCCAGCCTCGCACGCCCGACAGCGACGAGCCTTACAACCAGCTTCCGGCAGGTGAGCACCACTTCATCTCCATCTATGGCGACCGGCTGAAACTGATGGGCGACGATCCCCGCGTGGGTCTCTACCTGCACCGCCCCGACGGCTCGGAAGAACACTTCTACCCGCCCTCCGAGGTGTTTATCAATACCGGCAAACGACTTTGCTTCACGCCCGGCTTCGCTTTCACCGACGGCGAGTGGGTGGCGGAGGTGGTGACGCAATACACACCCAACTCGCGTCCATACAAGCAACCCCGCTATGGAACACTCACCTTCCTAGTGAGATAGCTCCCGAGCCTTCCCTGCTCGTATCACACATGACAGCTTTCATGAGCGACACATGATAACTTTCATGAACGATTCATGATAGCTTTCATGATTAACTCATGATAGCTATCATGAGTGATGCGAGCAGTAGTGTCCTAGATCCGCCCCTTACTGCACCTGCCTTCCGTCGAAGAAGCGCACGGTGCGGCTGGTTTGCTTGGCTTGCGCCTCGTTGTGGGTTACCATTACGATGGTGCGGCCGTCCTCCTTGTTGAGTTGGTGGAGCAGGTCCATGACCTCGATACCCATCTTGGAGTCCAAGTTACCGGTCGGCTCATCGGCGAGGATGATGTCGGGGTTACCTACGATCGCACGGGCGATGGCCACACGCTGGCATTGACCGCCGGAGAGCTGCGTCGGAAAATGGCGCATACGGTGGCTCAGGCCGACCTTCTCTAGCACGGCCTCGGCCAGCTTGCGGCGCTCCGAGGAGGATACCTTGCGGTAGAGAAGTGGCAGCTCCACGTTGTCCAGCACGTTCAGGGAATTGATCAAGTGGAAGCTCTGGAAGACGAAACCCAACTGCTTGTTACGGAAAGCGGCCAACTCCTTGTCGCTCATGCCTACCGTGTTTACTCCGTTGATCTCGACCGTGCCGGAGGTAGGAAGGTCCAGCAGGCCCATGATGTTCAATAAGGTGGACTTCCCGCATCCGGAAGGCCCCATAATGCTGAGGAACTCGCCTTGCTGCACCTCTAGGTTCACGTTTTCCAACGCGACTGTCTCTATCTCTTTCGTACGGTAAATCTTCTGTAAATTCGTTAGTTTGATCATGACTGTAATATTTTAATTGTTATTGTTTGACTCTTGTTATTGTTAAACTCTTGCTATCGCTAGGCTTTGCCACCTAAAAGCAAATTACGTGCCAGAAACGTATCTCATTGATTCCATGGCATCTTCCTGAAAAAGCACTGTCCATTATCGAACAGTCGGTTCATTCCCGAACACAGATGTCCGTGTCTGATCATTCCTGCCGCAAGGCGTCCGCCGGATGCATCCGCATGGCCCGGTAAGACGGAAAACTGATTCCCACGACAATCATCGCAGCCATCACCGCATACGAGAAGACGAAACCGAACAACAGGCGTGAGGCCATGTCGGGCGGTATCTCCGAGCCTTGCGTCACCTCCATATGCAGCAGGTTGGCGAAGATGACGGTAGAGGGGATGAAAGCGATGGTGAGTAGCGCCAAGCCCTCCTTCACCAATTGCCAGAATATGCCCTTGCGGGTGGCTCCCATCGCCATACGGAGGCCGATCTCGGCGCTCCTTTGTTGCGTACGATACCAGAAGGTTCCCACCACGCCGAGCAGGACATTCAGCAGGAAGAAGGCGATGCCCGCCACGTAAAGGCGGACTTGATCCAACCAACGCTCAAGGAACTGGTCCCGGTAATGGGACATCGGGAAAACATCCTTCAGATAGATATTGCCCACGCACAATTGCTGCTCCATCTCCTTCCGGAAGTTGGTGGCGAAAGCGGCGCCGTCCGCACCGGGCTTCACCCGGATGAAGGTGTTCAGGCCCTCTCCGACCCAATCGCCCTCCTCGGCCACCTTGTTCTCGTCCACCAGCTTATAGTAGGCGTAATCATAACCGGTGAACTCGCAGTAACGTTGTTTCTCGCAGACACCACCGATACGGTAGGCCACGCTATCACGAGAGCCTTGGTCGGTGATATAGATCTCTTGGCGCACGGCCGCCGCCGGGTTACCGAAGAAGTCATCGGCTACACGGCCCGTCACCACCACTTGGTTGTCGCGCAGGGCATCCACCAACTCCGAGGGGGAACCGCCTTCTGCCGTCTTCACGCCGAACACCTCGAAATAGGTGGGCGAGACGAAGCGCACGAAGCCATTACGGATCAACGAGTCCTTCCGGAACGTGGCGTATTGATTCGATCCCCGGTAATGAAAATGCACGCCGGTGGTGAAACAGATTGATTCCACGGAGGGGTTCCGGCGGATGCGGTCCATCAAGGTCAGGTAATCCCCGCCTCCCCGCTCGCTATGCACGGAGGTCGTGTCATAATCGGGGCTTTCCTCCGGGATCACGCCGAAACTCACATGATACGTATGCTCGATGTTAAAGCCCAAGGGCTGCGAGTAGAGTCTGTACATCACGAACAAGGCGTCCGCCGCGTACCACAGGAAGATAGAGACCACGAGCATTTCCAACCAGATAAACAAGTTCCCCTTGCGCTCGTTCCAGAGTTGTTTTAGAATCATCTTATACATAGCGTCAACCATTTATAGAGTCCGTAATATTCAATCTTGACATTCGCCAAGCCGGGAGGCCGGCGGAAAACAGGTTCAGCACGAGGCAGAACAGGAAGGCGGCGATAAAGACCGCCCCGTTAAACATCCCGGTGGAAAGCCCCGTCTTCCCCAGCGAGGTGACCAGCAACCAGTCCCTCAGCAACAACATGGCGCCGTACGACATCGCCAATCCCAGCAGTCCGCCGAGCAGGGTCAAGACCATGTTCTCGGACAGCACTTGCCAGAGGATGGTGCCTTGCGTGGCCCCGAAAGCCCGGCGTACGCCAAGCTCGGCCATCCGGCGGCGCATCCTCGACAGGGTGATGCCCGATAGGTTCAAGGCCGGAACCAGCAGGAGGATGAAAAGGATGATACCGTAACGAACGTAGAGGTAGAAGAGGTTCGCCCCGAACTCGCTACCGCCGCCGATCCATTCCTCGATCTGGGTGGAGGGCTGGTGAAGGATATCGGCCTTGACATCCCGGGTCTTGGCGTTGAACTCCTCGACCTTCCGCAGCGCCTCGGTCCTCAACTCCTCTCTCGTGACGCCCGGTCTCAGCAGGACGCAACAGCTATACGAGCCGTTGATGCCCTCTTGGTATCCCCCGTCGTCCCGCACCGTGTAAGGGATCCAGACCTCCGCCCACGCTTTCGAGGCGAACCGGGATACGTCCTTCACGACCCCGCAGATATTGTAGACGATGAAATCGAGCTTCATCTCCCGCCCCACGACTTGGTCCGTGCCGAAAAGGGCCAAGGCCACGCTCTCGCTGATCACGGCGTCGCGGATACCGCTCGTGAAAGCCGCCGGGCTGAAGGGGCCTCCTTGCTGGAAATCGAACTGGAAAATCTTCCAGAAGGCGGTATCCGTATAAGAGATGTAACTCGTCCGATTCTTAAGCCCGTCCATGGACGAGGCGGTCAACGGCCTATAGCGATCCATGTTGATGGCGGTAACGGCCTCCGCCCCTTTCAGCGGATAGCAGCATTCCTTCACCAAGGGCAGTCCCAACGACGAGTAGGAGATGCGCCGGTTATCATCCTTGCCATTGCTCATGACGGTCGTTATGTAGCAGGTGCGGCCACGGTTTACCTCCGGCTTGAAACTCGCCGTATTCACGACATACAGGATGACGATCACCATGATCATGCAAATGGCCAAGGCGGTACCGAGTATCGAGATCACGCTCAACAGCTTGTTCTCCCCGATCATCCTCAACGCTTGTTTAATGTATTGCTTTATCATAAACTTTTGTATTATAAATTATCTATTACCCGACTAAAACAGCGATTGTTTGTTATCATCCGACTTTGTGCCCCTACGGAGGCAAATAACGTGCCAAAAACGTAACCACTTGATTCCTAACATCACCCCGTAAAAAAAGCTGTCCGATAACGAACACTTGATTCGTTATCGGACAGCGATTATGGACAGTTTCAGATTTTATAATTCCCAACGTAAGGATCTCAGCAGTTCATCGATCTCGGCTGCCGAAATGGAGTCACGGTCGGCCTTATCGTAGATCGTGAGGAGAATAACCGTACCCTCATTATCTGCGCAGACAATGGCCTCCGTGTAAGTAATCACTCTCGCCCCATGGCTCTTTCCTTTTCCTTTGGAGGCGATGGCCATGCGTACCTTGCGAACGCCTTTGCCTAAGCTCGTCCCTTGATCAGGGTTCTCGCTCAAAGACTTACCCAAAGCCGATAAATCAGCCTTCAATGAGCTATACTTCTTACAGAGACGTTTGAACTCTTTATCGAAGTCTTGATGGGTTTTTATCCTATACCTCATTGAGCAACTCACTCAAGTCTCTAAACTTATGCCCCACATCCTTGCCCTCACGCAAATCCTTCACGTCTTGCAGGGCGTTCCTTAGCCCCGCCAAGATCTCCTCCTTGGTAGGCTCCACGTAATCGTCTGCCGACTTCTCTACCGGGGTGGCCTTACCGAAAGCAGCCATCTTCATACGGCGGACGCTGTTGAGGGCCTTCTTGATCAACTTCTCATCCTCCAAGGACATCACCTCTTGCAGTAACGACATTTTTAATTCTATAGCTGTCATACGCTTGCTCCTTTCTCATTAATGAATTGACAGACGCAAAGATAGACAATTTATTCGTAATGCAACGCCTCCGCCGGAGCCATCTTTACCGCCTTGCGGACAGGGAACCAGATTCCCATGCAGATCATGCCGGCCATCAGGAGGTAGGAGACGCTGAGGGTTACTAGAAAGCGGAGGATGGAGAGGGGCTCGCGGTAGGAATCCAGCTTATCCAAAAAGGCCATATTGAAGACGAAGACCAGTAGGATCGGCACAGTGATCGCCAAGAGGCCCAGACCTTCCAGATACATGTACTCGCCCAGCCTGCCCCGGCTGGAACCGATCGCCATGCGGAGACCGATCTCGCTACGCCGCCGCTCGGTACGCAACCAGAACGTGCCTACGATACCGAAGAATACGTTCACGAGCAGGAAGGCCATCATGGAGAGTTTCTTGCTGTTCTCGTTCTTGGTAAACCGGAGTTGGTCATCACGCTGGTCGGCAAGGAGGGTGACACCGTGGACGAAGGTGTTATTTACCGTCATCCGATCCGCTGTTTTCTCCAAGAAAGCGTACATCTCATCCTCGGTCATCGGGCGTTTCGTACGTACCGATAGTTCAGCGCTCCTTACGCCGAAATTCTTCACGAACTCCTGCAATGACTCACCTTTCAATATCGTGAAAGCGCAGTTCTCCGGGCGGTCGAAGTCATTGCTACGGAAGGTAGGAAGCACGGCGGCGATCGTGAAAGGCTCGGAAAGGTCGTCATTCTCCGAGATCTGCCGGCCTATGGCGGACTGCCCCCCGAAGAAGAAATCTTCCGCCTCCGCCGTTATGACGAGCGGACGGTAAGCGTTCTCCACCAACGGGGTAATAGCACGGCCCTCCTTATCCTTCATACGGAATACATCGAAATAAGAAGGGGATACTTTCAGCTTGTGGTAGTTCTGTCCTACCGCCTTCGAGGTATCAGCGCCCAAGGGAAGGAGCGTCCCCCACGAACTTCCGTTTGAATAAGGCATGGACCAATACGTAACACATACCTCCTCGACCTCCTGCTCTTGGCGGATACGTTCCATAAGCTTCAACAAATCCTGTGTTGCGTTCGAGTCGTAAAGTGAGTCGGGCACATAACCCGGGGCGTTCGACGAGAGCGTGGAAAGCTTGAAACGCCACGTATTCGAGATATCATATCCCATCGGGGCGTTATAGCAGCGCACGTCCACCCATAACTTATCCATCATAAACCAAAGGGCGCACATCACGATAACCAACTCGCCCAGTATCCAGCCGTTGCTCTTGCGCTGGGCCCATATTATTTTAAATATATGCTTAATCATAATTTGATAGTTGATAGTTGATAGTTGACAATTGACAACTCATTGTTCATCATTCATTGGATTCACTCGTTCCCCTTTAACGCTTCTACGATCGGTTGCCTTGTCGTACGCCATGCCGGTATCCCGGCGCTTAATATATTCAGCAAGAACGTAAAGATAAGGGCGGAGATAAATAAGCCCGGTTTAACGAGCATAGGCGCCGTAAGGCTCACGTTCTCGCTCAACATGAAAGGCTTCCCTACCACCAGCAAGACCATCGAGAGGCCGATGCCGATCACGCCGCCGATCAAGGTCAGCACAAAGTTCTCCGATAAGATCTGCATCAAAAGATTCTGTCCCGTAGCCCCGAAAGCCTTACGCAAACCGATCTCTTCTTTCCGCTTCTGCACGGACGATTGGATCACGCCCGTTAAGTTCAGCGCCGGTACCAAGAGCAAGAAGAATAGGAAAGCGCCCGATCCGGCCAAGAAGGTAGGCCAGTCCACCTTTTGAAAAGCGCCGCTTCCCATGGCCGTATCCAACTGGGAAAGTAGCCCGGAAGGGAAACCTACGTTATAATCGGTCTTGCTGTCATTGTAGCGACGGACCTGTTGGTCTAGCTCCGAGCGTATGGCATCGAAGTCGGAAGAGGAACGAGCCAATAAGGCCACGCTGAAATAACCGGCCATATTCTCCCCATACTCCCCATTTACACGGGTCAGGGCCTCATTGCTGCTATAGGGTATCCATACCTGAGCGTAGGAGCTCATCAATGAAGAAGGTACGTCACGCACCACCCCGCAGACGGTGAAAGTGATAAAATCCATCACAACCTGCCGCCCGACGGCCTGTCCTGTTCCGAACAAATCGGTCGCCACCTGTTCCGACAGCACCATCTTCGGTATACCGGATTGAAAATCAGCCTCGCTAAAGGGGCCTCCTTCCACGAAAGGATGGTCGAATATTTTCCAATGGCCCGCGTCCGTATAACAAATCTCATACTCCTTGAAGAGCCGTCTATTGGGCAATGACAAGGAATGGCTATCACTACAATAGCCGGATACGGCCTCTGGTTTCCGCAAGGTATAGAAACATTCCTTCACGACCTCGCTGGACATGCCTCCACGATTACGATCCGATCCTCCGGGGGATTTCGAACCGACTTCCGTACCCCAGACATACATAAACCTAGACCGATTGGACTCAGGGGCATATCCCGTGGATTTAATCTGGAACACCAATACCATCACCAACACCATGGCGATCGCAAGGGCCGTTCCCGAAATAGAGATTATGCTTACGAGCGTATTTTCACGCAGCATTTGAACCGCTTGTTTGATGTACTGCTTATACATAATTCGAATCGTTATTTCAATTTCAGTTTATTCTTTTCCTTGAAACTTGTCATATCGGAAACGACCACCTCGTCACCCGGTTCCAAGCCACCTACTACTTCTACATACTCAAAGTTGCTGTCTCCCAGCTGTACCTTCCGCTTGATCAATTGGTCTCCGTTGACAACAAACAACTCATACTCTCCTTTCCCGACGTAGAACGAGGCGTTGGAAATACGCAGCACATCGTCCTTGATCGCATTCATCACGTATACATCGGTCTTCAAACCGGAGCGCAAGCGGCGATGGTTATCCTCCTCCAACTGTACCGTGAAGGAGATCACGCCGTTCTTCGATAAGGGGGTAACATCGCTAACCACCCCATCCAGTTTATCGTTGCCGATCTTTACGACGGCCTTGCTACCGGCGGCGATCCGGTCGCCATAGGTATCGGCGATCTCCCCCTCTATCTTGAAATGGGACAAGTCGGAGACGATAGCGACACGACTGCCTTGAGAGACTTGGGCACCTACCTCGTTGTTCACGTAGGTCAGGATCGCCTTGCGGGGAGAGCGTATCTGGGCGTCTTCCAAGGTACGCTTCGTCTCGGCTAGACTCTTTCGGAAGATGTTCAGGTCGAGTTCTTTCACTTTATAATCGGCATCCGTCAAGGATTTCTCGTTCTCATATTTTTGCTCATCCTCTTTCAGTTTCAAGACGCTAACGTTATAGTCCAGTTCCACTTGACGGACCTTATCGGTCGTTCCGGCGCCTAGGCTATCCAGATAACGCTCGTTGCGCAACTCCACTTCCTTTCGGTTCAGTTCCATGCGAGAGACTTTCAATTGCATCTCCATCTCGGAAAGCTTATTGCGGTTTTGGATACGGAGTTGATCCAATTGGAGGCGTTTCATTTGCTCCTCGTCCAATTGTTTCTTATAATCCGTCTCGGCGCTTAGCAAGTCCAGTTTCAAGATCGGAGTACCTACATCCACGGAATCGCCTCCCTTTTTATAAATCTCGACGATACGGGAGTTGATCGGTGAGTTGATGATTTCCTCGAAAGCAGGTACCACCTTGCCGGATGCGCTAACGGAAACCTCGATCACTCCTTTATCTACCGTTGAAAAAACCAAGTCCTTCCGTTGCAGGCTGGTTTGCATAAAACCGATCACCCCGCCAATCAAGACAACGGCAATACCGATCCCCGCCCCCAGCTTTATAAACTGTTTACGCTGCTCCTTCTGCCGAACCTCTTTTGATATCTCTCTGTCCATATTTCGTTTGTTTTTATTTTCCACCCTCCAAAGAGCAAACCCCGTGCCAAAAACGTAAGTGATTGATTTATTGAAGAAATAAAACAAAAGAGATGTCCGATATCGAACACTGTGTCCGCTTTTGTACGAAAACAAAGACATCAGCAATGAGAATCTACAGATATTCAATCATAATTAACATATAAATACTTGATTATCTTTACAAAAAGGACTATTTT
Organism: Parabacteroides distasonis ATCC 8503; assembly: GCF_000012845.1. Taxonomy (NCBI): domain Bacteria; kingdom Pseudomonadati; phylum Bacteroidota; class Bacteroidia; order Bacteroidales; family Tannerellaceae; genus Parabacteroides; species Parabacteroides distasonis. The sequence continues at coordinate 2,335,984 of NC_009615.1, forward strand.
TGGAAAAATCCATAATCAAGGAATACCAATCTTATATTATTTACCCTAAATTCTAAAGAGAGATGAAAAAAACAGTAACTTTCGTTTGGAGCATTTTCCTCCTCGTGTTTATATCGATAGATATGAACGCACAATCAATAAAAAGTTGGGATTACCCCATAAAACCAGGAACGGAGGCTTGGCAAGCATTATCCACACATGAGGATATGCTGAAAGCCTGCCAAATTCCGGCAGAGATATTAAAAACGGTATCAACAGAAGAGCTTATAGAACTTTGCCTTGCTTACCCATTATTAGGCGACATATTCGCTTACAATGGAATACAGGAAGGCATTAGCAAGGTTTCCGCACGTTTTAACGGGTTACAAGAGTTATTCAAAAGGAAAGACAATGCTTCTTTGCTATTTGAGAAGATAAAAAAACAAGAATTACTGAAAGCAGGAGTGTTGACTTCCATAGAAATAGGTAATGAAATTAGTCGGCAAATGGTAATCGAGGCTCTTCTGTCTAATGAGACGATATTATCTAATACAAATAATCTTTTACAGCAAGAGATCTCCTCCGAAGCCGTAAAGAGACTCCTTTACAAACAAAACAACCCGGATATTTATGGACAATATGGTCTAAAAACCGTAGTCTATCTCCTAGGTCGAAGTCTAGAACGGATAGACAACAAGACCATTACGCCCAAATTTAAACAATTCACCATCGATGAAAAGCTAACGGGCAGTAATGTAATCGAAGAGTTATTAAAACAATACATTGTAACCTTTAATAAATTGAGATCATGAAAAAAGTATTATACTATTTAATAATCATGCTGGCATTCACGCTGAACGCATGTGACAATGAAATGGATAATATGCAAGGAGGTGATAAAGAAATCTTGACATCCAGTTCAGAAATTGTCATTAAAGACGGAAAGATAACATATCCTAAATGGTTGGTGAATGTAGTAGATTCTGTCGCTCACTCCCATGTCAAGGGAACAGACTATCCATACCCTTGGGTCTTTACTATTCAAGGAGATGGAAAAGAACACATTCTCGTTTTGGATGGGGTGAATTCTTGTGCTTCTTGCGGGCAATTACTATTCTTGCTTTCCGGAGAACGAATCGAAAAATTCCCCAATGAATGGATCACTATGGAGAATTTAAACATGATTTGGGAGCCGAATCTCAATGTTGAGACAAAAGCTCAAGGAGCAGCCGCTACTGTTTACACTCCTAACGGGACACTCGTTAATGACACTTACTACAGAAGTGAGGAATTATCAGCCTCACAAAAAGCGAGCCATGACCAATATTGTACAACAACCTATTCACAAGCAACTCTAATAAGTAGTTCAACAACCACTTACAATTGTCATGCCTATGCTTGGTATATGACTGAAGGCGGATCAGCAGTTTGGATGGGATGGACTATTAATCCCACAAACGTATATTGGTTAGATGGTAGTTATATATCAACAACAGGTGCCGCAACCAAAGTATCCTATCTTAGTGATAATCACTCTGCCGTAACGACATCTACGCCCAATATATTCATCTCCAAATGGGGGGAATACGCTCTTATGAGGCATCCCAAAGCTCATGTCCCTTTGATGCATCAAGCTTAAAATATATGAAAAAAAATGATATGCCGACTGTTTATATAGGGAAGAGTCAAGAGGATTATAGTAGCGGCAGTTCCTCTATCAATGCGCCAGGGGGTAATGCCACGACGACTTTATATGCTTACACAAAGACAGGAACTCCGACCTCGTATAGCTGGAACGCTGAATTCTATGGAGAATGCGATAGATGGTACACTTATCCTTCCGGTAATCGATTAGATGTTAGTGTCTATCTAAACTCCCAACATTACGGTGGATCTCTTCGCATCACCTGCGCAATGTATAATGGAAGTTCTTTAATAGGCACAGCAACCTATTATTTGAACGTAAATCCGTAGCAATTATACAAGAACAAGGATCTCGTCGAAACAAGATCCTTGTTCTTGATTCAATATACTTAAATCGATTTCGCTCAAAACTTTTCCGATAGACCTGTTGTTCTATGCCCAAAACTTATAAACGCAAAATGTATGAACACAAGACTAATTCTATTCACCTGTATAGCCGGTCTGACTCTCTTTTTCTCTGGCTGTAGCAAAAATGATGATGATCATCAAGGCATTATCCCTCTTCCACCGGTAGAGAACGCTTTCCAAGAGAAATATCCCGATGCCAAAAACCCTGTTTTTGAGATCGAAGGTAACTATTATGTGGTAGATTTCAACAACGGCGGCTCCGAGACAACAGCTTGGTTCACGGATCAAGGCATATGGATGATGGAGAAGATAGACATCTCTTTCGCCCAATTACCGGCAGCGGTATCCACCGCCTTCAAACAAAGCTTTTACTCAAATTGGACCGTGGATGACACGTACGCCATCAATCGCCTAAATATGGGAATCGTTTACAAGATCGAGGCGGAGCAGTCCAATAGCGAAGTAGACCTGTATTATTCACAGTATGGAAACCTGATCAAAGCCGTGGACGATGAGATCAATAATGACGCACCGATCGTTATCCCGAAAGAGGTCAGCAACCTGATGGAGATCACTTTCGCCAACGCCGAGTTGCTGGATATCCAACAGAACAGCCTAGGTTACGAGCTGGATATGATCGATAACCAGATTTATAAAGTGGCGCAATTGAATAAGGATTACAGGTGGCAAAGTACCACATGGGCCATGTCCGAGCAAGAGGTTCCGCAGATCGTGATGCAAGGATTCGAATCCTCCGCTTACGCTAGCGACAAGGTACAGTCCATATATACGTTATTGAATGCCAATGGCACCTTCTACCTATTCAAGGTTTCACATAACGGGCAGGACAAGACGATTACCTTTGATGTATTCGGGAATATCGTATAAAAAAGCCGCACGATTCACAGCCGTCTCCGGACTTGAATCGCGCGGTTTGCGTTATATGATAATCAAGCTTATTTACTGATCAATTCCAAGGTCGCCCCTTTTACTCCCGGTGCGGAAGCCTCGAAATAGATCGTCCCCGGTTCCTCGGCCGTCCGCACGATAGCGGTAAGTTGCCCGCTAAACAGTTTCATTTCCGGAAGATGGAAGAGTTCCAGACTGGCGCTATTTCCATTTGCCGCCGCACGGTAGGCTCCGGCACCACGTACCTTAAACTGGATCTGGCGGGTATCATCCGGACAAAGGTTACCGTTCTTGTCTACGACTCTAACATTGATGAAAGAAAGGTCTTTTCCGTCAGCCGTCAATTGGTTACGATCGGCAGATAACTCAATATGATGCGGCTTCCCTGCGGTATGAACCTCCTCCTCGGCCACAGCGTTACCCTCCTTGTCATAAGCGACCACCTTCAAAGTTCCCGGCTCGTATTTGGTATCCATCCACATCAAACGATATCGTTTCTGGCGCTCGAAACTCTTTTGAGCCGCTTCGGTATAACTACTATCGATACCGATGCTTAGATCTTTCGTACGTTTCCCTTGGCTCTTTCCGTTGATAAACAATTCGGCGGAAGGATAATTGGTATAAACGAATACGGGTGTCACCTCGCCCTCACGTCCCGGCCATGTCCAATGCGGCAGGATATGCAAGGTCTTGGCGCTTTTGTTCCAATGACTACGGTATAGATAGTAACGATCCTTGGGGATACCCGCCAAATCGATAATACCGAACAAGGAGCTATGGCTTGGCCAATTCGTATAATAAGGAGTAGGCTCGCCCAGATAATCAAATCCTGTCCATACGAATTCCCCGATACAATACGGAAGGTCCTCATGCTGGATAAAATCGTCTTCCGGCAGATTAGACCAGTTGCAATGCTCCACGTCGTACGAGGAACTTTGGTGATCCTCATAGACAGCCATCGCCTTACGCTCTACCGGGAATTTATAAACCCCTCGTGAGCTAACCGTGGAGGCCGTCTCGCTTCCCAAGATTATTTGCTGAGGCAGTTTCTTATAATTCACTTGATAACGGAACGGACGATAATTGAATCCCGCCACATCCATCACCGCCGCCATATTATTATTCACGACGGCATCCGGGGCATCCATACCTTGCGTCACCGGACGAGTCGGGTCTTCCCGATGGCAGATATCCTGCAAGAACTTGGAGATCTTACAACCGCTCTCATCCCATTGGTTAGGCACCTCGTTGCCGACGCACCACATCACGACGCTCGGGTTATTCCGGTAATGATGTACCAGATTCACGAGGTCTTTCTCCACCCATTCATCGAAAATCAAATTATAGCCGTTCGCACATTTCGCCTTGTTCCATTCGTCGAAGCTCTCTGCCATCAACATCATACCCATCTCATCGCAAGCCTTTACCAACTCGGGAGCCGGCATATTATGGGAAGTACGGATAGCGTTGCATCCCATGTCCTTCAAGATCCGGATCTGACGACGGATAGCGGCATCATTGACGGCAGCCCCTAACGGGCCTAAGTCATGGTGATTACAAACGCCTTTGAATACCGTCTTCTCACCATTCAAGAAAAAGCCTTTATTCGGAATGATCTCGATCGAACGGATACCGAACGGGGTCGTATATATATCTTTCAGTTGATCGCCCTCATAGAGACGAGTCTCCGCAGAATACAGGGCGGGCATATCCGGCGACCATAAAGTCGGGGTCTGGATGATAAACTCTTGGGAGAGGCTATTATCATTGTACTTAATCTGTGAGAGAGGCATAGTCTGCTCCGTCAACTTCTGCCCGTTCGGATTCCATACACTGGTTTTCACGCTATACTTGCTGGCATCGGCACCTTCCGGCAGTACGATTTTCGTCTGTACATTGACTTTCGCAAATTCCTTCGTGGCGGTCGGGGTCGTAATATAAGTTCCCCAGACCGGGATATAGGCGTTTTCCGTCACGATTACATGTACATTCCTATATAATCCCGCTCCCGGATACCAACGGGAGGATTCCGGCAAGTTCTCGAGGCGAACCGCCAAGGTGTTCTTTTTCCCCGGCATGAGTTGTTTCGTGATATCGAAATAGAAAGAATTATAGCCATACGGCCAATATCCAACCTCTTGTCCGTTCACGTAGACCTTAGCATGGCTCATCGCACCGTCGAACAGGATCGTGGCACGCTTCCCATCCGTAAATTGAGGAACCTCAAACTCGGTCCGGTACCAGCCGACTCCCACGAAAGGCAAACCTCCGGTTCGGCCGGCATGTTCCATGGCCTCCGTTTGTCCGTCTTGGGCGATAGCGACCTCTTGCTTATCATTCTGAGAGCTGAAAGGGCCGTAAATCGCCCAATCATGCGGAACAGTCACGGATTGCCATTTGCTATCGTTAAAAGTAGGATTGATAAACTCCGGGCGGTCTTCCCGGGTGAACTTCCAATTCTTTTCCAACAGGAACTCACTGCGTACTTGAGAAAAAAGCGCAGGGAAAAGGCAAAACAAACCGATCAAAATAGCGAAACTTGTTCTTTTCATTCGTTTTTTGTGTTTTTGTTATTCATAGCGGAGCAAAAATAAGTATTTTTGTCTCCAATACAAACTAAATCAAAAGAATTGCACAGCATGTTGTTACAATTAGCTTTCGTTTTAATAGCCATTATTATAGGTGCCCGTATCGGTGGTATCGGATTAGGCGTGTTAGGAGGTCTCGGACTCGGTATACTCACCTTTGGATTCGGGCTCCAGCCCACTTCCCCTCCTATCGATGTCATGCTTATGATCGTTGCCGTAATAGCGGCGGCTAGTTGTATGCAAGCCGCTGGCGGACTTGATCTTATGGTTAAGTGGGCGGAAAAATTGCTTCGCAAGAATCCTCAACGAATCACGATATTAAGCCCGCTCGTCACCTATTTGTTTACCTTCATAGCCGGAACGGGGCATGTGGCTTATTCGGTCCTTCCGGTAATCGCCGAGGTCGCTACGGAAACGAAGATCCGTCCCGAACGTCCGATGGCGATCGCCGTGATCGCTTCCCAGCAGGCCATTACGGCCAGTCCGATATCGGCGGCTACGGTAGCTTTATTAAGTATGTTGTCCGGATACAATATCTCCTTGATGAATATCTTGATGATCTCTGTTCCTTGTACCTTATTAGGTGTGTTAGCGGGAGCGATCTACTCTTTAAAGGTCGGTAAAGAGCTAGATCAAGATCCGGAATACTTAAAGCGGGTGGCGAACCATGAGTTTAGCACGGAACATTATGAGGCGAAAGGCGTTGAAAACCAAATGAAAGCGGCCTTATCGGTCTCTATATTTGTTCTCGCTACGATAGCGATCGTTATTTTTGGTTCTATGGAGTCCCTACGTCCGGTCTTTACCGTCGGCACGGAAAAGGTCTCGATGCAGATGTCACATATTATTGAGGTATTAATGTTGACAGCCTCCGCTTTCATCTTATTATTTACAAAAACAGATGGTATCAAGGCCGCACAGGGTTCCGTTTTTTCCGCAGGTATGCAAGCGGTGGTAGCGATCTTCGGTATCGCTTGGATGGGAGATACATTTATCGCCGGCAATATGACTGAATTAAAGGGATCTATCGAGCATATAGTTACACAGATGCCTTGGTTATTCGGATTGGCCCTTTTCGTAATGTCCATTTTATTATTTAGCCAAGCGGCTACCATTCGTGCGTTATTGCCGCTAGGGATCGCATTGGGAATCTCACCCTATATGTTGATCGCTTTATTCCCCGCCGTAAACGGTTATTTCTTCATCCCAAACTACCCGACAGTCGTAGCCGCCATCAACTTCGATCGCACGGGCACGACCCGCATCGGTAAATACATCTTGAACCATTCTTTCATGATGCCGGGATTGATAGCGACCGGAGTTTCTGTTGGATTGGGGTTACTATTCATTCAATTCATATAATAAGAAAGCAAAAAATAGAGACGCAGCATACACGCTACGTCTCTACACCCCACACCATATATCCATATTATATTACTTCAACAATTTTTCCTGAATCAACTGCTTTAACTCCAGTTTTCCCATCGTGCCGATCATCATCTCACGGGGGCCGTCTAGCGGGCAAAACATCAAAGTGGGAATCGTTCGGATATTAAAGGCTGTCTCGAGTGCCTCCTCTTGATCTACATCCACCTTATAAATATAAATCTTCCCATCAAATTCTTTGGCAAACTCATCCAATATCGGGCTTAAGCGTTTGCAATAACCGCACCAAGGAGCGTGAAAATCTATGAGGCAAGGACGACTTCCTATATATTTCCAATCTTTGGGATTGGCCTCAAAATCACCGACATTGGCGATAAAACCATCTTTCGTTAAATCGATCACTACCATACTTCTCTATATTTTGATTTATAATATAACAAAGATAAGTATGAATAGGTTGCGGTATTTTTTATACTTTCGCGACATCGTTTTAACATACAGACAGAATGCTCACACTCGATAAAATTTATCAGGCATCATATGCCTTGAAGACAGTCATCAGACGCACTGATTTAATCAGCGCTCCCAATATCAATCCGGAATCCCATATTTTTCTAAAACCAGAGAACTTACAAGTAACCGGATCGTTTAAAGTGCGCGGCGCTTGTTTCAAGATCGCCCAGCTTACGGAAGAAGAGAAATCGCATGGCGTAGTGGCTTGCTCGGCGGGAAACCATGCCCAAGGTGTGGCATTAGCGGCTACCGCTCATGGTATCAAGTCCTTAATCTGCTTGCCCGATAACGCTCCTATCTCTAAAGTCGAGGCTACTAAATCTTATGGGGCAGATGTATGCCTTGTCGAAGGTGTTTACGATGACGCCTATAACAAGGCTTTACAATTGAAGGATGAGAAAGGATACACATTTATCCATCCGTTTGATGATGAGGATGTGATCGCCGGACAAGGGACCATCGGTTTGGAGTTATTGGAACAACTCCCGGAAGTAGAGGCTGTAATCATTCCGATCGGAGGGGGTGGGCTGATCTCCGGAGTCGCCTATGCCATCAAGAACTTGAACCCGGATATCAGAGTTTACGGAGTGCAAGCCAAAGGAGCGCCCAGCATGTTAAACTCTATCGAGCATGGGAAAATCGAACGCCTCGAAGGTGTCCGTACCATAGCCGACGGTATCGCCGTAAAAGAACCGGGAATACATACTTTCGATCTTTGCCAGCAATATGTGGACGAGATCGTATCCGTGACAGACGATGAGATTTCCACCGCTATCCTCGCGTTGATCGAGCAACATAAATTAATCGCCGAAGGGGCGGGTGCCGTAGCCGTGGCCGCCGCCATGTTTAATAAAGTACCCATCAAAGGGAAAAAAGTAATCTGTTTGATTTCCGGCGGAAATATCGACGTGAATATCCTTTCCCGGGTAATCGGACGTGGTTTGCAAAAATCCGGCCGCTCTTGTTCCATGACGATCGAATTGGTAGACAAACCCGGACAATTACAGCACGTATCTGAAATCATTGCCTCTACCGGCGCTAACGTAGTATCCGTATATCACGAGCGTGTCAGCCATACGGCTGATATCAATGGCTGTTATCTGCGGTTGGAGATGGAAACAAGAAATCAACAGCAAATTAATGAGATCCGGCAATTACTCACCGTTTCGGGATATAAGATAGTGGAAGGATAAACAATTCGCCCCAAAGCATACAACTGATTGACAAACTATTACTGTGCCACTACTTTCCATAGGCGTGGCACAGCCGTGCCATCCTAGTGGCACACTTGTGCCATCCTTATGGCATAGCTGTGCCATCACGGTGGCATAAGCGTGCCCTAAAAATGGCACAAGCTAAATATTAATATATTGTCTTAATGTATTCACATACTCCTCCATCGCCAAGCGTCCTTTGTCTGTGATCCGGCAAACCGTTCGGGGCTTCTTCCCGGCAAACCCCTTCTCGATCTCGATATAACCAGCTTCATTAAGTTTGTCCAACTGGACGCTGAGATTTCCCGCCGTAGCGTTCGTCTTCTCCTTGATATAGACAAACTCCGCCTCCTCCACCGATAGTAAAATGGACATCACCGCTAGCCGGAGTTGGGAATGCAATAAAGGATCTAATTCTTTAAACATTGTTTTTTAGCTTTATTATTAAGAATATGCCCGGGAATAATCATCATTACCACAAATGAAAGGCCAAAATACAAATACCACAAGACCGTGACAGGACCATGATTTATCAAACTCATCAGCATGTAGATAACTAAGACGAAAGCAACTACCGGAGAGTAAATCATCCATTTCTCCCGCAAGATAATGCCATTTATCGACACCCCCAACCCACAATATAATAACGATAAAGGAAGCATTAATATAAAATTGACGGATTGTTCATAAAGCACACAAAACGCCGCGATCAAGACGAACGTAAGTCCAAACATACAGCCAAACACTTGCCATACACTGGAGATCGTCTTATCCGTATAAGTCACCACGGCCGGCTCGCAACCTCTTTGCTTATATGAAATAACCGGTCCGACAGCAAACATGAGCATCCATCCCCAAGACCAAATATAATTTTGCGTATACACTATCAAAGAGGATATCACGACCGATAAGAGCACGGTAAAATACCCCCAATAAAGCAACACATTGCCACTCCCTACTTTCATATTTCGCTTGCTGGAGTTGATCATCTGAGTGATAATATCCAGACTTTCTTTTTCTGATAATTTTCTATCTTCCATAACTGTATTTATTTTATCTTGTTCTTCATTCAATGTAAAAATGTAAATACGTATCCAAAGATAAGGCCATTGGTATTTCTGAGCAACCTTTCGGTTATTATTTTTCATTCAGGCGACTCCGTTCGGAACCTATCTCAATCTTACTCTTCCTTACTTTCTTTCCGCTATTGAAATTCCATGTCAACGCAACCTTAAAGACCCTTCCAGTAAGTCCGTTTTCATAACGGGATGATGTTCGATAAACATCCAACGTACTGGCGTACTCATTGGCTTGGTTAAAGATATTATCGACTGAAACTGCCAACAATAGCTTATCATTCAATAGTTTCTTTCTCGCCATTACTCCAACCGTATGCCGGGGGGCGACCTCGCTATTACCGGAATATAGCCGGCTCGTTCCACTATACCGGGCCTCCACCGTAAAACCTGCCGGCAACGTAAAGGTAGCGATCGCATTGGCAAACCCTAAATAATGAGACGAAAAAGAAGACAATTCCGTCATCCGGATATCCTGCCGTACGCCTATGAAATTCCCTGTCAAGTTACACCAAGTAAAGGGTTGATACGGCAAGCTGACCGCTACAAACCAATGGTTTTCCCGATCGTGATTTTCATACGTGATATAGGATACATCGGGATTCACCACATCTTGTTTACAGAACTCCCGGATCAAGTCGTGGTGCAAGTTTCCTCCTACAGTCACCGTATAACGATAATTATAAACCAACGTTACACTGAAACGATTGATATAAGTAGGACGCAGATAAGGATTCCCGATCTGGTAGCTATAGTCCGAACTCTGTATACGATTCGGATTCAAGGTATAGAACGGAGGACGTTCGATATTACGAGCATATTGCCCTACCAGCATCCACCTCTTGATGGGATCGAACGCATAGGTCACGTTCAAGTTCGGAAAAAGATCCAGATAATCCCGACTAAAATCCTCACTTCTATCCGACGTCTTGGAATATTCCGCACGTACCCCCGCAACGAACGACCAGTTCTTGATCTCCGCAGAGAAAGAGGCGTAAGCTCCTACAATGTTTTCATTATATCTCAAGGTATATCCATATTCCTCATTAGGAATCCAACTCCCACTAGAGTTTAAACCCTCGTACAAGGAATGATCATCCATCAACGTATAGGTATATTTAGCCCCGATTTTCAAAGACATTTTTTCACGCAAATTCTTTTGGAAAGAAATATCGGTTGTCGCCATATCATAATCCGCCGCCGCATGACTCCGGTAAACCGTATCACGGCTCCAATTAGATTGTTCATAACGGATCGTATGGAGATTATCCCCGGTTGATCGCTTATTTACGAAATCGGCTATGACCTTAAATATCGAGCCTCGTTCATCCATTTTACGTAAGTAATTGACCGTAGCGGAAAACGTGTTATAATCATCCTTCTGTCGATAATTCCCCGTACTCTTCATAGGATAAGAGTTCTTTACTAAATCCGTTTGACTCCAAGATGTTCCGTCCGAAGCTTGATTGATATATTCGATCTCAGCTCCGACACTATTCAGCGAATCGATCTCGAAAATAGCCCCGACACGTCCATTCCCATATTTGGAATCCGTATCATACAAAGATTGAGACACAAACTTATTCCCCACCGTTCCGTATTCCCTGTTGGAGTTCATCTCTCCTTTATCCCGGGGAGTAAAAGTACCCGATACCGCTCCATTCAAGCTCCATTTCCCGACACGTGCATTTACGGACGCCGATGGAATATACCCTTGTAAAGATGGAGACAATGACGTACCTAAAGATACATATCCTTGCATACCGTTATCCGGACGTCGCCGCAATGAGATCTTGATCACTCCACCCTTAGTTGAGGCCTCATACTCAACTCCCGCGATCGGTATTACCTCAATCCTTTTTATATCCTCCGATTTCAAAGACCGCAAATAAGCCAGTAGCTCCTCTCCCGTTAAACGAATCTCACGGTCATCCACAAACACCTTCGCCCCTTGCGCCCCATTAATCGAGATCGTTCCATCCGAGAGCCACACACCCGGTGCCTGCGATAATAATTCCGTACCATCCTTTCCGGCAGATGGCATGACCGACATGATAAAGCGGTCTGCCTTCCGCTCAATATTCTTCGCTCGAACAACGACTTCCCTCAGAACATGGTTCGATAGATCTAGAATCAAGGAATCCCGCCGTTTTATCGGTAAGATCAGCTCTTTCCGTAAAGGCTCGTATCCGAGACATTGAACAACAAGCCTATACTTCCCAGCCTCCGCCTCCATGCTAAAATCGCCATCACTATTGGCCACGGCACCCCCTACCTGTTTTTCTCCCGATAAAAGCACAGCGGTCGCATATTCCACGGCATTTCCCTCCGCATCGGAAACATGGGCTTTATAAACCGTTTGTCCCGAGATCTTTTGAGCACTACCCCCGCCTATCGCCAAAATCCAAAGCGATAGCAGTAAAAACCGTACCATGGCTCTATTGATTTACCGGATAATACAGTTTTAATTTGAAAGTCGCTTCCTCATCCTTCACCTCGCAACTTTTCAACGCATATCCTTCCGCAGGCCCTTTTCCTTCCAGCATATCCATTTGCCAATTCTCGTTCTCGTCATGGAATACGGACAGATCAAACTTTTCCCAATCCACGTTTTCCAGTCGGATCGTAGCCTTTCCTTTCTCAGACTTCGCCATGCCATAAACAGGCTTGGTATCTTTTCCTGACTGAGCCATAACTAGGATATTCCCATGGTTACCACGTATATTTCCAATCTCTACAATAATAGTACGTGCCTCTATGCAACCACATACCAACATGAATAAAGATAATATGAATAAAACTCGTCTCATTTTAGTATCCTCCTCTTAATTATTATCACTGTTACTACAAACAAGTTTATTTTATAAACCATCCATGGATAAAAAAATGCAAAGGAGCTGCGCATCACTCTTTGCACATCGCAAATATAGACAAGTTTATTTTATAAACCAAATAATATTATAAAATATTCCAATAAAAATTTGACTCTGCAAAATACAGCCAAAATCCCCCACTAACCCTCCTAGAAAACACGTACATGCTTTCAAAACAACTATTTTAAGTTTGAAACAAAGCAACTTTTTCGCTATATTGCGCACATTTAGAATATATATGAACAGGACCAACATACAAATAACTAAAGATATGAACGAACGAATAATTGCTATACAAGCAGATATTACGACATTGGATGTAGACGCCATCGTAAATGCCGCGAACAATAGCTTATTGGGAGGTGGCGGCGTAGACGGTGCCATCCATTGGGCCGCCGGTCCGGAACTCCTTGACGAATGCCGGACTTTACAAGGATGCCCGACCGGAGAGGCGAAGATAACGAAAGGTTATCGATTGAAAGCCCGTCATGTCATACACACCGTCGGTCCCATCTACCGAAACGGACAACACGGAGAGCCGGAGCTACTGGAAAATTGTTATCGAAACTCCTTGCGATTGGCGAAAGAGAACAGACTGAGAACAATCGCTTTCCCATCAATAAGCACCGGCGTATATGGCTATCCTATCGAGGAGGCGGCACAGATAGCGATCCGCACGATCGATACCTTCCTAAAAGAGAATCCGGAAATCCAGCAAGTCACGATGTGCTGTTTCTCCGGATACGACAAATCGGTTTATACGAAAGCGCTGGAACAAATTACAACTCACGAGCCGTAATGTGGAAACACCCTTGCTTGCGTTCGTGCTTGATATAGCAACGATCCGCCCTGCGCAAATCACGAAGCACGGAGGCAAGCACCATTTTCAAGCGGTCCTTATCAATATTTAAGGTATCTTTCTCATCTATCTTAGTATAGCGTACCCATGATACATCGAACGTAGTTCCGTATTGGTGGGCAGAGTTGAGAGAAGAGTTCGTATTCCTTTTTCTCAATTTCTTGACATCGGCAACCGTACGGGTTACACTGGTTACCTTTATTTTATAAATGGAAGCATTCAAGTTTTTCAATGAGTCTTGGAAGTTTTTCCCGATATCCTCCAGCAGATTAGCGGCTTCCGGCACCAAATACGGAATAGAGTGCGTCAACTCCTCTACCTCGTAATAGTCATTCGTCTTGATCTCCACCATATCCCGGGAGGCGTGCTCCGCTCCTTCCCTCGAAGAGACAGGCTCTATGCCGATCTTCTTCGCAACGGACAAATGAACGTCATTCAAATCATTAAAATCACGATTATAGCTTCCATTGTACCAAATCTTCTTCAATTCACCTCTTTTCTCCTTACAAGAAGAAAAAGCCGTCGCCGACACGATCACGACCAGCAACAACATCACATTAAACACAGTCTTCATCTTCATTTCCTTCGTTTTGCCTGACAAACATACGGAAAAATCCGAAATTCCCCCTTAACTCCAATTAGTTTTTCTCTAAATGGTAGACGGACGGCTGAAAGATGTGTTCCCGTGAAATAAAACTTCTCCCTTTGCATCAATGGATAAAGAATATTACTAATTTTGTAACTTGATTCGAATAATAAAAAATAGCACATCTTTTTGAAGCGTAATTTAATAAAAGGAATAGCGGATGATTGAAAGAATTTATATTCTTGAAAGCGTAGACCCGGTAATTTTCTACGGTGTGAATAACTCTAATATGCAATTGATCAAGACATTGTTTCCGAAATTGCGTATCGTTGCCCGTGGAAATGTGATGAAAGTGATTGGAGATGAGGATGAGTCCGAGCTTTTTCTCAAGAAAATCCGTGAGGTGGAAAAATACTGTGAGGAGTTTAACTCGCTCTCCGAAGACGTGATTCTGGATATTATAAAAGGGAAAGGTCCCACGGTCGTGAAGCAGGAGAACCTGATCATCCACGGCATGAATGGCAAGCCGATTACCGCACGTACCGAGAATCAACAGTTATTGGTAAAGGCTTTCGAGAACAACGATCTGGTTTTCGCCACAGGACCCGCCGGTTCGGGTAAAACATTCGTCGCTATCGCCTTAGCCGTAAAAGCATTAAAGAATAAGGAAGTACGGAAGATCATCTTAAGCCGTCCCGCCGTGGAAGCCGGAGAAAAACTGGGTTTCTTGCCGGGTGAGATGAAAGATAAGCTAGATCCCTATCTGCAACCGCTTTACGATGCCTTGCAGGATATGATACCGGCAGCCAAGCTGAAGGAATATATGGAGAATAACGTGATACAGATCGCCCCGCTAGCGTTTATGCGCGGTCGTACCTTGAACGACGCCGTCATTATATTGGACGAGGCGCAAAACACGACGACGCATCAAATCAAGATGTTCTTGACCCGCTTGGGTATGAACGCCAAGATGATCGTCACCGGAGATGTCACGCAGATAGACCTTCCGCCTTCTACCACGTCCGGATTGATACAGGCCATGCAAATATTGAAGGGCGTAAACGGGATCGGTAAGATCGAGTTCACCAAGAAAGATATTGTCCGGCATAAACTTGTCCAACGAATCGTAGAGGCTTATGATAAGTTCGATGATAAACGGAAGAAAGAGATCAAAGAGGCAAAAGAGAAGAAAACGAATATAGACAACAACTAAAAGTAAGAGTCATGAAGAAGGCATTAGTTAAAACAGACTTCAATTTCCCGCGACAAAAGAGCGTATACCATGGGAAAGTACGCGACGTGTACAACATCAATGACGAGGTATTGGTAATGGTCGCTACAGACCGTATTTCCGCTTTCGATGTTATCTTGCCGGAAGGTATTCCTTACAAGGGACAAATGTTAAACCAGATCGCCGCCAAGTTCCTTGACGCTACGACTGATATTTGTCCGAACTGGAAAATGGCTACTCCGGACCCGATGGTAACGGTTGGCGTTCAATGCCAAGGTTTCCCGGTTGAGATGATCGTACGCGGTTATCTGTGCGGAAGCGCATGGCGTGCTTATAAGAGCGGTGTACGTGAGATCTGCGGCGTGAAACTACCGGAGGGTATGCGTGAGAACCAACGTTTCCCCGAACCCATCATCACCCCGACCACAAAGGCTGAGATCGGAGAGCATGATCAAGATATCTCTAAAGAGGAGATTCTCGCTAAAGGTTTGGTCTCTAAAGAGGACTACGAGGTTCTTGAGAAATATACGATGGCCTTGTTTAAACGCGGTACCGAGATCGCTAAGGAACGTGGCTTGATCTTGGTTGACACGAAATATGAGTTCGGTCATCGTGACGGCAAGATCTATTTGATCGACGAGATCCATACTCCGGATTCCTCCCGTTATTTCTACTCAGAAGGATACGAGGATCGTTTCGCCAAAGGGGAACCGCAGAAGCAACTTTCCAAGGAGTTCGTCCGCGAATGGTTGATGGAAAATGGCTTCCAAGGTAAATCCGGACAGAAAGTTCCTGAAATGACACCGGAGATCGTAGAAGGAATCAGCAACCGATATATCGAATTGTTCGAGCATATCACAGGGGAGACTTTCGTAAAAGGCGAGACTGATAACTTGCTGAACCGCATCGAGAAAAACGTTACTGAATATTTACAGAATAAATAAGATACCGCACATGACACAGTATGGTTCAGAGACAATACTTCCTTATAACAAAGAGGAACAAAAGGGCACGCAAGTCAAACGTATGTTCGACTCGATAGCCGAAACGTATGATCAACTCAACCATACTCTCTCATTTGGTATCGACAAGATATGGCGCAGGAAAGGGATCGCTTTCCTGCGTCCTTTCTCTCCTAAAACGATACTGGATATCGCTACCGGTACCGGAGACTTGGCTATCTCCATGTACAAAAAGCTGCGACCCGACCATATCGTCGGTGCCGACATCTCGTTAGGCATGATGGAAGTGGGACGGAAAAAAGTAGCTGCCGCCGGTTATTCGGAGCATATATCCTTCGAGCAACAGGACTGTACGGCCTTGACCTACGAGGAAAACTCGTTCGATGCCGTAACCGCCGCTTTCGGGGTTCGTAATTTTGAGAACATAGAGCAAGGTATCTCAGAGATGTACCGGGTGCTGAAACCCGGTGGACATATCATGATCTTGGAACTTTCCACACCGGAACATTTTCCCATGAGACAACTCTACCAGATCTATTCAAAGACCGTCATCCCCTTTATCGGACGTCTACTCTCTAAAGAAAAAGTCGCGTATAATTATTTGCCGGCTTCCATCAAGGTAGTTCCTCAGGGAAAGGTCATGACGGATTTACTCACCCGCCAAGGCTTCAAGCAGGCCCGTGTACGGACCTTTACCTTCGGGATCTGTTCATTATATACAGGATCTAAAGAATAAACAATAAAAAGGTTATGCAGAAATATGGCTTACTGGGATATCCCCTCGGACATTCGTTTTCTAAAACGTATTTCAACCAGAAGTTTGAGGCGGAGAAGATCGACGCTGAGTACTTGAATTTCGAGATTCCCTCTATCAAGGAGATTAAGAACGTAATCAAAGAAAACCCTGAACTTAACGGTTTAAACGTGACCATTCCTTATAAGGAACAAGTAATCCCATATTTAGACGATTTGGATGACGATGCCCGTCAGATCGGAGCGGTAAATGTCATCAAGTTCACAAAAGGTCTTTTCGGCAAACTTAAACTGAAAGGATATAACTCGGATATTATCGGATTCAAGCAATCGATTGATCCTTTATTGAAAGAAACGCACCGGAAAGCGTTGATCCTTGGTACGGGAGGGGCGTCAAAGGCAGTCTTCCATGGACTGAAACAGCTAGGTGTTGGTGCCACGCTGGTTTCTCGCAAACCGAAAGAATTTTGTATCACGTACGATGAGATTACTCCGAAGACCATGGAGCAATATACGGTGATCGTGAATACGACTCCCTTAGGCATGTTCCCGAATATAGACTCATGTCCGGATATCCCGTACGATTTACTTACGCCGAATCATCTATTGTATGATTTACTTTACAATCCGGATGAGACCCTTTTCATGAAGAAAGGAAAAGAAAAAGGCGCCGTCGTGAAAAATGGTCTGGAAATGCTTCTATTACAGGCTTTCGCCGCTTGGGAGATCTGGCAGAAATAGATCGAACGATATCTTTCCAACCACATGATTTGATGAAGCTAGCTTCGTGAGCCAATGAAGTTAGCTTCGTTAGTCAATGAAGTTAACTTCACAAGCGTATGAAGTTAACTTACTTCAACCAAGTCAATACATAGTCCGGTGTAACTTGATATGCCAACTCATATTCCCGGCATGCCTCGGTCCGGGTTTCTCGTCCCTTAAACGTCCCACTCGATAAATAAGGAAAAGGATTCACGTGAAGATGCTTTTGAAAGTCCACTCCTTCCTGCCCGATTATCTTGAACAAGGTTTCTTTGGCGCACCAATGGATTAATAGATGCTCGACCTCATGCTCCAGATCGATACCCGCCTCTTCCTCCGGATTCATAAAGCGACTTCGTATTTTCAAGATCCGGTCCGAACGATACTCGATATCGATCCCTGTCGGACGCTTATCCAAGATTACCGCCACATAATCTTTCGTATGAGATATACTTATATATAAAGGTACGCACGCAAGGAACGGGGCACCCGTAGAATGATAGTCAACCCTTGCCTCCTCTCCTAAAAGCTCTTTTAAAAGCACCCGGCTGGCGAAACGTTCCTGCCTCCGCTTCTCTGCCGATACCCGCTCCAAAAAAGAAGAATAGTCCGCTTTATGCTCAAGCATCCCCAAAAGCTCATCAGAGCTTTCTTCCATTTTCCAGACTCCATGCAGCGGCGAGAGTTGTTTATATAGCAAGGCCATATTATTCTTTCCAACTAAAAGTTTGTATAAGTTCTATGATATCTTCCCGGATATATTGGATAGCGGGAGCTAATGAATCCGCATTGGGTTTACAGTCAAAATACAAGGCCCCCCGGAAGAAATTCGATACACTATCTGTCAACAGGAATTGTATGGGAGAAGCCGATTCTCCATCCAGAAGAAACAACGAGCCATAAACGTTTGCGGCAGGGTTGGAATACGCTTTCTCCGATATCCGATTCTCCGACTTTATCAGGCGGGCGACGAAAGAGCGGCTTTCCGTTTCCACCGTCACCAAGGACGCGGGAGTAATTGGCAAATAGCTGCAATAAAGCTTAGCCTCTAACTCCGGATACGAGATATTCAAGCCCGTAACACCCTTCTTTTGATCCGGAACCTCTATGACCGCAGTCTGAGAGACATCAAAATTAAAAGGCAGGTAACTGAGATCAAGCGGTTTATACTGTGCCTTCGAAGGTTCAATACGAACATAGCCCCGTGGCTTCGGCGTATATTCCACACACGAAATACAGCATATCCCTAAAAACAGAGAACCTCCTATGACAGCAGCTATCCATTTCATAAACATTTACTTCGTATCTTTCCCATTCTCATCATTCCCTGTATCTTCAAGGATACGGTTAAATTTAACCTTTAATATCCTCCTGTTATCCACTTCCAGCACTTGGAAACGATATTCCTTAAAATCTATAATCTCCCTACGGCGTGGAAAATCCCCTTTTATCTCCAACAAAAGACCGGCCAAAGTTTCCACTTCTTCCGTCAATTTACCAAAATCTGAGGGATCGGCATCGATAACCCGGAAGAAATCCGTCAATAATATCTTTGCCTCAAAGATCAAGCTACCGTCTGCTAAACGGATGAATTGTTGCTCATCCTCATCATACTCATCGGAGATCTCTCCAACAATTTCCTCTAGGATATCTTCCATCGTCACGATACCGGAGGTACCGCCAAACTCATCGACCACGATCGCCATATGAATTTTATTGGTACGGAACTCTTCCAGCAAATCATCGATCTTCTTGGTTTCCGGCACGAAATAGGCCGGTCGGATCAAGCTCTGCCAACGGAATGTATCGGGCTTGTCAATATAGGGCAATAAGTCCTTGATATATAAGATACCTTTTATATTATCCTCAGTCTCGGAATATACCGGAATACGCGAATAGCCGGATTTGATAATAAAATCAACCACCTCACGGAAACTGATCTTGATCTCGATATCTTCCATATCCAGACGAGGAGTCATGATCTCATCAGCGGTCTTATTATAAAACTTGATAATCTCCGCCAGCATCTCCTTCTCCTCCGGGATCTCGGTAGAGGTTAGCTCTAACGCTTTAGAAAGCTCATCTACAGAGATATCATATTTCTTTTTCGCTAACGCTTTATTGATGACCGATGTGGAATTAACCAAGATTTTCGAGAATGGGCGGCAGAAGCGTTCCAAACCACTTAATACGGAGGCTGAAAAACGAACAAAACGCAAAGAATTCTTCTGTGCGTAAATCTTAGGCATGATCTCCCCAAAAAGTAAAAGCAAGAAAGTCAAGAGAATCGTCTCAAGCACAAAGCCTAGAAGAGGAGCGGCCGAGAAATTAATCCAAGCGTTAATCGCATAGGTACACAGCATAACGACCGCCACATTTACAAAATTATTAGCGATCAATATAGATGCCAATAGATACTCCGAACGTTCAAGGAGACGTTTGATAACAGGATCTGCCGGGCGATTCTCTTCCCCGATCTCATTTAGGTCACCCGGGGTTAGAGAAAAGAATGCCACTTCAGAGGCCGACACGAAGCCGGAAACAAACAGCAGTAAAAAAGCGAGGCTTAATGCGATCACAGGACCCGCTGTCAGCGCCTGCACCGTTACGTTTTCAAATAAGCCCCATAAATAATAGTCCGAGTCCAAGGGAAACAGTATTAGTTAAACAATATCAGAACGGGAGATCATCCGCGTCACTGGATTCTGAGAATGCGCTAGGCTGCGAGGCGGCTGGCTGTTGATAAGCGGTATTTGGCGCCGTGGTCGGTTGAGCCGGTTGTCCTTGTCCCACATTGGGCTGCATACTACCGCCTTGTGCAGTCGTATTTCCACCATCGGCCGGACGGGAACCCGTGCTGTAAAACTCGATACGATCCGCATGGATCTCCGTAACATATCGTTTCACGCCGCTTTGGTCATCATAATTACGAGTACGAATCTTGCCTTCCACATATACACCGGAACCTTTACGTACCCATTTTTCCACGAAAGGAACCAAATCCCGACGAACTACGATATTATGCCACTCCGTACGTTCCGGAACCACCGTTCCATTTGCCAACGTATACCCACGTTCCGAGGTTGCCAGCGGGAAATTAGCGACAGCGGCACCACTGTCAAAATAGCGAACGTCAGGATCTTTGCCTACGTTGCCGATCAATATAACCTTATTCAATGACATAATTCAAATTCTTAATAACCATACAAAGAAACACAAATTCAATCATTCTCACAAGTTTCCGTTTAATTTCTCTAAATAAATATGTATCAGCCGGGGAACGGCATACTTCTCAATATCCCGACAAGGCAGAGAGAGGTAATTCCCCAAGGATTCCGGAACCTGCTCTATCTCTATTTGATAGAAAGAAGCGTATAAAATTTGATGGGAGAGCGTATGCTTTACATTCGATAACCCTTGGGTGATACTCAATTTTCCAGCATCTCCCAATAGGTTACGGAAGGCTTGCGTCTCACACAAACCGGAAAAATCCATCGCATGATCCGTCTCGATCAATGGAAATTCATACAAACCGGTCCAGATATCCTTCCCCGTCCGTCTGTTCATCCAAGTTTGTTCTTTATATATAATGTATAGATAGTGGAAATAACGATCCCTTGTCTTCGTCTTATTTTGTTTCACCGGATAAGCTTGCACATTGCCGGAAGCGAACGCCACGCATTTATCTTTTAGCGGGCACACCCCGCAGTCCGGGTTTTGAGGAACACATTGCAAAGCACCCAATTCCATGATCGCCTGATTATGCGTCCCTGCGTTCTTAGGGTCCAAGATCATTCCGGCCAGTTCCGCAAATTGCTTTTTACCCTTCGTGGTGTCGATCGGCGTATCTACGGCAAACAAACGGGAAAGTACCCGGTACACATTTCCATCCACGACCGGACACGGTTGGTTCCAAGCAAAGGAGACGATCGCCGCCGCCGTATACTCCCCGATACCTTTCAAGGATAATACCTCTTTATAATTCTCCGGGAAAACCCCGTTAAACCGCTCCATGATAGATTTAGCCGCCGCATGTAAGTTACGAGCCCGGCTATAATACCCCAAGCCCTGCCAATATTTCAGCACCTCATCCTCTTCCGCCACCGCTAGAGATGCCACATCCGGGAAACGTTCGGTAAAACGCAAAAAATACTCCAATCCCTGTACAACCCGGGTTTGTTGCAATATAATCTCCGATATCCAGATGATATAAGGGTCTCTCGTTTCCCTCCAAGGAAGCTCTCTTTTATAGGTTTCATACCACTCAACCAATATCCGGCTGATTTCTAACTCACTTTCATACTGTAACATAACTGCTCCCTTTCTCACTTTTCAACATCATAACTATTTGATTACCGCAAACATACATATATATTACGAATCGAGAAGAATCTTTTTATTTAAAAATTGAAGCTCAATTCTTTTTCCACTTAAATAAAAAGCTATATATTTGCATTCCAAAAAATTAATAGGTCAAAATCAATTAATTAATTTATAGACATGACTAAAGCAGATATTGTTAGCGAGATTTCAAAAAGCACTGGTATCGACAAACAGACAGTGCTAGCAAGCGTTGAGTCCTTCATGGATATCGTAAAAAGTTCTTTAGCCCAAGGCGAAAACGTTTACTTGAGAGGTTTCGGAAGTTTCGTTATTAAGAAGAGAGCTCAAAAGACAGCTCGTAATATTTCAAAAAATACTACGATCATCATCCCGGAACACAACATTCCGTCATTCAAGCCGGCTAAGACTTTTATTGGTGAAGTTAAGTAATTAATTATTATACGTTTAATTTAAAATTTTAAAGCGATGCCTAGCGGAAAGAAAAGAAAAAGACATAAAATGTCTACGCACAAGCGCAAAAAGAGACTGAAGAAGAATAGACATAAGAAGAAATAAGTCTATCTAACGAACTCTAAAGAACAAACTTAATAAGTGACCTTTTAAGTTTGTTCTTTGCGTATTTTATAAGGTCTGATCTTAAAAACACATCTTAAGTGATTAGTGAATTAGTAGTTGATGTACAGCCCAAAGAGGTATCTATCGCCGTCTTGGAGGACAAGAGCCTTGTGGAGCTCCAAAAGGAGGCCCGCAACGTCTCGTTCGCTGTTGGTGATATCTATCTAGGTAAGGTTAAGAAACTGATGCCGGGCTTAAACGCTGCGTTCATTGATGTCGGTTACAAAAAGGATGCGTTTCTTCACTATTTGGACTTAGGTCCTAACTTCAACACCCAACAGAAATATTTAAAGCAATTGCTGAGCGATCCCAAAAAGGCGCCGGTACTGTCGAAAACTCAGATTCTACCGGAGATCGAAAAGAACGGGAGTATTAGCGACGTGCTGAAAGTAGGACAAGAGGTGTTGGTTCAAATTGCTAAAGAGCCTATCTCGACGAAAGGTCCCCGATTGACTTCCGAGCTTTCTTTTGCCGGAAGATATATCGTGCTGATACCGTTCGCCGATAAAGTATCTGTCTCCACCAAAATTAAATCAAGCGAGGAACGAGCCCGTTTGCGCCAGTTAATCCAAAGTATCAAACCGAAGAATTTCAGTGTTATCGTACGGACATCCTCGGAGGGCAAGCGTGTCGCAGAGCTTGATCATGAATTGAAGACATTGATGAAACGATGGGAAGATAATATCGTGAAGGTGCCTAAACTCAAAGCTCCGGCTATTATTTATGAGGAAACGGCACGTACCGTAGCTTTGCTTCGGGATATATTCAACCCCTCTTTCCAAAATATTTATGTAAATGACAAGGAGGTCTATAATAATGTCCGCGACTATGTAAGCTTGATCGCACCGGGACGGGAAGAAATCGTACAGTTATATACGGGAGAGCTTCCTATCTTCGACAACTTTGCGGTCACCAAGCAAATCAAGTCGCTATTCGGACGAACTGTCACTTACAAGAGTGGAGCTTACTTGATTATCGAGCACACGGAAGCTATGCACGTTATCGACGTGAACAGCGGGAACCGTTCCAAAGGCAGCGATGCCCAAGAGAAGACAGCTATCGACGTAAATATAGCCGCCGCCGATGAGATCGCCCGTCAGCTCCGCTTACGAGACATGGGAGGTATCATCGTCATAGACTTTATCGATATGGCAGAGGCTGCCAACCGGCAAAAGCTATTTGAACACATGACAAAGGCAATGGCAAATGACCGGGCTAAACACAATATCCTTCCTCTTAGTAAGTTTGGCTTGATGCAGATTACCCGTCAGCGGGTACGTCCGGCAATGGACGTGGATACGTCAGAAGACTGCCCATCCTGTTTCGGAACAGGAACGGTTAAGCCTTCCATCCTGTTTACCGACAGCCTGGAAGAAAAAATAGATTGCTTAGTAAACAAACATCACGTGAAGAAATTCACCCTGCATGTACATCCGTATGTCGCAGCGTATGTGAACAAGGGGTTGTTCCCCTTGAGCATGAAGTGGAAAATGAAGTACACACATGGTTTAAAAGTTATTCCCAATCAAAGTCTCGCCTTTCTTGAATACAAATTCTTTGATGCCGACAAGAATGAGCTTGACATGAAAGAAGAAAAGGAAATAATCAACAAATAACAAGAGAAGCCCCGGGCCTATTAAAACGGTTCCGGGGCTTTCTGTATTCTGCCAAACCGCCAAAATGTCACGATTCATGACACGTATTATTTATTTTCAAACCCAAACTTCTTTGGCACGGCATTTGTTGAATACTATGTGAATCCTTTAAACAAGGAGGATGACGGACGATGAATAATAACAATTAAAATATTTACAATCATGGGAAAGATTATTGGAATCGACTTAGGAACAACCAACTCTTGTGTTGCCGTATTGGAAGGTAACGAACCGGTTGTTATCGCGAACAGCGAAGGTAAAAGAACAACACCTTCAATCGTAGCTTTCGTAGAAGGCGGCGAGCGTAAGGTAGGTGATCCCGCAAAACGTCAGGCTATCACCAATCCTGAAAAGACTATATTCTCTATCAAACGTTTCATGGGTGAAACTTATGACCAAGTACAAAAGGAAATCAATCGCGTTCCTTATAAAGTAGTGCGTGGTGATAACAACACTCCTCGTGTAGATATCGAAGGACGTTTGTATACTCCGCAGGAAATCTCAGCGATGATCCTGCAGAAAATGAAAAAGACAGCTGAGGATTATTTGGGACAGGAAGTAACGGAAGCCGTTATCACAGTACCTGCTTACTTTAGTGACGCTCAACGTCAGGCTACGAAAGAGGCTGGTGAGATCGCAGGTTTAACCGTACGCCGTATCGTAAACGAACCGACTGCCGCTTCTTTAGCTTATGGTTTGGATAAGACGAACAAAGACATGAAGATCGCCGTATTCGACTTAGGTGGTGGTACATTCGATATCTCCATCCTTGAGTTAGGTGACGGCGTATTCGAGGTAAAATCAACAAACGGTGATACTCACCTAGGTGGTGATGACTTCGACCACGTAATCATCGACTGGTTGGCTGAAGAATTCGAACGAGAGGAAGGCGTAGACTTACGTAAAGACCCGATGGCTTTACAACGTTTAAAAGAAGCTGCCGAGAAAGCGAAGATCGAGTTGTCAAGTACGACTAGCACGGAGATCAACTTGCCGTATATCATGCCGGTAAACGGTATTCCAAAGCACTTGGTTAAGACTTTGACTCGTGCTAAATTCGAACAATTGGCTGACGGTCTGATCCAAGCATGTATCGAACCGTGCCGTCAATCCTTGAAAGATGCAGGTTTATCAACTTCTGATATCGACGAAGTGATCTTGGTAGGTGGTTCTACTCGTATCCCGGCTGTACAGGCTATCGTTGAGAAATTCTTCGGTAAAGCTCCGTCTAAGGGCGTTAACCCGGATGAAGTAGTAGCCGTAGGCGCAGCGATCCAAGGTGGTGTATTGACAGGTGAGGTTAAAGACGTATTGCTGTTGGATGTTACTCCGCTGTCTTTAGGTATTGAGACAATGGGTGGTGTAATGACTAAATTGATCGAGTCTAACACGACCATCCCGACCAAGAAGTCCGAGACATTTACGACTGCCGTAGACAATCAGCCTTCTGTTGAGATCCACATCTTGCAAGGTGAGCGTTCTTTGGCTAAAGATAACAAGTCTATCGGTCGTTTCCACTTGGATGGAATACCTGCCGCACAACGTGGTGTTCCTCAGATCGAGGTTACATTCGATATCGACGCTAACGGTATATTGAACGTATCGGCTAAGGATAAAGGAACCGGTAAAGTACAAAGTATCCGTATCGAGGCTTCCAGCGGTTTGAGCGATGATGAGGTTAAGCGTATGAAAGAAGAGGCTGCCGCAAACGCAGAGGCCGATAAGAAAGAGAAAGAGCGTATCGATAAATTGAATCAAGCGGATAGCATGATCTTCCAGACCGAGAAACAATTGAAAGATCTTGGCGACAAGCTTCCGGCAGACAAGAAAGCTCCGATCGAAGGTGCCTTGAACAAATTGAAAGAAGCTCATAAGGCTCAGGATATCGCAGGTATCGATGCTGCTATGGCAGAATTGAACAGCGTATTCCAAGCAGCTAGCCAAGAAATGTACAACGCTCAAGGTGGCGGCGCTCAAGGCGGTCCGCAAGCAGATCCTAACTTCGGTGGTCAACAAGCTGGCGGTAACGCAGGTAGCAGCAACAACAGCAAAGACGGTAACGTTACGGACGTTGACTTTGAGGAAGTAAAATAAAAAGAAGCGGTTTTAATCGCTCCTTTACTCCACATAAGATAGAAAAACGGCTATCGGGTCCTTCGGGATCTGATAGCCGTTTTTTATTTTAGCCCTATATATTCAATAAAAAAGCCATTGATATCCAATAATTATTAATAAGTTTGCACTCGCATAAAAACACTCATTTTAAATTACGATTAAGGGCAACGTACTAATTTTCGACTTATGCTAGCGAGATCTATACAGAAATATTACATATTTGTTCTACTTTTTCTGCTAGCCATTCTACAGTCCTCTTGTCAACAGTCGGAAAATAAATATCGTATATTAGTAGTCCATTCCTATGAAAGCGACTATGTAGCTTATAAAGACTGCGATCGGTTGATCCGGAAATCCCTCGAGAAAAAGGGGATTAATCCGTCGATCCAAACATTCTATTTGAACTGCGAGCAATATGCGGCACCTGCCGAAGAAAAACGGATGTACCTGTATCTAGATTCGATCTCCACTTGGAAACCCGATCTGATATTGGTCTACGAGGATCAAGCGACTTACACGTTAATGCAATGCCATCATCCGCTAATTTCTACAATTCCCATTGTATTTGGCGGCGTAAATTTCCCCAATAAGGCACTATTGGCGCAATATTCGAATGTTTCCGGATTCTGGGACGAGCCCGACTACGTCACGAACATCCGCTTGATAGAACATCTGTTGGGCAAGTCTACGATTTATATGTTGCACGATAGTACGTATATAGATAGGCACATTAAGGCTACGTTACATGAGCAATGTGCTCAAGCAGACATTCGGGTCGATAATAATCGCATCATGTATATACCGGTAGAGATCGCTACTTTGGACAGGGTCAATCAAAGCTTAAAACGACCGGATAGTACGACCGTCAACGTCGTGCCCGTGCAAGGAGACAAGCTATCAGCTGTTTCTTGGTACATGAGTAAACACGTCCCTTACATCTACTATCTACAGGCCAAACGGGATTACCGGGTATTGAACACCAGCCGTTTTTCCAGTAAACCCTCTTTTACGGCGATCAACGAGGATCTAGGATATACGAATAAACTTGTAGGTGGCTATATCACCTCCTTGGAAACCCAAATAGAAGAATCTACCGATAGAGCCGCGGAAATATTAAAAGGCTCCCCTAGCGAATCATTCCCACAGATAACAAAGAGCAAGAAGAATTATGTATTTGATTTCAATGAAGTCAAATATTGGAATATCGATAAAAGGCTTCTTCCGAAGGATGCTATACTTTTGAACTTTCCTTTTAAGGACCAATATCCAAGATTATTCTGGAGCTTGATAATCGTAGTCAGCACGATGTGCTGCTTTGTCTTCGGTAGCTTCATCATCATGTATACCCAAGAATCCAAGGCAAAACGACAAGCGCAAAAA
This sequence comes from Parabacteroides distasonis ATCC 8503, assembly GCF_000012845.1. NCBI lineage: Bacteria > Pseudomonadati > Bacteroidota > Bacteroidia > Bacteroidales > Tannerellaceae > Parabacteroides > Parabacteroides distasonis. Next base: position 2,363,836 of record NC_009615.1, read on the forward strand.
GCCCTATTACATGAAAAGGAATCATTAGCGGAAGCCTTGGAGAAAGCCAATGAGTCCGACCGGATGAAATCCGTATTCTTGGCTAACATGAGTCATGAGATACGTACCCCTCTAAATGCGATCATCGGCTTTTCAAGCCTAATCGCCGAACTGGATCTGACAGCGGAAGAGAAGGAGCAATACGCTAATATCATCACGACCAATAACGAGTTATTACTAAAGTTAGTCAATGACATATTGGATTTGGCAAGGATTGAATCCGGAGGTATCGTCTTTCATAAAGAATCCTGCAATTTAACGGATTTAGTGAAAACCCTTTATAAACAACATCTTTCCGATGTCCCCGAAGGTATCGAATTCAAGGAGAAATGCCCCGATACGCCGATCTGCTTATATACGGATAAGGAGCGACTTTACCAAGCGCTCGAGAACATACTGAAAAATGCTATAAAATTTACTTCCGCAGGCTTTATAGAGATCGGTTACGAGTATTCCACCAATGCACAAGACGTCCGACTTTATGTGCAGGATACAGGCATCGGGATCTCTCCCGAGGACCAAGAAGCGATATTCGAGCGTTTCAAGAAGCTGGATGATTTCGTGCAAGGGACAGGTCTTGGATTATCGATCTGCCAAGCTATCGTAAAACAATTAAACGGGCGTATCTTGCTCAAGTCCGAAAAGAATAAGGGGTGCCGCATCTCCTTGGTTTTCGAATTATAAACCAACCTCAGAAGCCAAGAAAAATAGACATTTGTCTCTTTGATATCCAATTACTTTTTATACATTTGTACCTATTATATTGAAGCTATACACATGGCGAACACTTCTTATCGTTATCTTTTTTTATTGTTGCTTCCATTATTTCTATTGGTCGCAAATTCTTGCGAACGCTCAACCACGGAAAAGCGTATCTTGATAGTCCAATCTTATGAGCCGGACTTTCAAGCCTATAAAGATATAGAAGAGGCTTTTAAAAAAGGATTCCAGAAGGAAGGCATTCCTGCTAGTATCTTCACGTTCTATCTTAATTGCGAAGCTTATCAATCGCTAGAAGAGAAACAAAGAATATATACGGAACTCAATACGTTATCTTTATGGAAGCCTGATATCATAATCGTAAACGATGATCAAGCGACCTATTCCTTATTGGCTTGCGAACATCCTTTATTAGATAGCGTACCTATCGTTTTTACCGGAGTCAACTACCCAAACATACCCTTAATTCAAAAGTATCCTAACGTATCCGGATTTTGGGATAAGCCGGACTATCGGAAAAACGTCGAACTTATCGAGCGAATCATGGGAAAATGCGTAATTGTACGTGTCTCTGATAGTACAGCTCTTGACAAAAAGATCCTGAAAGATATGGATGAGCAAATAAAAGGGCTATGCTCCAAGGCTAGACCCGATTACCTTAAATATCCCCAGTATTCATCCCCATCCGATAAAAAGAGATCCTCTTCTTTAGTGCGGTTCCCAAAAGTACCGTTCGATTCCCTCTATATACAAACCATTCAACCCCGCACCAGTTCCAACTTGATCTGGGGGTTAGGTACAAATACTTACAACAAGGCCTACCTTGCTACCAAAAGAGATTATACCTCGATAGCCTTAGGTAGGTTCTGCTCATTTCCCAGCTTCTCGGCGATCAACGAATCCGTAGGATATGACGGAGACTTCATCGGAGGATATATGACCCCGGTAGAGAGCCAAACCCAAGAAGCCTTACGACGAGCTGCCAGCATACTCAAGGGCACACCGGCCAATAGCTTCCCACAAATAACGGAAAGCGCCAAAAACTATCTGTTCGATTACCCGACTTTAAATAAATGGGGTATCGATTGGAAAGAACTGCCTCAAAACAGTATCTTCTTGAATATGCCCTTTGTGGTTCGTTATCAAACATATATTATTCTATGCGGGATTCTTCTAACCCTATTTATCCTATGGACACTTTTCTATCAAAGAGTACAATACCGTCGCGAAGCCTCTCACAAGAAACAGGCTCAAGAAAGTTTACGGAAAGAGAAAGAATTCCTCTCGTTGGCTTTAGAGAGCGGTGATATTTTCGCATTCCGATACAGCAACGGCGTATTCGAGTTCGACCATGATTTCTATAAGTCGTTGGATATGCCGATAAAGCCGATCACCTCCACGCAATTCCAAGAGTCTATCCACCCTGAAGACCGGGAAGATTTCATCCAACATAAGCACCTGCTTGATACAGGATTCCCTTCCCGTAAGATCACCCGCCGCCGATATAATTTCAACGGCAAAGGGCATATATGGTGGGAATTCAGATATGCGCAAGCGAAGAATGGACAAGACTCCACCCGCAATAATGTCGGAGTAAACGGGCTCTGCTTAAATATCCAACAAAGTAAGGAAGTAGAGGAAGATCTTATCAAAGCCCGTATAAGGGCCGAGGAAGCGGACCAAATGAAATCAGCGTTCCTCGCCAATATGAGCCATGAGATACGTACCCCGCTTAACGCCATCGTTGGATTTTCGGAACTGCTAACAAGCGATATGGAAATAAGCCCGAACGAGAGGGATGAGTTCATGCAAGTTATCAGTAAGAACAGCGACCTCTTATTGAAATTGATCAATGACATTCTCGATCTATCCCGCATCAAGTCCGGTAAGATGTCGTTTACCCTCACGAATTGTGACTTAAACGAATTACTATCCCATATCTACCGCACCCATCAATTGTTGATGCCCCAAGGCGTAGCGCTTAAAATACAACTGCCGGTCCTCCCGGCCATTATCCAAGCGGACCTACATCGATTAACCCAAGTGATTACCAACCTCATAAACAACGCCGCAAAATTCACGACGCAAGGATACATCTTGATTAAATACGATTATACGCAAGATAAACGTTGGATCCAGATCTCCGTGACCGATACGGGCAAAGGCATTCCCGCAGATAAGCAAGCCCAAGTATTCGAACGGTTCAACAAACTGGACGAGTTTGCGCAAGGGACAGGCCTCGGACTGGCGATCTGCCAAATTATCATCGAGCACTTCGGAGGATATATCACCCTAGAATCCAAAGAAGGGGAAGGTAGCACATTCATCGTGACCCTTCCCTACACTCCCGGATTATCGGTATAAGATTATTTTTTCTTGAAACGCAAGAACGGCAATACAATAAATAAAGGTATGCAACAGATCATTACCCAGATAAAGAAATGTTGGTAACCGATCTGCTCCTGTATCCATCCCGATGCCATTCCCGGTAGCATCATACCTAACGCCATGAAACCGGTACTGATCGCATAATGCGAAGTCTTATATTCCCCCTCGGCGAAAAGCATCAGATACATCGTATAAGCCGTAAAGCCAAACCCGTAGCCGAATTGCTCGACAGCGACACAAGCGTTTACGACAACAATACTCTCCGGCATCGTATAGGCCATATACAAATAGACCAGATTCGGCAAGGAGATAGCCAATGCCATAGGCCATAACCAAGTCTTCAAGCCACTCCGGGATATAGCCAGGCCTCCTAAAACCCCTCCGAGCAATAAGGAGATCACTCCCACCGTACCATAAGCGAACCCGACCTCACCGGTACTGAGCGCCAGCCCGCCAACTTCCCGCCCATCCAGCAGGAAAGGAGAAGCCAACTTTACCAATTGGGATTCCCCCAAACGATACGTCAGCATAAAAAGCAAAGCCGGGACAATCCCTTTCTTGTTGAAAAAACTCACGAAAGTATTGCCAAACTCCACCAAGATGGTATGAGGGGTGATATTCGTACGTTGCGCGTCACTCGCCGGACGGGGTAAGATATACTTATGCCACAAGGCCAAGGCGATAAAGGTACCGGCCAATACGAAAAACACCAGGCTCCAAGCAAAGGAAATCCGCCCGGTACTCTCCTCCAAAAGTCCCGCCAGCATAACCAGCAGACCTTGTCCGGTTAGCATCGCCACCCTGTAGAACGTATTTCGGATACCGATGAAGAACGCCTGTTGCTCCTCCGTCAAGCCCAGCATATAGAACCCATCTGCGGCGATATCGTGCGTAGCGGAACTAAACGCCATCAACCAAAAGAAAGCCAAGGTAAACCGCAGAAAGAAATCCCCGGGAAGGACGAACGCCACACCTGCCATTCCACCACCAATCAATAACTGCATGCCATAAATCCACCAACGCTTCGTTTTTATCAAGTCTACGAACGGGCTCCAGATGGGCTTGATCACCCAAGGAAAATAAAGCCAACTGGTAAACAAGGCGATATCCGTATTCGAGACGCCCAAACGTTTATACATGATCACAGAAAGCGTCATGACTACCACGTAGGGCAAGCCTTCGGCGAAATAAAGAGACGGGATCCAAGCCCAAGGACTACGTTTTTCCATAATCAGCAGGAATCAGATGATTAGAAGTCAATACTAAATCCATCCGCATCCTTCCACGCCGGGAACTTAGCCCGGAACTCATCCAGCTCGCTCTTCTTCAAGGTACATGTCCGGGTGATTTCCTCCCGTTTTCCGGCATCAGCCAATTTCTTTCCTTTTGCGTTATAAATCATGGAATCCCCTCTGAAAAGAAAACCTTTCCCATCTACCCCCACACGGTTCACGCCACAGACATAAGCCATGTTCTCAATGGCACGGGCATGCAGCAATGCCTTCCACGCCTTCTTCCGGGCCTCGGGCCAATTGGCCACATAAATCAAAAGATCATATTCGTTATTTACGTTGCGGCTCCAAACCGGGAAACGCAGGTCATAACAAACCTGCAAACAGATATTCCAGCCTTTATAGGGCACGATCAGCCGTTTGTCGCCCGCCGAGAAATGCTTGTCCTCTTCCGCCATACGGAACAAATGACGCTTATCGTAATAATACTCCTCTCCTTCCGGAGTGATGAAAAAAGCCCGGTTGTAGAACTTTCCGTTATCTTTCGCGATAAAACTCCCGGCCACGGCCAGTTTATATTTCTTAGCCCATTCCTTTATAGTCGGTACGGTCTGGCCCTCCATCGTATCGGCTTGTTTCTCCACGTCCATGGAAAATCCCGTGGTAAACGTCTCCGGCAATACGGCTAAATCGGTTCTTCCACTAACACGGCGCAACAGTTCGCCGTAATAACCCAAGTTCTCTTCACGGTCTTCCCAAATGATATGGGATTGTATCATGCTGATACGTAAGTCTTCAGTCATAGAATAAAGATATTAAGGTAATAAAAAGACATATTGTGACAAGGAAACAGTTTCATGGTGAAGAAACAGTAGTTTCTTCATAGCAAAACTTTTGTTTCTCTTAGGGAAAACTTTTGTTTTCCTATAGTAAAACTCTTATTTCTTCACCATAAAACTCCTATACCTGTACGAAATTCTCAGGATGGCAAGCGGTAACTCCCCGATACATCTCACGTATCGTATGGATATCTTTATCCACATCACCTGTCGGATAAAAAACACCCTTCGTACCCACCTCTTTCTTTCCATAATCAAAATAAGCCACCACGATCGGCACGTTCGCTTTCAAAGCGATAAAATAGAATCCTTTTTTCCAGTCCTTGGCCCGCTTCCGGGTACCTTCCGGTGTGACGGCCAATTGAAACCGCTCACTGGTCTTGAAACGTTCCACCATCTGATCGGTCACCGACGTACGTTTACCACGATCCACCGGAACACCTCCCAGCCAGTTAAACAGCAAATTAAAAGGGAAAAAGAACCACTCTTTCTTAATAAGGAAACCGGCGTTACACCCGATCGAGGTATAAAAAAGTTTCCCTACGATAAAATCCCAGTTACTGGTATGCGGAGCCACACATACGATACATTTCGGCAAATCCACGCCATCCACCGGGCCCAGCTTCCACCCCGCCATACGGAGTATCGCCTTACTAATTGCCTTCTTCATGCCTATTTGTCCTTGCTCAACTCTCCTATCTCGTCGGCGATAGCGTTAACCTCGTTTTGCAAGTCCTCTCTTAATTTGCGATAATAATTCCGTACGAGAGCCTTGTTATCCTTGCCGTCGGGGTGTCCGGCACGAACGATATAACTATCTTGCATATCTAGGATACGAGCCATCAAAGCATCCGCTTTCTCTTGATTTACTCCGGGTATATACAATTTGCAAACCAGCGCTTCCGTGAACAATTCACCAGCCACGTAGCTGATCTCTTTCTTTAAAATTCTTCTTTTAGCCATAATTATTTCATATTTAATTATCCACAAATATAGAACATATGTTATTAAATACCGAGGAAAGGCCAAGAAAAAACATAAAATGAATTATCTTTGCAGCGGTGAAATCATTGATTATAAACAAATCAAATATGAACGAAATGATAAAGACGCCAGAGTTTCTCTTTGAAAGCAGCTGGGAAGTCTGTAATAAAGTGGGAGGTATTTATACCGTACTATCGACTAAAGCTCATACGCTTCAACAAATTTTTAACGACAAAGTAATATTCATCGGTCCGGATGTGTGGGCAAACACAACCGCTCCCGATTTTACGGAAGACGCATCTTTGTTTGAGGATTGGAGAAAGCACGCCGAGGCAGTAGATCACTTGAAAGTTAAGGTTGGTCGCTGGAACGTACCGGGTACCCCCCCTGTTATACTGGTAGATTTCAAGTCCTACTTCAGTGAACGAGACGCCTTTTTCTATTCTATGTGGGAAAATTTCCGAGTTGACTCCATCCACGCCTACGGCGATTACGATGAGTCTTGTATCTTCGCATATGCGGTCGGTAAGGTAATAGAGAGTTTCTATCACTTCTACAAACTGGAAAACAAGAAAGTCGCCGCCCTATTCAATGAATGGATGTTGGCGATGGGAGCGCTTTACATTCAAAAGCAAATCCCTGCCATAGCGACACTTTTCACGACGCATGCCACATCGATCGGACGCTCTATCGCCGGTAACAACAAAGCGTTATACGCTTATATGGACGGTTACAACGGCGATCAGATGGCTAAGGAGCTAAACATGGAGGCCAAGCATTCCGTAGAGAAGCAGGCCGCCCATTACGTGGATTGCTTCACGACCGTAAGCGATATCACGGCCCGTGAATGTAAACAGTTATTGGATAAGGCACCGGATATCGTTACCCCGAACGGCTTTGAGCCCAACTTCGTACCCGAGGGTAAGGAATACGCTAAAAAGCGGAAGGAGGCACGTCGTACATTAATTAATGTAGCGGAGAAATTATTGGGCTGTTCCATCGACCCGAACGCTTTGCTGGTTTCCACCAGTGGCCGCTATGAATACAGAAATAAAGGTATCGATGTCTTCATCGAGGCGATGAACCGTGTACGTACGTCCGGACGCCTGCAGCGTGAGGTCGTCGCCTTTATCATGGTACCGGCTTGGGTACGTGCTGCCCGTGCGGATTTAAAAGAGGCGATCGAGCAGGACATAAAGACGACCTCTCCGCTTCAAATCCCTTTCATTACGCACTGGTTGCATAATATGCCAGAAGATAAGGTCTTGAATTATATCAACCACGCCGGCTTCACGAACGCGGCATCCGAAAAACTAAAGATCATATTCGTTCCTTGTTATTTGGACGGTAAAGGAGGTATTTTCAATAAGACCTATTATGATATGCTGATAGGGATGGACGCTACCGTATATCCTTCCTACTACGAGCCGTGGGGATATACCCCGCTGGAAAGTATCGCTTTCGGTATACCGACGATCACGACCAATCTGGCTGGTTTCGGTATGTGGGCGAAGAAAACGGTATCCGGAGATAACCTTAGCGAAGGCGTAGAGGTTATTAATCGTACGGATTTCAATTATTTTGAGGTAGCGGACGCTATCATGAACTCCATCCTGGCTCTCAGCCAAAAGGATGCTACGGACATCGAGGAAATCAAACAGCGTTGTTTCGATCTCGCTCGAAAAGCTGAATGGAGCAAGTTTATCGACTATTATCTGACCGCATTCGATATCGCCATAAAGCATGCCGAGGAAAGAAACAGCTAAATATTGCTCATAATTAATAAGATAATGCTATCTTTGCACTCGTTTTTAGACAAACACTTTAAACTTCACGATAATGAAAATTAAGGCGAATAACGCAAACAGTCCTATTTGGAAGGACGTCTACTCACATTCCAAGCTTCCACAACAGTTGGAACCACTTAATGAGATCGCTACGAATCTTTGGTGGGTATGGAATCATGAAGGCGCTAAACTATTTGGCAAGATCGACAAACAACTTTGGAAATCCACAGAAGGTAACCCTGTACAGCTATTGCAAAGCCTTTCACACAAACGTATGGAAGAGATCTTAGCAGATAAGGAGTTAATGGCTGAAATCCAAAAGGTATACGCTGATTTCAAAGCTTATATCAATGTAAAACCCGACAAGACACAACCGTCTGTAGCCTACTTCAGCATGGAGTACGGTTTGACCAATGTATTAAAGATTTACTCAGGTGGTCTGGGAGTATTAGCCGGTGACTACTTGAAAGAGGCCAGCGATAGCAATATCGATTTATGTGCCGTAGGTTTCTTGTATCGTTACGGATATTTCACACAGACTTTGTCCATGGACGGTCAGCAGATCGCCAATTACGAGCCGCAAAATTTCAACGCCCTGCCGTTGACTCAGGTATTGCAGTCGAACGGAGAGCCGATGGTATTGGAAGTTCCTTATCCGGGCAGAACCGTTTACGTTCATATCTGGAAAGTTAGCGTAGGTCGTGTACCTTTGTACTTAATGGATACGGATATTCCTCAGAACAGCGAATGGGATCGTTCCATCACGCACCAATTATATGGTGGCGACTGGGAAAACCGTATGAAACAAGAGTATTTGTTGGGTATCGGTGGTATCATGATGCTGAACAAGTTAGGTATCAAGAAACAAATTTATCACTGCAACGAGGGACACGCCGCTTTGATCAACGCTCAGCGTTTGGTAGACTATATCCAGAACGACGGCCTTTCATTCAACCAAGCGTTGGAGGTAGTTCGTGCTTCCGCCCTCTATACGGTACACACTCCGGTTCCGGCAGGTCACGATTACTTTGACGAGGGTTTGTTCGGACGTTACATGGGTGAGTTCCCCGGCAAGTTAGGTATTAGCTGGCAAGATTTCATCGACATGGGACGTGAGAACCCAGGTTCTAACGAGAAATTCTCCATGAGCGTATTCGCCTTGAACACTTGCCAAGAGGCTAACGGCGTAAGCTGGTTGCACGGTAAGGTTTCTCAGCGCATGTTCGCCCCGGTTTGGAAAGGTTACTTCCCGGATGAACTGCACGTTGGTTATGTAACGAACGGTGTACATATGCCGACTTGGGCCGCTACCGAGGTGAAGAAATTCTATGCGGATAAATTAGGCACGAAGCTTTTCGAGGATCAATCAAATCGCAAATGTTGGGAAGGAATTCAGAATGTATCCGACGAGGAAATCTGGAATCTCCGTATGACCTTGAAGAATAAATTGATTGATTACATCCGTGTTCAATATAAAGATAGCTGGTTGAAGAACCAAGGTGATCCTTCCAAGGTGGTTTCTATCCTAGAGAAGATCAACCCGAATGCCTTGCTGATCGGTTTCGGTCGTCGTTTCGCTACTTACAAGCGTGCGCACTTGTTGTTCACGGACTTAGACCGTTTGGCTAAGATCGTTAACAATGAGAAGTTCCCGATTCAGTTCGTATTCACCGGTAAGGCTCACCCAGCTGATGGTGGTGGTCAAGGTTTGATCAAACACATCGTAGAGATCTCTCGCCGTCCGGAGTTCTTAGGAAAGATCATCTTCTTGGAGAACTACGATATGCGTTTGGCCCGTCGTTTGATTTCTGGTGTAGACGTATGGTTGAACACGCCGACTCGTCCGTTAGAGGCTTCCGGTACTTCCGGTGAGAAAGCCGAGATGAACGGTGTATTGAACTTCTCCGTTCTTGACGGTTGGTGGTATGAGGGTTACGTAGAAGGCGCAGGTTGGGCATTGACCGACAAGCGTACTTATGAGAACCAGCAATACCAAGACCAATTGGATGCGGCTACGATCTACCATTGCTTGGAAACTGAGATCATCCCGACTTACTACGCTAAGAACAGCAAGGGTTACTCTCCGGACTGGATCCAATATATCAAGAACTCTATCGCCAAGATCGCTCCGGATTATACGATGAAACGTATGTTGGACGATTATGAGGATCGTTTCTATCACAAATTGGCTACTCGTTCCGCTCATATTTCCGCTAACAACTACGAGATCGCTAAGCAATTAGCTGCTTGGAAAGAGGAAGTTGCGCAACATTGGGATAGCTTCCAAGTGGAATCTTTCACTTGCGACCAAGATTTGACGGTGAATGGCCCGGTTGTAGGAAAAGAATACAACTTCAATTTGGTAATCGACCGTCATGAACTACAAGGTATGTTAGGTGCTGAAATGGTTGTCATGAAGGAAGATCCGGAGAAACACACGCTGTCACCAATCAATACCGCTCAGTTCGAGTTGATGAAGGAAGAAGGCTCCAAGTTATTCTTCAAGTTAACGACCACTCCTTCCGAGGCTGGTAACCATAAGATAGGCTTCCGTGTATATCCTGTAAACAAGGAGTTGCCTCACCGTATGGACTTCGCTTATGTACGTTGGATTCAGTTATAATCGGCAACAAGTAAAACAAATAATCAAGAAAGAGGATGCGTCATGCACCCTCTTTTTTTATGCCATACCCAGCTATGCTTTACAGCGACTAAAACCTATGGTTACGAGCCGTAATGCATAGGGTTTCATATAGTCCGTTGAATACCCATGAATTAAAAAAAGGAAGCCACACGACAGGCAGCTTCCTTTTTCAATAGGATACGAATATTTTCAAGCTTAGAAAGCGTAGTCCAAACTTAATCCGAACACCTTGTTGGTGCGGCTATACACATTCTGCCCAGGAAGTCCCGTGCCGCAGTAGTTGTCCATCTTCTTGGTATAATCGTGGTAAGTTGTCCACATATATCCCACGTTCAAAGCCATTTTTTCGCTCAACATCACTTTAGCACCAAAGCCCAGCGAATAAGAATCGCAGGAGAAACTAACATCACTTTGGAAATTATCAGACAAACCATAATCTGTAATTTGAGCGCCACCGCTAATGGTCAATCTCTTGACAACATCCCACTCTATACCAAACAGATACTCATTCGTACCTCTTTCCAGTTCCTTCTGCTTTCCACCGGCCATTCCCGCCTTCTTATCATCGAAGAAGTGATACTCAACAGAAGCCTTCAACATGGGCAAAAACCGATAAGAAGCTGCCACCGAAAGCATGGAAGGAATATCGTTCGGCGTATTTACACCATGCTTATAAGGGCCAACCAAACCTTCCGCACTGTCGGGATAATCCAACTTCTTGGTATTGTTTTCGATGTTCAAGTTCGTCTTAAACTCATATTTAGCTCCGAAATTGAATTTACCATATTTGACATCGACACCCAAAACCGGTGTCAACCCCCAACCTGTCTGGTCGCAATCCAAAGCCAGGTTCATTAAATCCGCTCCACCAAAATTCTGTTTTAATTTTGCATCCAGATACCCGTCATAGTTTCCTGAGAAATAGTTCATCCGGCCACCGGCAAAGGCAGAAAGCCAATCCGTGATCTTGTATGATAGGCCAAGTTGTAGGGAATAAATATACTGTTTTCCGTCCATCGCACTGTTAATAGTATACATATCCGGCGTGACGATGGGACTTTGACCGCCAGTCTTTATATATTTCGCTACACTTTCCTTGAAGATACCGGCCATAGCAGCCGATTCGAACATTGGCAGACCATCGTCAAACGAAGCCTTACCACCTCCACCCGTAATGGCAAAGAAACCGGAGATCGTCCAATCACCTTTTTTGTAAGCCGCAAAAACACTCGGAATCACGGGAGCGGCTGCCTTTCCTTTGTAATACTTTTTATAGGGAACGTCGCTCACTGTCGGCACCTTATTCACTGGGTCGAAACCATTGTATGTACTGAAAGAGGCATCGATATCCCGGGTCTGGAAAGCACTTTGGATACTCACACCAACGCGGAAACCGTCTGTCGGCAAAAAAGAAAGACCCGCCGGGTTTGACAAAGCGCCGTCTATATCAATTGCAGCACCTCGCGAAAGTGACCTTAAAAAGGCTGCATGCTGATTCGTATTCGTCAAATATCCTCCAGCGAAAGAAACCAAAGGCATCATCATCAATGCCGCACCTAATACTACTTTTTTCTTCATGTTTTACTTTTCTTGATTACAAAACGGTCGCAAAGATAAATACTTTTTTCAAACACTGCACACTTTTAATAAAAATGTGCCGCACAAAACAGCAAATACTGTGCAAACATATAAGACTAATTAACAATAGAAGAGCCGCAAAGGTAGTAACGTGAAATCAGGTATTAGTTATAATCAAAAAGAATCATCCTAATCAGAAAAGGATATATACAGCAAGTACTAAAGAAGATATACTTACTTTACCCAAAAAGATATACTACAAGTGCCAAGTAAGTATAACTTCTATTTTTCCGAAATAAATCGTATATTTGTCTCTATAACTTAATTCTTTAAACCGTATAGATAAAATGAAAAGACTAGCATTACTCGCAGCTCTCTTACTGCCGCTATCCATGGTTTTCGCCCAACAGAACGTAGGATTCAAGACCGATAAGGTAGAACCTCTCGTGATCAACCCAGACAATAGCGTTACTTTCTATGTAGAAGCCCCAAAGGCGAAGTCCGTCTCCGTAAAAGGAGACTGGGAAGCCAACGAGGGCAATGGCCAGATGACGAAAGGGAAAAACGGTACATGGAGCTATACGACTCCCCCACTGCCATCCGAAATGTACACCTATCGTTTAAACATAGATGGTATTTACAACATCGCCCCAAACAACCCATTCTCTTGCCGTGACGTAGGCACCTTGTTCAGCCTGTTCTATATCAACGGGGGAAATGGGGATTATTATCAAGTACGTGACGTGCCCCATGGCGATGTAACGACCACGTGGTATCACTCGGATATCCTCGGGAGCGAACGTAGGCTTAGCGTTTATACACCTCCTTTTTACGATAAGAACATCCAGTCTTATCCCGTTCTGTACCTGTTACATGGCAGTGGCGGCGACGAGAACGCTTGGCTGGAGCTTGGCCGTACCGCCCGTATCATGGATAACTTGATTGCCGAAGGCAAGATACAGCCAATGCTTGTCGTTATGCCAAACGGCAATCCCAGTAAACAGGCCGCTCCCGGCGAAACGCCCGATAACCTGAATTACAAGCCGGCCATGAGCAACAGCTTCCCCGGTTATAAGGATGGCTCGTACGAGAAGAGTTTCACCGAGATCATTCATTTCATCGATAACCGTTACCGTACGATCCCGGATAAGCGACACCGAGCCATAGCCGGACTTTCGATGGGTGGTTTCCATACATTATATATATCATTGAATTATCCGGACTATTTTAACTATATAGGACTTTTCTCCGCTGGGCTCAGCGCAAATGGTGTAGACCCCAATAGCCCGATGTACACGAACCTCGACGAGAAGTTAGGAAACCTCAAGAGATCCGGTTATCAATTGTTCTGGATCGGTATCGGAAAGGACGATTTCCTGTACGACGCGAACCAGCAATTCCGCCAGCGAATGGATAGCCTAGGTATGAAATACCAGTACGTAGAATCCACCCGAGGGCATATCTGGGCCAATTGGCGGGCTTATCTCCTCCAATTCGCTCCTATGCTTTTCAAATAAAAGACATGAGCAGATGAATCATAATATACCGCAATACGACTTCTATAAACACAAATACGGCGATGAGCTACTTATCGACGTCGTTCCCTTGAACACGATCAAGAAGTATCTCAAGGAACAACCCGTACATATATTGACGTATTACGATATAACATTGATCACTAGCGGGGAGGGAGAATTCCTTATCGATCATCAAGCGAACCGGGTAAAGCCTCAAGATATCATCTTTACCCGGCCCGGCGAAATACGCAAATGGGACGATAAAACGATACAAGACGGATTCGCTCTTATCTTTGAGGAAGAGTTCCTGCTCTCTTTTTTCAATGATCCGGCATTTCTCCGGAACCTCTCTTATTTCCATACGGAAAGACGGTCTTCCAAGCTCAGTCTCGACAAGAAAGCCTATGCCCGCATCTCCGAGTTGATCTCGGAGATCGATAAAGAGATCAAGAACTATCAGTCGAAAGACAAACACTTACTCCGGGCCTTGTTGTACGAGACATTAATGTTGCTCAACAGGTTATATTCTAACTCGAACGCTTTACCACCAGACACAAACACCCGATCTAAAAGCATCTATGTAGACCGATTTATCGAGTTAGTAAACCATTCCTTCAAGCAAGATCATTCCATCCGGAGCTATGCCGATCAGCTTTGCATCACCCCGAACTACCTGAATGAGATCGTGAAAAACGCTACGGGCATCAACGCTAAACAATACATCCTAAACAAAATACTAATCGAGAGCAAACGGCTATTGACTTATACAGACTTGCCTATATCCGCCATAACGGAAGCTCTAGGTTACGAGGATCCATCCTATTTCATCCGTCTATTTCGTTCCCAAACAAACATGACCCCGCTAAACTATCGCAGGAATACAAAACCGTAAAAAGTACTATTTCCTCCTTTATACGTATTATACGAACTCCATTCGGTATGTCTAATTTTGCCTCTATCAATAAATAAAGCATCATGAGACAATACAAATCATGGATAGCGGCTCTCATATTAGGAAGCACGTTATCCGCTAACGCACAACAAAAGAATATGGAGAACAAAACATTAAACGAGAACATCCCGGAGATGATCATCTCCCTTGAAAAAGAGGCTCTAGCCTCGACCGACCCGATGGCATTCGTAGAGCTTTCAGACACCGACGTGATTTACTTCGATCCTTCCCTAGAGACGAAAATAGAGGGATTGGAACAACTGCGCACTTATTATAAAGGTATGCAACTTCCTCCGGCAGATCATTTCGACATGATCCGCCCGGTCGTACAAGTCGCACAAAACATAGCGGTACTCACCTTCAACCTTGATAGCTACTTATCCGACAAGGTAATAAAATGGAACTGCACCGAGGTTTACAGACGCAACCCCGACAACCAATGGAAGATCATACAAACCCACTGGTCTTACGTGAAACCGCTAGATTAAAGTTAAAACATTTGCCGCTTTCTGAACCAAAACGGTTCGTAAAATGTATTATATAGACTATTCACTAAACACAAATTATATGATACGGAATTTACTGAAAGCGGCAAATGCGCTTACATTTAGCACGATGTTCCTGTTACTCCTCGCCGGATGCAACAAGAACACGATTATTTTTGAGGATGGAACAACCCCGAACGGCTCTTCGGGAAACGAGGACCCGGGAAACAGCACGTTGGTGACCTTCAACGCCTCCGTGGAGGGCCGGAACCTATTACGTTCCATGTCTCCCATGAATAAAGGGATACAAAGCAGGGTTTATGTCTTCGACAGCAGCGCAGGAACCAAGGGAAGCCCCGAGGCGTCAGGCCTTTACATAACCTCATCTCCCGGGGTGTTAACAGGAAGTGACGGATATAAAATGTTTCTCTCCAATGGCACTTATAATTTCTACGCCGTATCCGACAATTTCTCCACGATCCCCCCGACATTCACGAGTGGCGTATCCGAACCCCTCTTCAACGGTATCGATTATCTTTGGTGGAGCGCCATACAACAGGATGTTAATAGCTCCCAAATCAATATACCGATTGTTTATGGGCATGTGGCTACCCAAGTCGTAGTAGAATTAACCGGCGGTGAAGGTATCACGATCAACCAACTGGTCTCCGCCATGATCACTCCTCCCGTGGTTGGGGCTACCATGGATCTGGGCACAGGTGTCATCACTCCTGCTACCGCCTTCGGAAAAGCGGATAAGATGGGGATAAACGGATTAACAGCCCAATATATCATGTTGCCGATAAGACATACGGCTCCCATGACTCTCACGCTGGAAATATCCGCCGACAATGAAAACAGTACCCGCACCTATACCACCCAGATCCCTCTTCCGGATGGCGAGTTGAAAGCGGGAAACTCTTATTTATTTAAAGCGGTAATCAACGGTAATTCGGTCACTTTGGCCAGTGTCAACGTAAAAGACTGGACAGATGTGGACGAGACAGGAAAGCCCCTTTATCCGACCCAGAATTAAAGCCCGGTTCCTATTTTCCGTATCAATGAATATTGGTACGGAAAATATGCCTATATTTACCCTGTCACCTCTAAAAACAATACGAATATGATTGAGATTCCCGAATCCGCCACCATTGGCAAACAGGCTAGCGAAACGCTAAAGGGTAAACGGATAGCGCATGTTATCGAGTCGAACAGTCCTCACCGCTTCACGTTCTATAATGGCGATCCGGCGGAATACTCCAATAGGCTGGTAGGACGAACGGTCCTAGGCGCCCAAGGCTATGGCGCATTCGTGGACATCTTTATGGACGCAGATACCCACCTCTTAATCGGAGACGGAACCAATATGCGTTATTATACCTCCGCAGAAAAGGCCCCGAAGAAATATCAGCTTATGATCGTATTCGAGGACGATTCGTTCCTAGCTTTCACGGTTTCGATGTATGGTTCCATCTACGCTTTCAAAGGCGAGTTTGACAATCCCTATTACCAAGGTAGCATCCATAAGCTATGTCCGTTGGACGAGAGATTCGATAAAACCTATTTTATCAGTCTCATCGGGAATCTCAAGAAAGATATATCCGCAAAGGCGTTACTCGCCACCGAGCAACGTATTCCGGGCCTGGGCAACGGAGTCTGCCAAGATATCTTGTTCAATGCCCGGATCTCCCCGAAACGAAAAATATCGACTTTATCAGAAGAGGATATAGACCGCCTCTTCAACACCGTGAAATCCACGCTGGAAGAGATGACTCGCCGAGGAGGCCGGGATACGGAGAAGGATCTATACGGCGCCTTAGGCAATTACCGCACGATCCTATCGAAGAACACCTACCATGACCCTTGCCCCGTCTGTGGCGAACGGATACAGAAAGAGGCTTACCTCGGAGGCAGCATTTACTATTGCCCGCATTGCCAGCCTAGTGCGGCAAATTAATAATAGATCCGCATAAGCAGGGATCGGAATACGTCCTATCGCAATGATACATAATATATTTATCTCCACCAGATAAAATATTACTCTATCAAACAAGCATCACCCAAATTAAATTCATACTTTTGTCTGATTGAATATTATATACTAATTAAGCAATGCAAACGACAGCGAAGAAATGTAACCATGGGGCTAATATACGCCGGTGGAGAGAATGGCGTAATGTAAATCAAGACGTTCTTGCGGAAGAAATAGGAGTATCGCAGGCGACCCTCTCTGGCTATGAGAAAAAAGAGACGTTGGAACAGGAGATCTTGGATAAGATCGCCGTAGCCTTGAACATTCCGGTGGAAGCCATTACGGAACTTGATAACGCTGCGTCTATTAATATTGTCTCTAGCACCTTATATGATAAAGCAGGTTCAATATTTAATAATCCGACATTCAATCCGATCGATAAAGTTATCGAACTATACAACGAGAAAAACGCCTTATATGAGCGAATGCTAAAAGAGAAAGACAGCGTAATCGAATTACTGAAGGAAATAGTAAAGGACAAGATGTAAGATTTGTCCCAGCAAATCGCAGCTAATATATATAATTTGTCGCCTTGTTGTAGAGACGTAGCGTGCTGCGTCTCATCCCCTCGGAATGGAAACTTTAAGATTCTATCAGGATAGTGGGATATATAGCATATGTCTCTACAACGGTAGGGACTCAAAAGATAAGTAATACGCTCAAATTGACAATATGACAATATGTAATCTGAAGCCCCGGAGAATCGTTTTTTCCGGGCAAAGGTACATGCTGTTACCAAATACGAGAAAAAATATCAGCAATCAATTGTATTATAGCACTTTGCTTAAATATACCCTTTCATTCTAGCGAGATTAATTCATCCTATCTCCTATTTATGCAGGAGAAAGGTGCTTTTCATACGGATGCATCGTCCATTCCTATAGGTTGCGTACCCAATTCCTACCGTATGTATCGCCAAACACATACGGTAGCGTTGCCTAACACTGGCTTTCGCGTTACCTAATCCCATTACTTTCGTCTCCCAACAGAGATATTCATGCAAAAAAACAGGGTAAAATGGATAATTTGAACATAAAGCACTCCCTATTTCTTCTATTCGCAAAAAGGCCCTGTCATCATAATCCCGGATTTTCAAACAAAACGTCAAGGTTATCGCATTTTCGCTTACAACATCATTGAAGCCAACCGCAAAACAGATTGCCGCCCCCTGCTTTTGCGAGTGTTTTACAAACATAGAGTTTTGCAGGTGAGCCGTCATTCTTGATAAGTGAGGAAAAAGAAAAAGCCCTGTAATTTTTAAATTACAGAGCTTTACTTTATTTTGCTTTCTTTGAAAGCGGTCCGGACGGGACTCGAACCCGCGACCCCATGCGTGACAGGCATGTATTCTAACCAGCTGAACTACCGAACCATTTTATAATCAATAATAATTTTGAAAAAGAGGCGGTCCGGACGGGACTCGAACCCGCGACCCCATGCGTGACAGGCATGTATTCTAACCAGCTGAACTACCGAACCTCTTTTCTTTTATCGCTATCTCTCTCGATTGCGGTGCAAAGGTAAGTATTATTTTTAAATCTGCAATAGCTGACGCAAAAAAATATCATATTTGATAGTAAAAATATCTGGAGAGACCTCAGAAGCTACATAATTATGCCGCCCCTATCCCCTTCCCGATCACACCAGTTTATCACAAATACATTTCATTTTGGAACTTTTCAATCGCCATTCATAATTATGTAATGATAATTTGTTACTTTTGCGACTCAATATAAATGCTTAACAACAATGGACGTTGCCATTATTAAATATAATGCCGGAAACATCTACTCGGTAGATTACGCTTTGAAGCGGTTGGGCGTTACCCCGATCATCACGGCTGATCCGGAATTATTAAATAAAGCGGATAAGGTTATCTTTCCCGGAGTAGGTGAAGCTTTCACGACCATGGAGTATTTAAGGGAGCATAAATTGGATCAGGTGATCTTGAACCTAAAGCAACCGGTACTCGGGATATGCCTCGGCATGCAATTGATGTGCATGCGTTCAGAGGAGGGAAACGCGGATTGCTTGGGGATCTTCCCTACGGAAGTGAAACGTTTCATTCCGCGAAAGCATGAGGACAAGGTTCCTCACATGGGTTGGAATACTTTGACAAACGTTAAAAGCGGCCTATTCAATGAGCGATTGGAGAACAAATTTGTTTACTTCGTACATAGTTATTATGTACCTGTAAATGAATATACGGCGGCTACGACCGATTACATCCTTCCGTTCAGCGCCGCTTTACATAAGGACAACTTCTACGCGACACAGTTCCATCCGGAAAAAAGTGGATCGGTAGGAGAGGTTATATTGAAAAACTTTTTAAAGATATGATTGAGCTTATTCCCGCTATAGATATAATAGATGGCAAATGCGTCCGGTTGACGCAAGGAGATTACGCGACCAAGAAGGTTTACAACGAAGATCCTCTGGAGGTGGCCAAGATGTTCGAGGGTAACGGCATCCGGCGTTTGCATGTGGTAGATTTGGATGGAGCCCGTGAAGGACGCATCATCAACTACCGTATCCTTGAGCGGATAGCGACCCGGACTTCCTTGATCATTGATTTCGGAGGGGGCTTGAAACAAGAGGATGATCTGGAGATCGCCTTCGAAAGCGGCGCCCAGATGGTAACCGGAGGCAGTATCGCCGTGAAGAACCCGGAAATGTTCACCTCTTGGATCAGCAAGTTCGGTAGCGAGAAAATCATATTAGGGGCCGATGCCAAAGAAAAGAAGATCGCCATCAGCGGTTGGGAGGAAACGACCAGCCAAGAGTTGGTTCCTTTTATCAAAGGATATTACGACAAGGGGATTACCAAGGTGATCTGCACGGATATCGCACGGGATGGTATGCTGCAAGGCCCGGCTATCGATTTATATAAAGAGATACGGGACGAGATCCCCTTCCTTTATATCATAGCGAGCGGTGGCGTAAGCTCGATCGAGGATATTGAGAAATTATCTGAGGCTGGGATTCCCGCTGTCATTTTCGGCAAGGCCATTTATGAGGGGAAGATCCAGTTGAAAGATTTACTTCGTTTTACTTGAAATAATAAAATAGATATATGCTAGCCAAGAGAATTGTTCCCTGTCTGGATATAAAGGATGGAAAGACCGTAAAAGGCATCAACTTCGTGAACTTTCGCGACGCTGGAGACCCCGTGGAGTTGGGCGCCCAGTACAGCCGTGAAGGGGCCGACGAATTAGTGTACTTGGATATTACCGCCTCACACGAGGGGCGAAAGACTTTCACCGAGTTGGTAAAACAAGTGGCGGCCCATATCAGCATCCCTTTTACCGTGGGTGGAGGTATCAACGAATTGAAGGACGTGGATCGTTTGCTTAGCGCTGGCGCCGATAAGGTCTCGATCAACTCGGCGGCTTTACGTAACCCGGCATTAATCGAGGAGATCGCCAAGAACTTTGGTAGTCAGGTATGCGTAGTCGCTATCGACGCTAATTTTGAGAACAATGACTGGCTATGCTATCTAAACGGAGGGCGTGTCCCGACGGATAAGTATTTGTTTCAATGGGCCTCGGAAGCGGAAAGCCGTGGCGCCGGCGAGATCCTTTTCACCAGTATGACGCACGATGGCGTAAAAGACGGATACGCGAACGACGCTCTGGCTACCTTGGCCGATACGTTGCATATCCCGGTTATCGCCTCCGGTGGAGCGGGAAAGATGGAACATTTCCGGGATACGTTTTCCAACGGGAAAGCGGGCGCGGCTTTAGCGGCCAGCGTTTTCCATTTCGGCGAGATACGGATTAGCGACTTGAAGCAATACCTCAAGGACGAGGGGATCAATGTAAGGATATAACACATTATATATAAAGATGAAATTAGATTTCGAGAAAATGGGCGGATTAATACCCGCTATCGTACAAGACAACAACACGAGTAAGGTATTAATGTTGGGCTTCATGAATCAAGAAGCTTATGATGAGACAGTAAGTACGGGTAAGGTTACATTCTTTAGCCGCACGAAAAACCGTTTGTGGATGAAGGGAGAGAGTAGCGGAAATACGTTGCAGGTAGTTAGCATCACGGCGGATTGCGACAACGATACATTATTGATCAAGGCGATTCCAGCCGGACCGGTTTGTCATACGGGAGCGGATACTTGTTTCGGCGAGAAGAACGTAGAGGATATCATGTTCTTGAAATACTTGCAGAACTTCATCGAGCGTCGCCGTCAAGAAATGCCGGAAGGTTCCTATACGACTACCTTATTCCAGAAAGGCGTGAATCGCATGGCCCAGAAAGTCGGCGAAGAAGCGGTAGAGACCGTTATCGAGGCGACCAACGGAACCGAGGACGGCTTCATCTATGAGGCATCCGACTTGGTTTACCACTTAATCGTATTATTGACAAGCAAGGGACTTCGTCTGGAAGACCTCGCCCGTGAATTAAAGAAAAGACATAAAGGTTGATAAATTCTATGGAAGAAGATATTCTACTCAAATTAGAGAACGTGGAGATATGCCGTGAGGAAAACAGGGTATTACACGACGCATGCCTCACGCTTCGTAACGGAGAGTTCGTATATGTGATCGGGAAGGTAGGCTCCGGTAAAAGCAGCCTGCTCAAGTCCTTGTATTGCGAGATACCGATCTTGCGAGGCGAGGCACGTATCATGGATTACAACCTCACCAAGATGAAGCGGAAGGATATCCCTTATTTGCGTAGGAAACTAGGTATCGTCTTCCAAGATTTCCAATTGTTGACCGACCGTTCCGTCTCCAAGAATCTGGAATTCGTGCTGAAAGCCACCGGATGGAAAAAGAAAAGCGAGATCAAGGAACGGATAGACAACGTGCTCCGTCAGGTAGGCATGCAAGACAAAGGCTATAAAATGCCGCATGAGCTATCCGGCGGGGAACAACAACGTATCGTTATTGCCCGTGCCCTTCTGAACAACCCCAAGTTGATACTGGCGGATGAGCCGACCGGCAACTTGGACCCGGAGACGAGCGGACAAATCGTACAACTCTTACACGACATCTGCCAGCAGGGAACGGCGGTGATTATGACCACTCATAACTATACGATCGTGCATAATTATCCTGCCCGCATAGTAAAATGCGAGAATGCCTGTCTAAGTGATGTCAGAGAATAATTTTTTTGTAACTTTGCGGTCGCATTCGATTGAAAAAGAAAACAATTTAATATAGAACAAAAGAAGATGAAAGTTTTAAAGTTTGGCGGTACTTCTGTGGGATCTGCACAGAGAATGAAAGATGTAGCGAAACTGATCACGGGAGACCGTAAGATCGTTGTATTGTCAGCCATGTCGGGTACAACCAACTCGTTAGTCGAGATTTCCGACTACCTGTACAAAAAGAACCCAGACGGAGCGAATGAGATCATCAACAAGCTTGCCATGAAATATATGGGCCATGTTGAGGAACTATACAGCACCGAGGAATATAAACAGAAGGCCAAAGAACTGATAAAATCTCATTTCGAATATATCCGTACGTTCACGAAGGATCTGTTTACCTTGTTCGAGGAAAAGGTTGTCTTGGCACAAGGAGAGTTGATCTCTACGGGTATGATGAATCTTTATTTGAACGAATGCGGCGTGAAATCCGTATTGATCCCGGCTTTGGATTATATGCGTACGGATAAGAACGCGGAACCGGACCCTGTCTATATCAAAGAGAAATTGGTGAAATTACTCGCTGATAATAAGGATGCTGATCTATACATCACACAAGGTTATATCTGCCGCAACGCTTACGGCGAGATCGATAACCTACAACGAGGTGGTAGCGACTATAGCGCATCCTTAATCGGCGCGGCTATCGGTGCGGAAGAGATCCAGATCTGGACAGACATCGACGGTATGCACAATAACGACCCTCGTATCGTACAGGGAACGTCTCCAGTCCGTCAATTGCATTTCGAGGAAGCTGCCGAATTAGCTTATTTCGGAGCCAAGATCCTTCACCCGACTTGTATATTGCCGGCTAAATTGAACAACATCCCGGTTCGTTTGTTAAATACGATGCAGCCGGACGCTCCGGGTACATTGATCTCAAACGCTATCGAAAAAGGTAAGATCAAAGCGGTCGCCGCCAAAGACAATATTACCTCTATCAAGATCAAGAGCGGACGTATGTTGCTAGCTACAGGTTTCTTGCGTAAGGTATTCGAGACTTTCGAGAACTACCAGACTCCGATCGACATGGTTACGACTTCCGAAGTGGGTGTCTCCGTTACGATCGATAACCGCAAGCATCTGGAAGAGATCGTTGACGATTTGAAGAAGTACGGAACCGTGACCGTAGACGAGGATATGGTTATCGTTTGCGTGGTTGGCGACCTAGAATGGGATAACATCGGCTTCGAGGCTCGTATCGTACAAGCTATGAAGGATGTCCCGGTCCGTATGATCTCCTACGGAGGAAGCAACTACAACGTCTCCTTGCTGATCAAGGCCTCGGACAAGCAGAGAGCGCTGCAAGCTCTAAGCGATCATTTATTTAACAACAAATAAAAACAAACGAGGGCGGCCTTTTACAGACTGCCCTTATTTATCTTTATATAATTTCGTATAATATGCTCAAAGGAACATTTCCTGTAGAAAAGTTCAAGCAGCTTTCTACGCCTTTTTATTATTATGATGTCAAGCTATTGCAAGACACATTAGACGTAGTAAAAACCGAATCCGGGAAATATGGTTACCACGTGCATTATGCCGTGAAAGCGAATGCCAATCCCCGTATCCTTTCCATCATAGCGGCAAACGGCCTTGGCGCAGACTGCGTAAGTGGCGGCGAGGTACAGGCAGCTTTAGATGCCGGTTTTCCTGCCGATAAGATTGTCTTTGCCGGTGTTGGCAAAGCGGATTGGGAGATCAACCTAGGACTGGACAATGATATTTTCTGCTTTAACGTGGAATCTGCCGTTGAGCTGGGAATCATCAATGAGCTGGCGGCCGCTAAAAATAAAGTAGCCTCTATCGCCCTTCGTATCAACCCGGAAGTGGATGCCCATACGCATGCCAAGATCACGACGGGTATGAAAGAGAATAAATTCGGTATCAACCTTAGCCAATTAGGAGGTGTACTGGATAAATTAAAGGAGATGAAGAATGTGAAGTTGATCGGTATCCATAGCCATATCGGTTCACAGATCACGGATATGTCTAGCTTCCGCAATTTGGTAATTCGTTTCAACGAGATACAGGAAGAACTGGAAGCTCATGGGGTTACAGTGGAGAACCTAAACTTCGGAGGTGGATTAGGTATCGATTACTATCACCCGAATCATTTATCGATCCCGGCTTTCGATAACTATTTCGCGGCCATTCATAAACTGCTTCAAGTACGTCCGGGTCAACAGGTACATTTTGAGCCGGGACGTTCGATCGTCGCTCAATGCGGAACATTAATCTCTAAGGTATTATATGTCAAGGAAGGAGAGACGAAGAAATTCGCTATCCTTGATGCAGGTTTCACGGAATTGATCCGCCCGGCGATGTACGACGCTTATCACCGTATCGAGAACATCAGCAGCGATGAGGCAGTAGAGACTTACGATGTAGTGGGCCCTATCTGTGAGTCATCGGATGTATTCGGTAAGGATGTAGAGTTGAATAAGGCTCATCGTGGCGACTTGATCGCCCTTCGTTCCGCCGGCGCTTATGGCGAGGTCATGGCCTCCCAATACAACTGCCGCCATTTACCGAAAGCCTATTATTCCGATACGATATAATAAAGAGGTAATAGCGCTTCGCTACTATACCAATATACCCATGCGAATACGTTTTAGGTATCGCATTGGTATATTGTCGTTTTAGCACATTGACATTTAATACATTGGTACATTATTATGTTTCTACTCAATACTACAGAGCTTTTCCTTTTGGGGATCTCTTTGATAGGGTTCGTTATCTTATCTCTTTATTATCTGATCGCTTATGCCCGCCTTTTACGTGCGTCAAGACGAACGGATGATACCTTAGAGGAAGGTAATAAACTCCCCGTATCCATCATCATATACGCTAAAAATGATTCTGAGAACCTCAAGAAACACCTTCCAGCGTTACTTACACAAGATTACCCTGAATATCAGGTAGTCGTTATCAACGATGGCTCAAGCGACGATACTGACGATACGCTAAAGTTCTTTCAAAATGAGTATAAACATTTGTATCATACTTACGTCCCCTCGGACGCTCGCTACCTAAGCCGCCGTAAACTGGCGTTTACCCTAGGCGCGAAAGCGGCCAAATACGATATTCTTCTATTCACGGAGGCGAATTGCCAACCGCTCAACGATCAATGGTTATCCGCCATGGTTGGTGGATACACACCCGAGACCAGTATTATCTTGGGCTACTGCAAATACAGCAACTACAAGGGATTCTTTCATAAGTTGATCGCCTATGATAACTTATTGACGGGTTTACGTTATCTATCTTCCGCCCTCTCCCATCACCCATATACCGGAAACGGACGAAATTTATCTTATCGGAAAGAGTTATTCTTCAAGCATAAAGGTTACTACCAATCCTTGAACTTGCATGCGGGAGACGATGACTTATTCATCAACGAAGCCTCGACCAAGGAGAATACGAAAGTAATTTATACTCCGGACAGCCTAACGGAAATGGATCAAATCGAACGTTTTGGAATCTGGAAAGAGATGAAGGTTTCCCGTGCCGCCACTCAACGGTATTACAAAGGAAGCGCCTTGACATTCTATCATCTCGAATCCACTTGTTTCTACCTTTTCCAAGCATCGGTTATCGCTACGGTAGTGATCGGATTACAGGGCAACTGGCTAATCTCCTTGATCGCCGTATTATTATATTTGATACGTTTTATAATCAAGGCAATCGTTTTCGGCAAATCAGCTCGAATGCTTCAACAAAGCCCTACTATCGGTTGGTTATTCCTGTTGGAGTTTATTCAACCCATATTCAATGGATATGTCCGTATTTACCGGCTTTTCAGAAGTAGGAAGGATTATACGTTCCGGTTGGAGAATTAATAATGATGAGCACTCTCATAGGATATCTCTTCTTCCGCCACTTTGGGAAGTTCTTCCTCCTCTAATAGCGGGTAGGCTGGGGTAAACTTCGCATGATAGGTAGATTCCACATACGTCTTTTCCAATAAACGGACGACATTTTCTAAAGTAGCTTGCCGTTCTTTGGGTTTAAGCTGGCATTCCCAAATCACCATCGTATTCCAGCCCATCGCTCGTAATTCCTCACGTACACGGGCATCCCGGGCTTTATTCCGGTTTAGTTTCTCGGTCCACCACTCTACCCGGGTACGGGGAGGACGAAATTCAGGGCAACCCTCGTGCCCATGCCAGAAACAGCCGTTCACGAAGATAGCGGTCTTATATTTACGCAATACGATATCAGGGGTACCGGGAAGGCGCTTTACATTCACACGAAAGCGAAAGCCACAATGGAACAGGTATTTACGGACTATAATCTCGGGCTTTGTATTCTTGCCCTTAATCATAGACATGATATAGCTACGCTTTTCTTTAGAGATAAGATCTGTCATATCAATCCGGCAAAACTAGAACGTATGCCAAAGATACGGCTTTTATTCAAAACGGATACTCTTGGCCGGATCAATCTTCGTAATCAAATAGGAAGGTCCTAACATCATCAACATGGAGGCGACCAATGTCCCTATATTCAAAAGGAACAGTGAAAATAGGCTCAGATCGATAGGCACGGCATCCAAATAATAAATAGAAGGATCTAATTGGATAATGTGGAAATGAGATTGAAGCAAACAAAGAGAGATACCGATGATATTCCCCCACAACATTCCTTTGCCGATCAAGAAGAAAGAGACATACAAGAAGATCTTGCGAATACTGTTATTATTTTGTCCCAAGGCTTTTAGGATTCCGATCATATTGGTACGCTCTAAGATTATGATCAATAATCCGGAGATCATGGTAAACCCTGCGACGGAAAGCATCAGCGCCAAGATAACCACCACATTGATGTCCAGCACATCCAGCCAATTAAAGATCATCGGGTTCAACTCCTTGATCGAGCGGGCGTAGAACGTATTGCCATTTCGGTCTTGCCGTTCCGTCAGATCGAAATAAACATCCTCGGCCACTTGGTCCAAACGATCATAGTCATCCACTTGCAACTCCAGTCCGCTTACTTGATCTTTATCCCAACCGTTCAAGCGGCGTATCTGCTTAATATCAGCGATTACGAACATCTTGTCATAATCAAGGAAACCCGTCTCATAAATCCCCGTGATCGTGAACTTACGGGCACGCACGTCATCTTGCACAAAATAAGTCAGGAAAGAATCCCCTACCTTTAGTCCTAGCAGATCTGATAAATACTTGGAAATAATAACATCTGTAGAGTTCTTATCCGGTTGGATCGTAAAGATCTCGCCTTCTTTTAAATTATCCTTGAAGAAAGTCCAGTCATAATCCGTGTCCACCCCTTTCAAGACAATTCCTTGAAAATCTTGGTCAGTCTTCAAGATGCCTAGCTTCGTCGCAAATTTCTCGACATGGCGAATACCGGGGAATGCATCGAGCGCATTCAATAAAGTATCGCTAACCGCTATCGGCTGCGACTCATAGGAAGAATTACTATCGAAATTCGTGATCTGGATATGCGAGCCGAAACCGATCACTTTGTTCCGGACCTCTTTCTTAAAGCCTATCACGATCGCCACCGAAAGAATCATCACCGCCAATCCCAAGGCGATCCCGATCATGGCAATACGAACAGCGGGAGGAGTAACCTCTCGATCCCCCTCCTTGCTGAAATGTATCTTTTTGGCGATAAATAGCTCTAAATTCATTTATAACATTCTTCCCGGATAAGCTTCCAGCGCCTTTGATAACACCGTCAAAGCTTTCGCCAAATCTTCCTTTTTCAAGACATAGGCCATACGAACCTCATTCTTACCAAGTCCCGGTGTCGTGTAGAAACCCGACGCCGGTGCCATCATGACCGTCTGACCCTCGTATTCGAACTCTTCCAGACACCAAGCGCAGAACTTATCGGCATCATCCACCGGAAGTTTAGCCACCGTATAGAAAGCGCCCATCGGTATGGGAGAATAAACGCCGGGAATACGGTTCAAGCCATCGATCAAGCATTTACGCCGTTCCACATACTCGTCATAAGTCTCACGGGCATACTCCTCGGAAGCATCCAAAGAAGCCTCGGCCGCGATCTGTCCGATCAAAGGCGGGCTTAAACGAGCTTGGCAGAACTTCATGACGGCACTACGCACTTCGGCATTTTTCGTAATCAACGCACCGATACGGATACCGCATTCCGAATAGCGTTTTGAGACAGAATCGATCAATACCACGTTCTGCTCGATACCTTCCAGATGACAAGCCGAGATATACGGGGAACCGGTATAGATAAACTCCCGGTATACCTCATCCGAGAAAAGATAAAGATCATATTTCTTTACGATATCCCGGATTTGATTCATCTCACGACGCGTATACAAATAACCCGTAGGATTGTTCGGGTTACAGATCAGGATCGCTTTAGTACGCTCATTGATCAACTCCTCGAATTTTTCCACTTTCGGAAGAGAAAATCCTTCCTCTATCGTAGTCGTCACTGTCCGGATCACGGCTCCTGCCGAGATAGCGAATGCCATATAATTGGCATAAGCAGGTTCCGGTACAATAATCTCATCACCCGGATTCAAGCAACTCAAGAAGGCAAACAAAACAGCCTCCGAACCACCGGTAGTGATGATAATATCGTCAGCCGTAAGATTAATATCATACTTTTTATAATATCCAACCAACTTCTCGCGATAACTGCGATATCCCTGACTAGGGCTATATTCCAACACCGTACGATCGACATTACGGATCGCATCAAGTGCCGCTCGCGGAGTGGGAAGGTCGGGCTGACCGATATTCAGGTGATACACATGAACTCCTCTCTGTTTGGCAGCATCGGCCAATGGAGCCAGCTTCCGGATCGGGGAAGCGGGCATTTCGACTCCTCTTTGTGAGATGTTGGGCATTATTATTCTATATTTATTCGTTTTTATGATGCAAAGATAGGCATTTTAGTTGACAGTTGACACCAAATTCAAGCCGTTTATGACTTGAACCGCATCACGCTCTTTACAGTCATCGACTCATCATTGGCAGTGAGGTAAGTAACCGAATAGTCCTTACCTCCCTCCTCGACATTGACAATCACATGACCGGCATCAAACGACGAGGGGTTAAGTATATCAAGCCACGGCTGTCCGGCATCCTCGGCACGACGTTCTGCAGGGAACACGGTAGGACACACGATGCGCTCGCCGGGATAAAGATTCCGGTTATAAAAACGCTCCATGACCGAAGGCAGTGTATGAAGCTGATCCCACACGTTGTTGACAACAACACGCGGACGCAACGCAGCCACGAGCTTATCAGTCATTGACTTGTGTCCGTGGTGATTGATTTTCGCCACACTCACCGGCTCAACCACGTCGGCTATCGCATCCTCTATCTCGAATCTCTTTCCATTAGGCAACTCCCAGCCATCAGAGAAGTCTCCCGCCGTATAGAATTTGAAATCGCCGTAGGTAAAGATCATGCCCAGGCTCATTCCGTTTTCACTGAACTTAACCGGATTGGATTTCTTGCGCTCCGCATAGAGGTCACGTATATTCCCCTCCTTATCGGCAATGCGGCCGTTGGCACAGATATTTCTTACCGAGAATCCCGGATATGCCGTAGCGTCTTTCTTCATGGCGATCTGGTTGGTTTCGCCAAGACAGAACTTCTCAATCTCCATCTTCTTATGAGCCAACATATAGTCGTAAAAATCCTTCATGTGCTCAAAAGCATCGGCTGCCTCCTGGGTCAAAGGAAGAGGATCGTTGTAGTCGGGCCAGCAACGGTCAAAAGCCTTGCCAAACGTAAGGTACTCGGCAGCCTGAGAGAATCCACTTAGGTAGTAATCCTTACCATCCCTCGTCTCCTTACGAGCGTAGAATTTATTGTTGCCACCGTGATCTGAATGATAGTGCGTCAACATCATATAATCAACATAATCCTTCTGAGGGTTCACTCTCCGGACATAGCGTGAGATCCACTCCCCGGCATGCCGATCGGGATTGGGAAGCACCGGCACAGCCAATTTACCGCGCCCAACCGCATTATGATCACCACAATCAAGCAGCATCGTTGTACCGTCGGGGAAAATCAAGAACATCGATTCCGACACCCCGGTATAAATCAGATGAATCTGGAACTGCCCCTTTTTCCATCCTTTCCATGCTTTTCCTACTTCAGCATCCTTAGCGCCCCACGCCAAAGCCTCCCTGAAATCCATCAAACAAGCAGCGCTCACAAGCGTAGCATTCTTCAAAAAACCTCTTCTATCCATCATTCAAAACCGATATTAATATTAGCCTACCCACAAATATACGGAATAATTCTTAATTCTATTAAATACCCGGCCGAGGCGAATCCTTGCTAGCGTGCATCGTAGAAACAAAGGCATTCGGATCGATCTCTTTCACCTCATCTTTCAAGCGGGGCATATCTTTTCGTTCAGCGATCGTGAATATAATCTCAGTCTCATTTCCCTGATACATTCCCTTACCGTGAATAAAAGTACCCCTCATACCCATTTTATCGACTATCAAGGTCTTCAACTCCTGTGTCTTACGAGAGACAATGAAGACGGCACGGTTCGGATTCTCCGTCTGGAACATCTCCACGATTTTTCCATATACGAAAATAGTAAACCAAGAATACAAAGGTACCGCCCAATCCTTAAATACGATCAAGCCCAACAATACGACCGCGGAATCCAATACGATGATCATATTGCTGACCTTCAAGTTGGAGTCGTTAGCTATTACACGCGCCAGCACATCCGTACCGGCACTTGTACTTTGCGCCCGGAAAATACAAGTCACACCCAATCCTAAAATAGCTCCACCGTAAAAGGCGGCGATAAAGGCATCGTTCTCCACCAATGGATCGGTAAGGAAATAAGATAATGAGTCGGTAAATATAGAGATCAGCAAGAAAGTAACGATCGTCTTCGGGCCGGAAGACAATCCGATCTTTTTCATCGCCAAAATCATCAACGGGATATTGAAGCAAAGCGCCGTCGCACCCATCGGCAAACCATCCGGGAAGAACGGGAACAAATCTTTCGTCACATAGTGGATTACGATAGAGATACCATACACACCTCCCGGTACGATTTTGTAAGGCGCTAGGAAAAGCACGTAACTAAGTGCCTGCAAAAATGAACCTACCACGATTAAGGAGTAGTCCATTACATTTCTCTTCAAAGTAGCATTAGAAGGGACTAAAAGTTGTTGTGTTGTCATGACTCGAATTAAGCGTTATTTGTAAAACGCCGCAAACTTACACAATCTTCTTCGATTTATACGCGAGCCTTAAAAAAAAGTATCCCCACTATTTACCTTTTGACAGGAAATAGTGGGGGACACACTCTTATATAGTATAAATTACTTACTTGCGTTATCCGCTAAGTACACTTCCGGGAACGTATTAATACCCAGCGTACGGTTGTTATTGTTCGTGATGTTCAATAAAGTAACATACTTACGATATTGATCCGGGCTCAAAGCCTTCTTCATCAACTTCAAGTTACCGTAAACCGCTTGATACATTTTCTTATCCTGCAATTTAGCGCTAGCTTTTACGCTCGCATTCTGCATCTCGATGAAATATTCGTTGATGTTAGCTACCTCGTCCAACTGGCTCGGAGTCAATTGCAAATAGTTCGCTAACTTCTCTGTACTTACCACAAACGGTTCTCTACTCAAACTCGGTTTCTGAGCGAAGCTCATTGTCGCACACATCAATAAGGCTGCGACTGCCATTCCAAAACGTTTCATAATACCTAAAAACCTTAAATTGTTAAACCTAAACAAAAACCTTAAAAACACATAGCCCAATCACATTGGCTTAATTACTTCTCAGCCAAATAGCTGTCCAAAAGCGGATTAGAAACCTTATCTTCCTGATTAGCGCGAGTCACATTAATCAACGCTACATATTTACGATATTGATCTTTAGTCAATGCACGTTTCATCAGTTTCAAATTACACAACAATGCGTTGCGAGTTTCTTCCGGTCTTGCGTTATTGCAAAGCGCTTCCGCAGACAGGGGTTGACCTAATTGATTCTCAAAGTAAGTATTAATCTCTGACACCTCAGCGATCTGGTTTGCGTCAAGCTGCAAATATCTGCTTAGCTTATCGAAACTCATACTCTTTGAATCACTAACCTTTTGAGCGAAGCTCATTGTCGCTACCATCATTAAAGCGACTACCATCATACCTAAACGTCTCATAATACCTAAAATTTAAACCTAAACTAAGACCTTAACTAATAAATGCGGCGTTTCCGCATCTTCTATCTTTCTCTTTTTGTTACTGCAAATATAACAGTATGTTTTATAACATTGTTCTTCAATACGGTTAATTTTTGCAAACAATTGACGTTATTGATATATATCAAGGCATATAGCAATCATTTTGTAACACATATTACGATAAACACTATCTATTTCATCATAGACACCGTTTATAAACAAACAAAAGCCTAGATATATTCTTATACAAGCCTAGCTGTATTCTTATACGATACCGTATCTATTCTATAATCTCCGTCGTGGATTATACAAACCACAGCGTGGTCTATAAAAACCACGACATGATCTATACAGACCACGACGTGGTTTATAGAATAGATACAGTCACAAGATACTTTTTATGCAATAGCTTGATACTTTACATCTATCCTTTACTTATTTATCGGCTAGATAAACATCGGGGAAGGAAAGCCCGCTCGTCATCCGGTTATTATTGTTCGTTACGTTGATCAAAGCCACGTATTTCCGATATTGATCGGTGCTTAACGCCTTTTTCATCAACTTTAAGTTGCCAAATACGGCTTGCCGCATCCGTTTATCCCGCATTTTATGGCTTCCCCTCAAGCCCTCGCTTTGCTTTTTCCTAAAATAATCGTTGATCATCCCTACCTCATTAATCTGGCTAGGACGTAATTCCAGATAGCTTACCAATTGGCCCACATTGACTACAAACGGTTCTTTATGTAAGCTCGATTCCTGCGCAAAACTCATTGTCACACTTACCAACAAGGCTGACATAGCCATTACTAAACGTTTCATACTACCTATTCCTTTCATTTGTTAAACCTTAAAAACCTATTTCTCTGTGATCTTTGATACAAATATAGGGTGAGGTTTCCCGCTAGAAAAGGAAGAATCGACGAAGTACGCCGTAGGTTTAGACGAAACCGGGAATCAAGCGGATCAAGAAATCAGCTTATTCCTCTCGTACGAGGCTTTTACCAAGCGGATATAGACGAATAAGGAAAGAAGGCAACAAACCGCCCCGACTCCGTAGGCGGTAGCCAGATTGGTATGGGTAGCGATAAAGCCGGCGGACAGCATCCCGATCCCCATCCCGAAATCGAAAGAGGTCAAGTAGGTAGAAGTGGCCGTACCGCGCATATGGTGCGGAGCGACATTCACGAAAAGACATTGAAAAGCCGGTACACTCACGCCAAAACCGATACCGATCGCCAAGGCGCAAGCGAAAAAGACAAATGATGTATGTACGGTAGCGAACACGGAAAACGAGATCGCTAAAGAGACCAAGGATACGATGGACACGACATGGATCTTGCCATGGTCCACCAACCGTCCGGAAATCAAACGGGCCGTCCCTACACCGATCGCCATACATATAAAGAAATAGCCTGGGTTCGGCACCTCGATCTCTTTACCATATAATACCACGAACGAGAGCAACATCCCATAAGGTATAGCGACCAGCAAATAGGCCAAGGCCGCAGGAAGCGCTTTTACCAAGATAAAACGATCCAACGAGAAGGCCGGACGAGGCACTTTCTCCCGTTTCGGATAACAGATCAGCCCGACGGAGCCGATCCCGACCAATGCGATCACCAAAGCGACCCCTATGATCCAGAAGAAACCATGCCGATCGTACAGCCCGACCGCCACCAAAGGAGCCAAAGACATGGCGAGATTGATCGTCAATCCGTAAAAGCCCATGCCCTCTCCTCTTCGCTTGGAAGGGATCACGTCTATCGTAATCGTATTGCCAGAGACTGAGGTCAGTCCCATAAACCCGCCTTGGATGAAACGAACCGCCATGATCGTATAGACTGTCATAGCAAACCAATAACCGGCAAACAAACAGGCGAATATCGTGAAGGCGAATACATATAACGGTTTGCGGGAGAAACAATCCACCAGATATCCCGAGAACGGGCGCACGCACAGCAACCCGATCGTATAGCTAGACAAGACCATCCCCACCTCGGACGTGCTGATGCCCAACTCTTCCACCAGATAGACCGGCATAGTAGGCATCAACATATAAAAGGCGAAATTCATCAAGAAGTAAGAGATACAACATTGGACGAAATTCCGGTTCCAAAGTACAGGTTTAGTCTCGCTCATTCCTCTTTATTACTTATGCCAGCTCACTCAACTCCAGCCAGCGCATCGTTTTCTCGTCGATCTCTTCCATGACTTGGGTGATCCGTTGAGATTTAGCCATAAGCTCGTCCGTAGACAAAGTACCACTGCTCATAGCGGTCTCCAACTCCGCCTTCTCCGCCTCCAAAGCCGGTATCTCCTCCTCTAGGGCCTCGAACTCTTTCCGTTCCTTGAAAGTGAGTTTTTTCTTTTGCTCATTGACAGGACGAGACGGTTTCTCCGGAGCCGGGTTTTGTCTCGCTTGCAAAGCAGCCTCCGCCTCTTTTTCCTGTTGGTCTTGCACATCTTTCCAATCCCGGTACTGCGTATAGTTGCCGGGGAAATCCTTGATATCAGCGTTACCCCGGAAAACCAGCAGGTGATCTACCACCTTATCCATAAAGTAACGGTCGTGGGAAACCACGATAGCACACCCCTTGAAGTTACGAAGGTATTCCTCCAATACGTTCAAGGTCACGATATCCAGATCATTGGTCGGCTCATCAAGCACCAAGAAGTTCGGGCTACGCATCAATACCGTACATAAATAGAGGCGACGCTTCTCGCCACCGCTCAATTTATAAACGTAATTATGCTGTTTCTCCGGCGTGAACAGGAAATAGTTCAAAAACTGGGACACTCCCATCTTCTGTCCGTTACCCAAATCCACGTATTCGGCGATCGCCTGCACCACGTCGATCACTTTCATTTGCTCATCGAACTTCAAGCCATCTTGACTATAATAGCCAAAGCGAACGGTCTCGCCCACATCGAAATGGCCGCTATCGGGAGCCACCTCCCCCATCAGCATCTTGATAAAGGTAGATTTGCCCGTACCGTTATTCCCGACAATACCCATCTTCTCGTAACGGGCGAAAATATAGTTGAAATCCTCCGTAATCTTCAAATCACCGAAACGTTTGCTTACATTCACCGCCTCGAAAATCTTCGAACCGATGTAAGAAGCCTTCACGTCCAAGTTCACCTTTCCAGTATCCCGTTGTTGCTTCGCTTTCTTTTCCAGCTCATAAAAGGCATCGATACGGTACTTCGCTTTCGTGCCCCGTGCCTGCGGCTGGCGGCGCATCCAATCCAGTTCCGTACGGAGAAGATTCTTCGCACGCTCCACGTCGGCGTTCATCGCCTCGACACGCTCTTGGCGTTTCTCCAGATAATAACTATAATTACCTTTATACGAATAGATTTGTTTATTATCGATCTCGATGATCTCACTACAAACACGATCCAAGAAGTAACGGTCGTGCGTCACCATCAAGATACTGATATTGGCCCGGCTCAGATAATCTTCCAGCCACTCGGTCATTTCCAGATCCAAATGGTTCGTCGGCTCATCCAAGATAATCAATTCAGGGTCCGTGATCAAGACATTCGCCAAGGCTACCCGTTTCAACTGCCCTCCGGACAATTCCCCGATCTTCTGATTGAAGTTATGAATCTTCAACTGCCCGAGGATTTGTTTCGCCTTTTGCTCATAATCCCACGCCTTGAAGCTATCCATACGGGTAAGGATGTCCTCCAGATTCGAGTGATCCTCTTTCGCCATCGCCTCCTCGTACTCAGCTATCAACTGGACAGTCTCGTTCTTCGAGTGGAAGCAAGCCTGTAGCACGGTCAGTTCTTCCGGATAAGAAGGTGATTGCTCCAAATACCCGACCCGCAGGTCTTTCCGGAAAACCACCTCACCCGAGTCGTAATCCTCCTTACCACCGATAATATTCAATAAGGTAGTCTTACCCGTCCCGTTTTTGGCGATCAACCCGATCTTCTGTCCTTGCGCGACTCCGAACGTTATATCCTCGAAAAGAACCAAATCACCGAAGCTCTTGGTCAGCTTATCTATCTGAAGGTAACTTATCATGTTTTCTTATTTAAATTCAAATCGGAAGGCAAACTTACACAAAATCCTCGAATTTTAAGCTTTTCTCCGTACCTTTGGTGGAAGAATAAGAAAAACACCATGAATGTTAGAATAGATGAAAGTTGGAGAAAACGTCTGCAAGAAGAATTTGACAAGCCTTATTTCGAGCAATTGGTGACATTTGTCAAAAACGAATATAAGCAAGCGCACGTACTTCCTCCCGGGCCCCAGATATTCCATATATTTAACGCATGCCCGTTTGAGAAGGTAAAAGTCGTTATCTTGGGACAAGACCCCTATCCAAATCCGGGGCAATACTATGGGGTCTGCTTCTCGGTACCCGATGGCGTGGCGATTCCCGGTTCCTTGATGAATATATTCAAAGAAATCTACGATGATCTTGGGAAACCGATTCCTTCCTCCGGGAATTTGGATCGTTGGGTAAGCCAAGGCGTATTTCCGATGAATTCCGTCCTCACGGTCCGTGCCCACCAAACAGGCTCGCACCGGAACAGGGGATGGGAAACGTTCACGGATGCCGTTATCAAGAAATTAAGCGACGAACGGGAAAATCTAATATTCATGTTATGGGGCAGTTACGCTAAAGCCAAGATTTCCCTTATCGATACGAGCCGACATTTGGTCCTAACGACCGTACATCCATCTCCCCGCTCCGCCGAATATGGTTTCTTCGGTTGTAAGCATTTCAGTAAGGCTAATGATTTCTTACGGGGTAAAGGCATCCCGGAAATCGATTGGTAAGTATAAATCAACCTAAATCAATCGCATATGGATATTCAAACGTTTATCGACAACTATCAGGAGACATTCTCCGGCAAAGCGGAATTACCGATCGCTTTCTGGTATTCCGATACTCTATCGGGAGAATTAAGGAAGACGCAAGGTTGCCTGTTTAAAGCGCTTCCCGCCATAAGGAACGGGGAGATTATCAGCATGAGCGGAGAAAGCATCGGTTGCGGAGGTGGGAAATTCTATACCGGATTCACTCCCATGCCGGAACATGTACCTAACTTTGTTTCCTTGAAAGAACGATATAAGCAAACACCCGAGATGGTTCTGGAAGGCATCAAGAAGATAGATGTACAAAGGGCGACCAAGCAATATATCCATTTCGCAAGAATCGACCGGCTTACTTCCTTCGAGGATGTGGAAGGGCTTTTGTTCCTCGCTACCCCGGATATCCTGTCCGGCTTGGTCACGTGGGCGTTTTTCGACAATAACTCGCCCGAGGCCATCTCCACGCCTTTTGGCTCGGGATGTAGCGCAACCATTACGCAAGCCGTCAATGAGAACCGGCGTGGCGGGCACCGTGCTTTCCTCGGCTTCTTCGATCCCTCGGCCCGCCCTTATGTGGAAAGCAACGTATTGAGTTTCACGATCCCGATGTCTCGCTTCAAGGAGATGTGCGAGACGATGCGTATTTGTAGCCTCGATACGCACGCATGGGGCAAGATAAAAGCGAGAATCGATGAAGGCTGATTTTTACACGGAAGTTTACAACATCGTAAAGGAAATACCGGAGGGAAATGTGGTTACCTACGGGCAGTTAGCCAAACTCGCCCGGAGGCCACAATGTTCCCGCATGGTAGGGCAAGCCATGTTCAACGCCCCGAGAGAGCTGAACTTGCCTTGCCACAGGGTAGTAAACAGCCAAGGAAGATTGGCTCCCAATTGGACGGAACAAAGGGAACTGCTGGAAAAAGAAGGCATCGCTTTCAAAAAGAACGGGTGCGTGGATTTAAAGAAGCATATTTGGGCGGAGATATTGCCCATTATTTAAGATACGTCACGCCATCACAAAGCTCATTATCCCCAAAAAGCATATCAACGCCATTATCAATATAGATAACAAGGTGATTATTCTCCTGTGAGCATATTTTATCGAGACATGCAATATCCCGATAAACAACAACACGTATAGTATCGCCTCCGGATAACCCAACATTTGATACATATAGGGTATTTTCGTATATATGTATCCTTCAAAGGATCCCATTGTCGGCCCAATGGTTGATAGCAAGGACAATCCTAGGATTATTACGCCTAATTTCATTAAGCCGTTCTTTTCCTCAAAAAACACCTTCCGTAAAGGCAATAACACCAAAGCCAACAGTATCCCGCGAAATATCTGCAGAACAGGCCCTAACACCACGATTGGCTCATCGACCGGCTTCATAAATGAGGATATCACATCGGTAGCGAACAAATCCCGATAGTTCATCACCAAAAGGGCAAATACCCCCGCGACAAATCTTGTCAGTTTTTCTCATAACGACAGACTAAATTATCAAAGAACAAAAATTACGGATTATAGATTAAACATTAAGATGAACAAGAATATGAAATCAATTATCAGTTTCTTTAAATTCACCCCGACCGAGGCCGCCGGGATCAAGCCTTTGGTGGAGAACCATTTCCTGCTATTCTGGTTATATAATATAATGGATCTCATCCCTTCACGATAATAAAGAAAAAGTATATGAAACATCTAATTTTATTTATAGCTTTGCTAGTATCAAACGGACTAGCAATCGCGAGAACGACAATGAGTGATCAACTTTCAAAAACAACAAGAATGAATACCCAAAGTGAAATTTATTTTGCCGGTGGATGTTTCTGGGGAACAGAACATTTCATGAAGCAAATCGATGGCGTTACGAATACCCGAGTAGGTTACGCGAACGGGAAGATGAGTATCAAAAACCCGACTTACGAACAAGTGTGTAACGATAATACCGGATTCGCCGAGACAGTGGAAGTTAGCTACGATCCGCGACAAGCCGATTTGAAGTTATTGATCGAACTATTCTTCAAGACGATAGATCCGACAAGTATCAACCGGCAAGGCAACGATATCGGATCACAGTATCGTACCGGCATCTATTATACGAATACGGACGATCTGCCGATCATCAAAGAGACCGTGGAGGCATTGGCCAAGAATTATACCAAGCCCATCGTCGTAGAGATTCAGCCATTAAGTAATTTCTATCCGGCAGAAGACTATCATCAGGATTATTTAGATAAACACCCGGACGGTTATTGCCACATAAGCCCGGATCTATTCGATTTCGCCCGAAAGGCTAATAAGGGGAAAGCCTCGAACAAGCCTGTATCGCAAAAGAAATTCCAGAAACCGGATGATCAGACATTGCGCTCTAAACTCACCGCCGAACAATATGCGGTAACACAGCAAAACGCTACGGAAAGAGCTTTCAAGAATGAATATTGGAATGAAAAGCGTGAAGGCATCTACGTAGATATCACGACTGGGGAACCTTTGTTTATCTCTACCGATAAGTTTGATTCGGGTTGCGGATGGCCTAGTTTCTCCAAGCCGATAGACAAGAGCTTGGTGATGGAAAAAACGGATCTTTCCCACGGGATGAAACGGATTGAGATACGCAGCAAAACAGGAGATGCACATCTAGGGCACGTTTTTAATGATGGCCCAGCCGACAAAGGTGGGTTACGATACTGCATCAACAGCGCGTCATTAAGATTTATCCCTAAAGCAAAGATGGAAGAAGAGGGATATGCCGACTATCTCCCACTCCTATAAAAACAAATAAAAAAACATAGTTATGATTTGTTCAACTCATAACTATGTTTTGAAAATTTCATAACTATGATTTTTTAATAGTATCTTCGCCGTATAAAACAAGCGAAAGAAGCACTATGTATCACGAATTTACCCCCTGCGCAGCCTTAGTGCCCTTTATCGACAAGTTCTGGG
Organism: Parabacteroides distasonis ATCC 8503; assembly: GCF_000012845.1. Lineage (NCBI taxonomy): Bacteria > Pseudomonadati > Bacteroidota > Bacteroidia > Bacteroidales > Tannerellaceae > Parabacteroides > Parabacteroides distasonis. The sequence goes on from NC_009615.1 coordinate 2,404,190, forward strand.
TGTTCAAAGGCTTTACCGACATCGGGACACGTTTTAAGATCCTCGCGGACGGATGCACCGACTTTATCTTCTCAATCGGTAACATGACCGTCCCTACGGACGAGCATTCGATGATCATGCAGCCTTATCGTTCCTTTTTTGTCGGTCCCATGAGGTCTTATTCCAATCTTACCGCTACGACAGATTCCCTACATATGCTAGGAGTTCGTTTCCAACCCTGTGGGCTGGCAGCTTTCACGAATGAGCCTTTGGGACAGTTTGCCGATCTTCGCATCCAGTCTTCAGATATTAACCTTTTATTCGATAATTCCTTTGCCGAGATGCTTTGCGAACAACCGGACGATTCCGTCCGTATCCGCATTATCGAAGGCTATCTTATACGCCTTCTCACCCAATCCATTCAAGTAGACAGACAAATTATATACGCCACCTCATTTATAAAACAGTCCTACGGACAGCTACCCGTACAAAACTTGATCGACAAGATTTGCATCTGCCAGCGACATTTCCAACGTAAGTTCAAGGATGCCACCGGATATACCCCCAAAGAATTCAGCCGGATCATAAAATTCCAATATGCCATAGAAGTACTGAGGAACGCCCCACACACGGACTTAAGCAGCATCGCCTTAGATTGCGGCTACTATGACCATTCCCACTTTATCAAAGAATTCAAGCGTTTAGCGGGAGACGTTCCCTCTTACTTCCTGACTTTACCAAATCCTGCGGATGAACCGCTTACTTATATTTGATTAAAAATAAAATCGCAAGAATCTATCACATAAAAAGTCGTTTTTTTACAACCAGAAAGAATAGTCATTCCGTATGTTTGCACTATTGAACTTTTACAAATAAGAATCTTATGAATTACACTTTTGAACTAAAAGAACTACAAGCTACACACATCGTGTATCTTCATCATCAAGGAGATATAAGCTTGATCCCAAGCTCTATCAGAAAGCTTATGCAATGGGCCGGGCCAAAAGGACTTATAAACGGTCCGGCAAATAAACTGATATCAGTTTACCAACACGAAGGAAAGGTGTTAAGTGTGGATATCGGTTTAACAGTGCCTCAAGAGGTAGAGGGAGAAAGTGAGATCTCAAAAGGATTATTATCCGGAGGACTTTATGCGATCGGGCATTTTGAGATAGGAACGGATGAAATACCCGCCGCATGGAGCTTGATGTACACGCTTACATCCAAACACCAATGCAAACCTTGTGCGGGCAAATCATTCGAGATCTATCAAAGCATCCCCCTCGATCAACATCCACAAGATAAATGTATGATCGATTTATGTATACCCGTCCAGATGATAGACCTCAAGCTAATCGAGGAAAAAGCAATTTCCATATTAACGGAATGTGATACCGCTATGCTTGCGTCTGTTACGGAAGAGGGTTATCCCCGTCCGGTTCCTATGGGAAAAATAAAAGCGGATGGCATTTCCCAGATATGGTTCTCTACAGGCACGTTCTCTGATAAGACAATACAATTCCAACTCAACCCGAAAGCCGGAGTTTGCTTTATGAAAGGAGGAGACAGTATCGTGTTAACGGGTAAGGTCGAGATCGTTTCCGATATGGAAATCAAGAAAGCCCTTTGGTCTGACTGGATGTTCGCCCATTTCCCTGGAGGAGTAATAGATCCGAGCTATTGTATATTGAAATTCACTTCCGAAGAAGCGACTTATTGGATCGATAATGAATTTGTAAAAGCAAGTATATAAGTTATCACATCATACAATCGCATCTAAAATATTAAAAATCTTGATTGCCGCTAATTAGACAAGACGGCAATCAAGATTAATTCATTTATTCACTTCAGAAACCTCTCTAGCTCTTATTATTCTACCGCCACATAAATCTGAGTCAATAAATCCTCCGGCTTCGTATTACGAGGATCATTCAAGTAGATCTCGCCGCTAGGCACTTCTCGTAAGGAAAGACCCATCTCGGGGAGATATTTGCCGTAAAGCGTATCATACACAGCCCCTAATTGCTGATAAGTTCCCTTATAAAGAGCGACCATAAAACGCCCTTCCAATACCTTTTTCGTACCAATCTCCCCTTTAGGGCAAACCGCAGGAGCGACTTCCATACAAATATCGGTACGCAGCTTATCCGGTGAGGTCACTTTCGGATCATCATGGTACAAGCAGATCGGTGAAAAACTCAATGGCTGGATGTTTTGCTCCTTAGCAAATTGGAGCAAGCGCATCCAAGTTCCCGGATAATCGATTTCTTTATACCCTCCGTTTAAACGAATGTGGCTACTTGTTTACCGGGTAAATCTTTTACCTCGACCTTCAATTCCATATCGGGCATTATTCTATTCGGTTCCATAATTACATAATCTTTATTGTTTCTATATTCATTTGGAGAAATACCATAGAACTGGCGAAAAACCTTAGACAAAGAAGAGGGTACGTCATATCCTACTTTATAAGCGATCTCCTTGACAGGTATTTCCGTGTAACGCAAAAGCCGAGCGGCCGTCTCAACCCGCATCCTAACGATAAACGTACCGACCGGTTCCCCTAAGAACTCCGCAAAGATCCGATGAAAATGCCAACGAGAGAATCCGGATATCTCCGCCAGCTTATTTAGATCGACATCCTCGCCTAAGTGATTATTTATGTATTCAACCAATACATTGATACGTTGTTGATACTCTGTCTTTGTCGTTGTCTTTATTCGCATGATTCTTAGGATTTCAAGGCAAAAGTAGAAGAATTATCCCGAACACACTTTTCCGATATTGCTAAAATGAACTATAAAGTAAAGATATCGTTTATTTAGCCCAAATCCGTTATCTTTACCATCTAAATTAAAATAGGAAACAATAACATGTTGAAAATAACAGCGCCTAGATTGGTAAAAAACTTACGGGAGGATGTGGACTGGATGGATTGTATATCCAGACAAGAGGATGATTTTACAGAATGTTCTTTCAATGGATTATGCGTCGAGGACGTATCTAAACAGAACCTATCCGTTAATTCCTGCTTATTCACCAATTGTGGTTTCATTGCTTGCAATTATCGTAAATCTCAGTTTAGCGATGTGGTATTTAAGAACTGTGACCTATCAAATATAAATTTATCCGGATGTGGCTTTTACCGGGTAGAGTTCATTGGGTGTAAACTTACCGGAACGAATTTCTCCGAATCAATCTTTAATCATACTACCATCCGGGATTGCAAAGGAGATTATGTAATCTTCTCCATGAGCAAACTCCGGAACGTTTCTTTTAATCAATGCTTTTTACGAGGGGGCGGATTGGACAATTGCCAATTTACGAACGTTGAATTCGAACATTGTAATTTAGTAGAGGCGGAGCTTCACCGGACCTCTTTGAAAGGGATCGATCTCACTTCCTCCGAGATCGCCGGTATACGTATCGGCTCGATTCCCGGAGGAGAGTTGAAAGGTGCTACCGTAACCTCCTTACAAGCACTGGACATCGCTAGAATGTTAGGTATTACGATCAAGGATTAAAACTCCGGATGGCGTTTTAACCACACAACCGCATAGGAACAGGTAGCCAAAGGGCGCAACCCCTGTTCCTTTGCGTATTTATAAGCTGTTTCAACAAGAGTCGCCGCAATCCCACGCCCTTCCAAGTTTTTTGGGACAATGGTATGGATAATGTCCAAGGCATCTCCTCTTAAACGATATTCCACATAGGCTGTCAAGCCGTCTTCTACTACCTCGAAACGATGTTTCTCCGGATAGTGATTTACTGTATATTCCATTATTTATTCTTTTAAAGGTTCTATTTCCTTATTATTTGTATCAATCTCCTCCCGCTTATCCTTCTTTTTATCGAGACCGAAAAAGCGCTTTACCTTCGTGAAGAAACCTGCCACTTTCAAGGCCGCATCCTGTTCTTTTTTCGAGACTCCGACTGATTCCACCAAGGCTGGTCTTAGCATCTGCCATAGATAGTTAAACGTGGAATGATAGGGATCTCGCACAATTTCCATATCGACCTTACGCAATTTACTATCTTTTCGCTCCGGATGAGCCGGATTATTATCCCGTAGAACTAAGTTCGCCAATCTCGACAAGAAACCTTTTTGTGTGGTCTCTCCGTCTTTCTCTTTCAATAAAGCCACTTTCAATTTCCGGTACGGGAAGTCTAACCGTATCCGTCCTTTCCGGCTTGAGGCATCCATATGAAAGACCACATCCTGCGCCCAACCGCTCGTCACTTCCGCCGGAGCCAGAGGTTTTATGATCTCATTTAAGGAAAGCAAGTCTAGGCTATCCAAACGGGCATCCAATAGAAAGCGGTCATATAATGAATCCACGGGGAGTTGCCATGTAGCCGTGAAATGCCCCGATCCCATCAGGTTCCCGTCCGCATGCAATGTGATGAATTGCTCCGGATAGGAAACGATATTGGTCAAACCTGAAAATTGGCCGTTCATATCGGTAAAATAAAGCTTACCGAGCTTATCGCCTTTAACGGGTAATTCCTCATAAACCACGGAGAAATTGGCAACGGAAGCGGTATCTATCTTGAAACGGACCGGAGCCTTTTGTAAACCTTCATAAATCATCGGAACGATATGAGGCTCCACCGGGATCTTCCGGTTCTTTAAGTTTTGTAGTAAGACATCGTTTATCCAGAGTCCCCCCACACGTAATTCCTTGGTTGAGAAATATCCGGGAATATCCACGTCGTTCAATCTTACGTTCCCAACCTTCACGTCAAACCAATCTTGATGCTTAGGCTGTTTATAAGCGAATTCCATTTTAGAATAAGGCGAGACTAAATGTACGTGATCCAACCTCAAACCTGACTTTCTCAAATCCAGCCCCCCGATTTTCAAACGGTAGAAGCCGTTATCCAACGGTATATCGATATCCTTCGTCTGTAGCTGAAGATCACCTAATTGAAACGTCTTCTTCTTCAAATCCACAAACACATTCTCCAAAGCCAATTGGATATCCTTTTGGCTCTCAGTCCGCAATATTGTCGTATCCGATCCCCAAGACATAGAAAAATCACCATCGGATAAATCAAATCGGTCAAACCCGATCTGATAGATGCTATTCTTGGGAATCCGGATTCCCGCTAAAGAAATCAATGGGGTTGAAAAACGTATCGAGTCCTTTTTAGCGGCCAGGGTCACATCCTGTAGACGGAAAAAGCCGTTTACGGTGGATAGCGAACCTTTTCTTATAGTCACACGCAGATCCTTTCCCGGTAAGTAGTTATCGAAATCCCGGAAACTAAGACCAAAATGATCATACTTGAAAAACAATTGCCCACTCCGGTTCGTTTGCTCATCCACCAAGAAATTCGTAGCAAAGAAATCAAGGCCGTTGAGTCGGTACCGGGTCGTGTCATTTATCTCACGATCCTCCAATGTCACATTTGCATTCCGAATCTGGATCTTACGGATGGAAAGATACCGAAGGAAAGGATTTAACAAACTCTCCACATCCACACGGCTATTTACAGATGTGCTTTTCCCTTTATCCGGAGATTCAACGGAGGGCGTTTTATAATAAACCAAGCGAGGCGACCGAACCTTCAGTAAATCTGCGCTAACACCTTTGTCGTACGCCAACCCGTCTATCCAGATCGTATCGATACTTCCCGACAAATAATCATTGTGGGAACGAACAGACAACGGACGTAGTCGCATGCTATCTATATGAAACGAGCCTAAGGCCGTATTCATCGCCAAACGCTTGATATCGAACCGATGATTACGAGCCCTCATGATCCCTTGTATATCATTCGCCTCAAACGCAATGGAACGAAAATAATTCAGTTCCTCGCCCGGAGCTACCAAGGAGTCGATCAGAAGACCTTCCGCATGGAAATTAAACTCAGGGATCGAGAAGTCCTCTATCTGCCCTTTCAAGGCTAAGGAATAGTGAAGTGCGGTTCGCTCTATTCGTATTTGATCCACGGATATACTATGTAGTACTGGAGAGATCACATCATATAACGATAAGGCTTGCACCAAAGAATCCGCATCGGCATTCGCCTGCTTCTTCTCCCGAGTTAAGTCATACACCTTAATATCCGAAGATTGTATCTCAAAATTACGGGCGGACAAATAGTTCAAGGCTTCTTCCCGTCTAAAGTGAATCCCTTGTATCTCTACGGTTTGCACTTTCCCTTCCAGATAATTCGTAGGTTTCCGATTGGTCTCCCCCCACAATAATTCTTGCGGAAGCAATTGGATTTTTTGGATATAGATAATGGAATCTTGGGTACTGAGGCATATACTATCCGTCTCCAACCTAAAATCATTATTTACCAACAAGGTTTGCGGCTGGTTCGTGACAAAATCGAAGTTATCGCAATACAACAGCTTCCCGCTCCGTGAAGAGGTAGAATCCAACATAAAACCATACGCATGGAAACTTACGTTATTCAACGTATAGATAATCGGCGAGACTTGGTTTTCCACATTATAAGAGATACTGGCATTTTCCAAGTTCAAGGTCTTTACGCTCAGGGCATCTATGTATGGAGAGATCACCTCGTACAAGGTCTTCGATTCGGCATGCTCTACCGTATCTGCCGCCAGTCCGGAAACTAACGGGTTTGATCCGGAAGAGCCGTATACACGAACCTCCGGCGAGCGGATCTCAAAGGTATTGAAATGGAGTTGCCGGTAATTCCATCGCCATACCAAATTAATTCCCTTAAAATCTATCACCTCAATCCGGGTACTTACATAGGTATCGGGCAAGCTATCCAAGGCGGCCCAATGTTCAAAGACCTTAGAGTCCGGCTCCAATGAAACACCCTCTAGCCTTAGCTCTCCCTTGAAGAAGCTAATAGAAAGCTTATCGAAAGAAAGGCGATAAAAACCATCCGTAGCATTCGCCGTACGCTCTATCAGTTCTCTTTTCAGGTACCGCTCCAAACGACCTGTCAGGAAAAGATTCAAAACTAGGAACAATACAGCCAGCGATAAAACAGCGATCACCGTATGTTTCAATATCTTCCATATCCTAGAACTCATCCTTTCCTTGATTTTTGCGATATAAACTTCTTTTTATAAAAACAAAATAGACCCGTTTATGTTGCCTTTCATCTAATAAAAAAGCCCCGGAGTTTATTAACCCCGAGGCTTACGATCTATCGATTGTTACTTCATTTTACAAAAGGAGCCTTGATCAAATAGTCGGCACAATCCTTCACACCCGCAAATTGAGTACGTCCGTCCGGCATTTGCTCCAACTCTACAAAATAGTCTTTGATTCCGTTCGCGTACATTTGCTTGAATATCATCTCAAAGTTCATCATACCACTTTGGCCGAATACGGCACGATCCTTGATATGTAATACCTTGATACGATCCGGATGTTTCTGCATATACTCGACAGGATCGTTTTGTCCCATGACAGTCCAATAAACATCCATCTCGAAGTAAACCTTGCTCGGGTCCGTATCTTTCAGCATCAAGTCATAAATCTGGTCTCCGACTTTCATGAAGGCAGCGAAAGGATTTCCCTTCACTTTCTCCTGTTGCTCTTTCGTTGCGACACGATTGAACTCCATATTATGATTATGATAGCCAAAACCAGTGGCGATGCCCTCTGCCTTGATAACATCCGAGGCCTGATTGAAGATATCGCAAACAAGTTTAGCCTCATCGTGCGTAGTAATCGTCGGCATCATCGGCTGGATCAAATATTTACAGCCTAGTTTCGCATGATCGGCAGCCGTAGCTTTCCAATACTCCATGATCTTTGGGGTAACCTCCTTCGAGTATTTGAAAATCATAGCCTTAAAAGGGTCAGAGATAGATGTGTCTACCGGATTCACGTGCGAGCTAATGATCTTCAAGCCAGCGTCTTCCGCCATTTTCTTGAAGTCCATCATAGGAACACCTCCGATAGCGCCTTTACCATAACCCGCCAACTCCAGCTTGGAGTATCCCATATCCTTCACCTTCCGAAGATTAGCGGCCACGTCGCCTTTATATAATTCTTGGGATAAAGAATAGATCTGCAAGCCAATCTCTTTGCCGGCATGGACCTCATCCACAACTCCCAACGCAGCGTTCGCCGCATTTACGGAACCGGCTTTACCAGCCAGCAATCCACCAGCGGTAAAGAGAGAGATATTTTTTAAGAAATCCCGTCTGTTACTCATAACATCATTCTATTTAAATAGGCTTATTTACAGAAATAAGGCAATGAATACGGGTTGCGATATTGATACCAGTACAAACGGTGGGAAGCCGCCTCCTTATCATTACCGAAGCTTAATGTAGCCGGGTTCCATTTAACCGGACGGCCTAGCTCACGAGCGATATTCTGTAAGCAACAAAGCGTATTCGTACTGCAACCTACCTCAACCGGAGCGATCGGGTTCTCACGTGAACGAACGCAGTCGATGAAGTTCTGCATATGCGGAGCACTAGTCTCATAATTACCCGCATCGTTACCCTTCTTTTTGCTGTCTTTCAGCTTCTTCATATATTCCTCATACATCTTCTTACGCTCTTCCGGAGTCATCATTCTCGGGCGCTTCTCGATCAAATTCTTCAAGTCGGCGGGGATCTTAGACTGATCAGAGCAGTTGATGTAGCCACGAGCTACCTCGATCCAACCGTTATCACCAACAAACTTAATACCCTGCGCATCCGGATTATCCTCCAAATAAGGTTGTTCAGTCATTACGATACCATTCGCATAGCGCATGGTTGAATATTGCGTGCCATTGTATCCCTTAGGTGTAAACTCTACCGGACCAGAGCCATCCATACCGATAGCGGCTTGGGCGATATCGAACATATGAGCGCCCCAGTCAGCGGTATAACCATTACCGGTCTCTTGATACCAACGCCATGCGCCCCATAGTTTCTCGTTCTCTTCCGGATCCAGAGAAATAGGAGGACATAAATCGGGATGATAATGGATCTTCGGATCGTTCAACGGCCCCATCCACTGATTGAAGTTCAAATTAGCGGGAACCGGCATTTCCGGCAAGCTCAGCGGCGTAGGAGGCTCACCTACACGTGCATATATTTTCTCTATATGACCAATGGCTCCATTCTGAACCATATCGATCGCAGCTTGGAACTCTCTGCTGGAACGTTGCTGGCTACCTACTTGAAGCACACGTTTATTATTACGTACGGCTTTTACCATAGCCAAACCTTCAGCGATCGTATAAGCCAACGGTTTCTGACAATATACGTCTTTTCCAGATTGACAAGAATGAATGGTAGCCAAGGCATGCCAGTGGTCCGGGGTAGCGACCTCGATAGCGTCGATATCCTTACGCTCCAGCAAATCCTCGTAAAACTCATATTGATCACAACGTTGGTTCATTCCCTTTGAGGCTTGCCATTCAGCGACACGTCTTCTGAAACGCTCTGTTTTCATCGTGTCCACGTCACAACATGCGGCAACCTGTACGCCCGGACATGCGGCAAATCCTTTAAAGTCTGATAATGCTTGCTGACCTAGGCCGATAAAACCTAAAACGACTCGATCGCTCGGGGCGATACGGACTCCATCAATGGCCCAACTGGGAAGAATTGTTAAACTAGCCAATCCTAGTGCGGAAAGACCCAAAAACTCTCTACGGCTTACGCCCTTCTTAGTGTTTTCTTTCATGGTAATTTTGTTAATAATATAAGATAAAATGTAACTTGGTCTGAGAATGATTGCCCCAAAGTTATAAAAAATAATTTATTTCCATAATAATCTTTTAATAAAAAAGGCTATCCTTGTCCGGGATAGCCTTATTTTGATTCATATCAATTCCTAAAACGCATATCCGAAGCCTACGTTCAGATAGATCGGATACATCCCGAAGGTAATCGTATCGAAATCCTTTTGGAAGATATCGTTCAATCCCCATGTCAAGTCAGCGTATACGATAAGGTGCTTAAACGCTTTCCATTCTGTACCGATCTGCGCTCCCCACTGAAACTTTCTTAAGTTATCCGAGAAATCATAGGAAGCACGGTTGTCACCAGAAAACTCCACCTTCGTACCGGTAGGATTGATCTCACGCAGATATCCGTCGTATACGTAGCCGGAGAAGTTCCGGTTTGTAGCGAACGAGACAAATGGTCCCGCCGAGAAACTCACCCGGTTATTCAATTGGTAAAGAGCCACGACCGGTATCGAGAAATAAGAGTTCTCCACTTTCGTCTGCACGCCGCCGGTCCAGTTTCCTTTCAGCTTCTCGCCACCGGAGCCAATGATCTCCATGCTGTAATTCTTAACCGTCGCTTTTGTCTCCATACCTTTATTCTCCAGACGGAGACCGATCATCATACCCCATTCCTTGCTCTCGCCGAACCATTTCTTGATATCGCCCTCTATGGAGACACAAAGCGTAGGGCGATAACTATCTATCGCACGAATCTCACGAGGCAATGGCACCGGAGCGGTTCCGCCGATATTGATACCGGCCTTTACCGTATATTCCAATCCCCTTAGGGAAGACCAGATTATTCCTTGGTTTCTTTCCTGCTGCGCCTTCAACGTAATGACACCCGACAAGCACAGTATACCTATTAATACTATATATCTTTTCATATCCTCTGTTTTTTTAGTTCTCACCGGACTGGATTATCTCAACCTCATCGATCCAAAGCGTGCTACCTTCCGCTCCCTCGAAGACATCACCTTTCAAACTCGAAGAGAAGACTATGGATAACTGATAACCACCTTTCGCCAGCTTATCCTTATCGATCACCTTACCGGGCTTAGCCACGAACGGGATATAGAAACGCGTCCACTCATCCGTCTCTTTCTGATCGCTGATCCGGGCAACGGATATCAGGTTCGGGCTTGTCAACCCGTTGAAACCATCCAAATATTTCACATTCTCATCCGTCTCATAGAAGATGGCGTAGATATCACATTGGTCTTTCTTACCTTTTACCTCCTCGCCATTCACTTTATACGACTCTCCCGCTTTATATTTATAATAACCACTCAAGTAAGTCGGCACATGATCGAAAGGACGTCCCAATCTCGTGCCTTTCCTTGCGTCCGGAATAGCGTTCAGCAAATCAAACGTACCGATGAAAAGGTTTCCGGCGGCGATAGGCATACCGAATCCGCTACCGAAACTACCCGTGCTGCGGGTCACCAACTTAGCGCATTTACCGACATATCCGTTATCGTCTTGCATGGTTGGGAAGTCTAAAGGCTCCAATTTATTATTGGTCAAGGCAAATCCGGCATTCCCGCTCGCCCAAGTCACGGAATCTCCATTCGATGTAAAGTCATAGAATATCTGGTAACGTCCATTCTTCGGCTCCATCGTTATATGCTCGAAATGATATTCCGTGCTTACGCCGGAGACGATACAACGCACCGTATAAGTCTTTGTCCAGTGACCATCCTCGGAAGTTACCGTATAGGTTCTCGGCGTCGTAAAATCAAAAGCGGAACCACTAGCCGGAGTGATAGTAGCGCCGGGAGTCAAGGTGAATACCGGGGCTAGGTTTGTAATATCGGCGTCACTTTTCACGGTCAGTGTCACGGATTCGTTGTCGATCTCCGGCTCGGCTTTCAATATATCGCCATCCACCGTACACGACAAGATATCCGCTTCCGCATTGGGCGCCTCCTCCCGGATACATGAAACAGAGATCATCACCATAAAAAAACAGAAAAGCAAATTTCGCAAAGTCATACTCTATACATTATATTATATACAACACATCGCCCTTTTAGGGTGAACATAATGCACAAAGTTAAACTATATTCTCCAATATCGCATCCCTATATCTTTTAATAACTTTTTTTACAAAGACGCAATGGTACATATCCTTACAATACCAACCTTACCGGACAGATATACTTCAAGTACCACAGGATATATACTTCAAGTGCCATAGGATATATACTTCATCGACTAAGTAAGTAGTTAAAAAGCTATTATCATTTGCGATTGTAAAGGATTTCGCTTAATATTGCAAATACTTTAAATCAATAGTAATACCATGACAACTCGAAGAGATTTTCTCCGGCAGACCGCTTTGCTCGGTGCCGGACTTACCATCAGTCCTTTTTTCATTAAAGCCGGGAGCGCTGGTGTGGGCGCAAACGATAAGATAGGCGTCGGGCTTATCGGATGTAACGGCATGGGATTCGAAGACCTGAAAGCGTTCCTTCGTAATCCGGAAGTAGAGTGTATCGCCTTGTCGGATATTGACGAGAACGTATTGAATAATCGGGCGGCAGAGACCGAGAAGATCACCGGGAAGAAAGTAAAGCATTTATATAAAGACTGGCGTAAATTGATAGACAATAAGGATATCGATCTCGTAATCGTAGGTACTCCCGATCATTGGCACTGCCTGCAAATGGTATCCGCTTGCCAAGCCGGGAAGGATGTGTATTGTGAGAAACCGCTGGGAAATAGTATCGAGGAATGTAACATCATGGTACGGGCGGCGCAGAAATACAACCGGGTCGTGCAGGTAGGCCAATGGCAACGTAGCGATCCGCATTGGCAGGACGCCATGCAATTCGTACATAGCGGACAGCTGGGTAAGATACGCACCGTACGTGTATTCTCTTATCAAGGTTGGTGCCCCTCTATCCCCGTCAAGCCGGACGAGGCGGTGCCCGCCGGAGTGGACTATGATATGTGGCTGGGGCCGGCCCCGAAACGTCCGTTCAATCGGAACCGTTTTCATTTCACATTCCGTTGGTTCTGGGATTATGCGGGAGGTTTGATGACGGACTGGGGCGTACATTTACTGGATTACGCATTGTATGGCATGAACGTCACCGCACCGGAGTCTATCATGGCTTCCGGAGGTAAATTTGGTTATCCGGATGACGCTTGCGAGACCCCGGACTTATTGCAAACCATTTATACATTCAAGGACTTCACCGTTATGTGGGATCATGCGATCGGCATTGACGACGGGGCCTACGGACGGAATCATGGCCTAGGATTCGTTGGCGAGAACGGTACCTTGGTGATCGATCGTGGCGGCTGGGAGGTTATTCCGGAAAAGGTAAACGGACAGGCCCGCATGGAGGCTGTTCCCTTGAAGAAGTCATACGGAGAGGGTGGCTTGAATTTGCATGCGAAGAATCATTTGGAATGTATCAAGAGCCGGAACCGGAATTGCAATGCCAGCGTAGAGATCGGGGCGCATATCGCCAAGTTCTCCCAATTAGGGAATATAGCCTATCGCACGGGTAAGAAATTATCGTGGGATGGAAAGAGTTTCCATGATACGGAGGCGGATAAACTATTGTGCAAGGAATACAGGGCACCGTGGGAATTACCGAAAATATAAGGATCTAGTTGTAGGGACGGGGCACGCCCCGTCTCTACAACTGGGTATTTATTGATGTTCGGGGCGTAACAGGTCGTTCACCGTCTTCACGGGGTTGAATGTCTCGATAGGAACTTCTACGAATACCGTGTTCCAGTCGCTCATGGCACCGTTCCACAAGCCCGGCAATTCCAGCGCTTTCAATTCGCGGCCATCCTTGCTCTTATAAGAGATGAAGCCCGTATTCTTATCCACGTAATCCGGCAAGTTGTATTTCTCTCCCTTGTGATTCTTAACGGCGCAAACCAAATCCACGGGATTAAAGTGAGTACCCTTCTCAAACATCGCCTTCTTAGCCGGATCGCTCATATCGATCTGGGAGCTTTCAAGCACCTGCAAGGAAACCGTACCGTCCGGATTCACCGCCAGGAACGGACCGCCACCCGGCTCGCCCACATTCTTCACCATACCGCATACACGCAACGGGCGAAGCAGTTTGCTCTTGATATACAGGATTAACTCGGCGTCTTCCAGTAATTTCGTATCCGGGTTCTTGATACATAGGTCGTCTTGCAAGAAATGAATCATCTCCTCTACCTCGGCATGGGTATATTTGCCGGTCTCGATCTGTTCCAGATATCTGAAGGCTTTCTCCTGCAATGTTACCAAGACACCGGCGATCACCTTCTTGTAGATAACCGTAGAGCATTTGAAGCTATCCGGAACCACGTTATCTATATTCTTGATAAATACCACGTCGGCATCCACATCGTTCAAATTCTCGATCAAGGCTCCATGCCCACCCGGACGGAACAATAACTTATCATTCTTATCGCGGAACGGCGTGTTATCCATAGCGGCCGCTACCGTATCAGTACTCGGTTTCTGGATACTGAAAGAGACATCGTATTTCACAGAGAACTTCTCCTCGTACTCGCCAGATTTATCGGCAACCAATTGCTCGAATAAAGCCTGATGCTCCGGAGATACCGTGAAATGGATATTCACCTCGCCGGCGTTATTCTTGGCGTACATGGCGCCTTCGGCCAAATGTTCTTCCATCGCCGTACGAACCGTATCGGCATATTTATGGAAAAGCAACAAGCCTTTCGGTAGCTGTCCGTAATTCAAGCCTTTCGGCTCCAATAAATTGGATACCACCTCCTTGTACTCGCCCAAGGCTACCAACGCAGGAATATCTTTCCCTGTATTCTCCACGCACTTCTTGTCCAAAGCCTTATAGAAAGCGAATTTCTCGATCTCGCTAAAGAATTTCTTCTCGAAAGCGTTCATCGGTTCCTTATAATCCGCAGAAAGGAACTCGTACAGATTCTTAAACATACGGCTAGCAGCGCCGGAGGCAGGTACGAATTTTACGATTTTCTTGTTTTTAGCCAGATAAGCGTCCCAAGCATCCATATAAGAAGCCTGTTCCTCTTTAGATATTACCATAATACCTTTTTCTACCGAAGCGGAGGCCGCTATCTCAAGGAAAGGGAAACCTTTTACGAAGCAAGCGAGTTGCTCTTCAATCTGTTTTTCGCTGATTCCTTTGGCTTTCAGCTGTTCTAAATCGTTTGCGTTTAACATAGTATAGTATTTAATGTGAATAATCTCATCAGTAACACCACAAGCACTTATGCGCTATGTGTATCGCAAATGTATAAAATAACCGCAAGATACATGTTGAAATTCCATAGAAAAAAGTATTTTTACAGCATGTTTTGCGGTTTGTCCTCAACCGGGCAATAAAAATGATATAACTATGGATACAATTGGATTCTTTACGTCTGAGGAAAAGAAGCTGTTCTTCTCCAAATACAGGCTCCTGTTACGAAACCTTTACTCTTTCCTCGAGAGGGAAGATATCCGAAAGATGAAGGAGCTGATGAAGCGGGTTGTCGCCCTCGATTGCTACGGCAGGGATAAGAATGGTATCAACGGTTTATTGCGAAATATTGACACGGCCTTGATCGCCACCTTGGAGATTGGCTTGAAACGCACCTCGGTCATCGCCCTCCTATTATACCGCCCGGTATTGAAGAAAGCGATCACGATAGAGGAAGTGGAGCAGAAATTCGGAGCGGACGTGACCTTGATCATCCGTCGCCTCTTGAAGACCTCCGACCTGTATGCCCGGAACACCGCCGTCAACTCGGAGAATTTCCATCATTTGCTTTTCTCGTTTGCCGAGGACGTACGTGTGATCTTGCTTATGATCGCCGACCGCCTCTGCCTCATGCGTATGGGAAAACAGATGCAAGAGGATGATCGTATCCGGCTGGCTACCGAGGCCTCTTATTTGTACGCTCCCCTCGCCCACCGGTTGGGCTTATATACGATCAAGAGCGAGCTGGAAGACCTTTCCCTGAAATACACGGACAGGAAACAGTATGACTTCATCAAACGGAAACTGAATGAGACGAAACGTTCCCGTGACGCTTATATCGCCGAGTTCATCGCCCCGATCAAGCGGAAGCTGGCAGCGGCAGGATTCAAGTTCGATATCAAGGGGCGTACCAAATCCATACATTCCATTAATAACAAGCTGAAAAAGCAGCAGGTGGAATTCGAGGGTATCTACGATCTTTTCGCTATCCGGATCGTATTGGATACGCCGCTGGAGAAGGAACGCTCGGAATGCTGGCAAGTCTACTCCATCGTCACCGATATGTACCAGCCCAACCCGAAGCGTATGAAGGACTGGATCTCCATCCCGAAGACCAACGGTTACGAGAGCTTGCACATCACGGTGATGGGCCCGCAAAATAAATGGGTGGAGGTGCAGATCCGTACGAAGCGGATGGATGAGATCGCCGAGCGAGGCCTAGCGGCGCATTGGAAATACAAGGGCGTGAAAGCGGAGAGCGGGCTAGACGAGTTCTTGAATACCGTACGTGCCGCCTTGGAGGCCAAGGAGAATAATCCGCTCGACTTGATGCAGGATTTCAAGATGGATCTATATAAGGATGAGATCTACGTCTTCACGCCTACCGGCGAGCTTATCAAGCTGGCCAAGGGAGCGACGGTCCTCGATTTCGCCTTTGCCATCCACACGAAGCTGGGAAGCAAATGCGTATCGGCTAAAGTGAACGGGAAGAACGTACCGATCAAATACACCTTGAACAACGGCGATAGCGTATCCGTGATCACGTCGCCGGCGCAAAGCCCGAAGCGGGATTGGCTGAACTTCGTCGTCACCTCCAAGGCCCGCGTGAAGATCAAGCAGGCCTTGAAGGAGGAGACCGTGAAGGCCGTGGAGTTCGCCAAGGAGATGTTGCAGCGCCGCTTCAAGAACCGGAAGATCGACATGGACGAGCCAACCATGATGCGCTATATCAAGAAGAAAGGATTCAAGACCGTCACGGACTTCTACATCGAGATCGCCGAGGAACGCCTCGATCCCAACCAAGTAATCGACGAATATCTGGAGGCTTTCCGCAAGGAGACGGAGACGAACGAGCGCACCGAGGTGCGTAGCGCGGAGGAATTCGTGACCACGACTCCGGTGGAGGAGATATCGACGAACAAGGATGTCTTGGTGATCGACAAGAACCTGACGGGTATCGAATATAAACTCGCCAAATGCTGCAACCCGATTTATGGCGACGAGGTTTTCGGTTTCGTCTCCACGCAAGGTATCAAGATACACCGCATGGATTGCCCGAACGCCCAAGAGATGTTCAGCCGCTTCGGTTACCGGATCATCCGTGCGAAATGGAGCGGCAAGGGAGACAATGGCTATACGGTTACGTTGCGGGTGATCGGACGGGACGATATAGCGATCGTCACCAACATCACCTCCGTGATCGGAAAGGAATCGAACGTCACGCTTCGCTCCTTAAACATCAACTCGGTAGACGGATTATTCCAAGGTAACTTTACCGTATTGGTAAGAGATACGACCGCATTAAACTTGCTGACGAAAAAGATCAAGGCGGTAAACGGAGTGAAAGCGGTAGAGCGATTAAATTCTTAGACAGTGTACTGTGCACGAAGTACCGTAGTACTCTGTACGAAGTACTACAGTACCCTCTAGGAAGTACCGCAGTACTTCGTACAGGGGACTGTGCCAACTGTAAGACTGAGCCTTGTGACTATAAGATCACAGAATCGGCTTCAGCCCCATCTTCTCCGCACGTTGTATAAGGAATTGACGGGCCGCCTCATACTCGTTCGGGATCACGCCGTCGAGGATGGCGTTCTTGATCGCCTCTTTCAGCACGCCGACAGGCTTGGAGGGAGCCAAGCCAAACGTCTCCATGATCTCCTCGCCGGATACCGGGGGCTGGAAGTTACGGACACGGTCTTTTTCCTCTATATCGGCCAGCTTCTCGCGCACCTTTCGAAAGTTGTTCAAAAAACGGCGAACCTTCTCCGGGTTCTTGCTCGTGATATCGGCCTCGCACAGTTTCATCAAATCGTCGATATCATCTCCCGCGTCAAACAGCAGACGGCGGATCGCCGAATCCGTCACCTCATCGTCCGACAAGGCGATCGGACGCATATGCAGGCTTACCATCTTCTGCACGTACTTCATCTTCTCATTCATCGGGAGTTTCATCTTCCTGAAAATACCGGGGATCATCCGCTCGCCGATAAAATTATGATTATGGAACGTCCATCCCAAGCGAGGGTCGAAACGCTTCGTGGCAGGCTTGGCGATATCGTGGAAGAGGGCGCTCCAACGCAGCCATAGATTATCGGAAGTCTTGCTCAAACGATCCAGCACCATCAAGGTATGGGCGAAATTATCCTTATGCCCGATCCCCTCCTTGGTCTCCACGCCCTTCAAGGCGCAAAGCTCGGGGAAAATCAATGGCAACAGTCCGCATTTATCCAGCAAGTCGAAACCGATAGAGGGCTTTGGCGAGAGGACGATCTTGTTCAACTCGTCCACGATACGCTCCTTGGAGATGATGGAGATACGCTCCCGGTTACGGATGATGGCGTCGAAGGTGTCGGGATCGATAAAGAAACCTAATTGAGTGGCGAAACGAACCGCACGCATCATCCGGAGCGGATCATCGCTGAAAGTAACATCCGGGTCTAAAGGCGTACGGATCGTAAGCTCGTCCATATCCTCCAACCCGCCGAAGGGATCGACCAATTCTCCGTAACGCTCCTTGTTCAGGCAAAGGGCCAAGGCGTTGATCGTGAAATCGCGGCGGTTCTGGTCATCCTCCAAGGTGCCGTCTTCCACGACAGGCTTACGGCTGTCATGGCTGTAGGATTCTTTCCTCGCCCCCACGAATTCCAGCTCCAGATCGCCGGCTTTCACCTGCGCCGTCCCGAAATTCTTGAAGACGGAAAGATAAGCGCCACGCCCGATCTTTTTGGCCACTCGTTTGGCCAACTCGATACCGCTGCCAACCGCTACCACGTCTATATCCTTGGATGGGCGGTTCAAGAAAATATCCCGCACATATCCGCCTATTACATATACCTCAACACCTAGCTCTTCCGCCGCCTCCGATATCAAATGGAAAGGCTTCGCGGATATATGATTTACTATCTCTTCCTCGTTTATATACATATTTATGTATTCCAAATCCAATAAAGAGCGCAAAGATAATCAAATTTCATGTACTTTTGCGGTATCAAATACATTGAACGAGAAAGATATGAAAAAGTTAGCGATCTGTATAACGCTCATTGCTGCCATTTTAACGGGCTGTAACGGAGACGAGAAAGCGGCTCAGGCCCGTTTGGACAAGGCCCGGGCCATGTACGAGAATAACGAGTTTTTCGGGGCGAAGAACGAGATAGACAGTATCCGGGCGCTCTATCCCAAGGAAGTAAAGGTACTGAAGCAGGGATTAACGCTTATGCGCCAAGTAGAAGTAAAGGAGGCGGAGCGAAACATCGCTTTCTGCGACAGCTTACTCCCGATCAAGCTGGAGGAAGTAGAGGGATTGAAGAAAGGCTTCGCTTTCGAGAAGGATTCCGTTTACGAGGAAATCGGCAATTATATCTGGAAACAGCAGACGATCGAGCGCAACGTGCAACGTTGTTACGTACGTTGCGGCGTGAACGAGGAGGGCGAGATGTATCTGGCCAGCGTATATTACGGCGGACGCCCCATCGAGCATACGGGAATCAAGCTGAGCCTGAAAGACGGCCAATTCGCCGAGACCGCTTCCATCCCGTACGACGGCGGACTGAATTACCGCTTCAAGGATATGGGAAGCACCACGGAGGTAGTGACCTACAAGGGGGAGCACTGCGTCGATGCCGTCAAGTTCATCTACGATAACGAGAAAGAGCGGATCAAGGTGGAATACACAGGAGGCAAGCCTTACATTATATATATGGCGGACGCCGACAAGAAAGCGATCGTCAACACCTTCAACCTCGCCACCGTATTAAGCGATATCAAGAGCATGAACACCTTGAAAGAGAAATCAGAGAAGAAGATCGCTTATCTAAAGAATAAACTGGAGGAGTAGAATCCCTCCATACAAATGGCCTACCTATAAACAAAGCACCGGGACCCCTACCATACAGTAGGAATCCCGGCGTTAGTATACAGACTGATATCCACTATCAGTTATTCATCATTTAACGACGACCTTCTGGGCGGTCTCGCCATCAACGGAAACTACCACGATACCTTTCGATGCCGGCATCACGAAGTTATCTGAAGAAGCGATAGCGGAAGCGGTGGTCTGACCTAAGATGTTAGACAATGTAACCGTCTTGCCTGCCGCGTTCAAGACCGTAACGCTAGCCTCGCCAGCGATTACCGTGAAGCTGGCAACCTCTTCCAATTGTTCGTTGGAAACCGGGGTCGGAGCATTCTCGATCGTGAATGGAACGCCAACATTAGACATTACCACAACATTGTTTACCACACCTACATAAGGAGTCTTCAACTCGCCTGCGGCCACGGTGCGATTCAGCTCTTTCTGGTTCTCCAATAAGTAACCACCATCCTGAGTTGTCTTGAAGGCGAACAAAGCGTTGTTATCCAAAGACGGAACGATATTCGCTTTATCGCTGAAGCCTACACGGTAGTAAGTAGCGCCATTGCTAACGAATGTCTCGTTAGAATCCCGCAAGGATACCATATAGTAGCGAGGAGAAACAGCTTTGGTAGTTGTCTCCGGCGTATAGATCGATGTCGTGATGAAATACAACGGTTTACCAGCGATCACGGTATCGGCTTCTTGAACCCACAAAGAGAAGTTGTCAGTCTCATAAGTTGACTTCAAGATATCTTGGCCTTCGTTCTTCACTTCGGCGAAGAAATTCAGCGGATTCATCGTCAAGAACTTACCATTCGTACCGAAACGCTTGTGAGAATTGTCGATAGAAGCGTACTCTGGAGCCTCTACAGCGACAAAGTCGAAGTAGTTAACCTTATCGGAAAGGATCAGGTTCGCCGTATTCACGTTCATAAAGACATATTGAGTGGTCGCACCTACCCTTGTAGCCATCTGGTATTTGCCACCGGTCGTAGCCGTATTGAATACGAATTCCAACGGAGCGGTATAATCAGATAATTTCAACGGTCCGCCATTCTCGCTGGCAACCAAATCATTGCTGAAACGTTCTTTCAACATATAAGTCGCATGATACAAGGTATCACCTAAAGCACGGGCACCTAAACCATCCGTTACATTCTGTACGGAATCTTGGCTAACCACGATACGAAGAGCGGCTGCGTTCGCTGCGTCACCGGATTTAATCATCAATACGGAATCAGAAGTAAACGCATACAGATCGTCTACACCCGGAGTACCGGAGATTAAGTTCAATACATAACCATTATCAGCGAGTTCCTCCGCAGAGAAGTGACGAGTACCCAAGAACTTATCCTTTAAATCCACATTCGCTTGATATTCCACCGTAATAGAATCGGTGCTACCCCCAAATGTATAGGTATTGGCCATACCTTGAACGGCGAAGATCTCCTCGTTAGAAATAATAGTCGTATTCGTATTACGGTCTACAACCGAATACATTCCGTTGTTTTCCTTGATATACCATTGTCCCTTCGGTTGATAAATAGAAGGTTTGAAACCTGCCGCGGTTACCAACTTATCGGAAGCGGCACTCTTATCGTAAGCGACAGCGTATTGTCCGCCCTTATCGCCCTTGCTCGCACTCTTCAAGAAGTATACGCCTGTACCTGTAGCGATCGTAGAAGGAGTTCCCTTCGTTACGGTAATAACAGGAGCGGCTCCTTGAGCAGGTTGAGTAGAACCCGACTGCAAGTCAGATACGGTCAAGGCTTTCGTCTCGATCACGCTGGCATATACGACACGTACGTTCGGAACGGAGCTCATCGGACTTGCGTTCACGGTCGGAGCGGCAGCGGCATACATAGCCAAAGCATCGTTCTTCAAGTTGATCGTGAAATAGAATTTCTGGAAATCAGCGTTACCCAGTGTATGCAAGCCACTAGCGTCATAGGTGGAGTCAGCCGTAAACTTAGCCCCATATACACCGGTAGCACCGGCGATCACATTCTTCAATGTATCGACACCTAAGTATTTTGCTTTACCATCACTAAATACTTGGTCACCTTGGATTTGCAAGGTCACATATTTAGCGTTCGCAATAGCGCCTGTAGCGGGAGCCGCCGTATTCTTCGCTATCAAGTTCTTACCCTCGAAGATATTTCCTTGATAATTTCCTCCAAACGTCAATTGAAAGACTTGGAAACCATCCCCTAGCTCACTTGCGCTCAAATACATAGCGTCGCTAGGAGCCTCTACGGTAAATTTCGTAGAAGAAGCAGAAGAACCTAAGCTCAAGTCTGTCCCAGCTACATCCAACGCCAAGATTTGATTGTTTCCGTAATAAGCCTGAATAGCGCTACCACCGGCAGCGTCAGAGAATGTCCACTGATTCACGCCCGATGTGATAACAGGCTTTGCCGTAGATGAAGCCGCAAACGACAAAACGGCCTGTGTCTTCTTGTTCTTGAATTGATACACAGGACCAGCAGGAGTCGTACCCGCATTCGTGATTTGCCACAAGGCAGAATCAATAGCGGCTTTGGTAGCGTCTGACGCCAAAGTTTTAACAATTACTGAGTCGGCTTTCTCACCACTTAAAGACAAAACGGAAGAACCTGTCTTTAAATAATAATAGTTACCGGCTTTCCACTGAGCCTCCGGAACGGTCGTACTCGACTGAGCATTAGCCGAGAATACGCCCGCAACCATCAGGGCCGCAGCAATAAGAGTACATTTTTTGTCCATAATCAAATAGATTTTATTTATTAATCACAGTCTAAACAGGGGTTGTTTAGAAAAGGTTTTGAGGGCGTATGAGATTAACAATCGATTTAGCGTCTTATAACAAAAATCGTCCTATTCTCACGAACAGGACGACTATACTACTAAAAATGTAAACAGTGTATTTATATAGTAATATCATGAAACTATATATTTTGGAGAAAAACCGCTCCACCTTCACAGGCAAAACGGCTGGAAATCTAATCTACTCAATAAATATCTTCACAGGCTTACTCGAAATAAGCATGTTCTTTTACGACATGACCTCTGTCATCGAAATAAACCTTATATATCTTACCATTTCTGGAAAGTAATACTACCTTATACTTCACAAACGTGCTATTGTTTGACACCTCAACTGATTTCACCATACATCCCTCATAGGAAGTATTTACCGCATCACGCAATACTTGGGGCATATCAGTTACCTCGATCGGATAAAATTTATCCTGTGCCACTGTTTCCTTAGCGCTACCGGCCATCCCGGCTTGCGCTTCTACATCAGGGGCAATAAATAAGCCACATAAAGCGACAATAGCCCCGTAAACAATCTTTTTCATACCTTAAAAACCTAAATACCTAAACCTTTTTTCTCTTACATCATAAATTCGCAGTATAGGGTGCAATCTCCGTGCCAAAACTCACCCTAAAAAACGACAAGAGAATAACAAGTTGTAAATCCGACAATTAACCAAAAGCGAAGAATCAATCATTCGGTTGCCAAAGTGTGGAACAAACCGTGGAATGTGGAAAATTTCCCCACGAGAGTGTGGAATCTCTACACACTACTATAAAAAACGAGGCCCACCCTTAATCTATATAAGGATGAGCCTTAAATCATTCTACTTAAATATAATCAAATAAAAATACTAAAGTAATAAAATAAAGTTCCGTAATATCGTATACACTCTGTGTCTAATCTCTAATTTGCGATTCACAAAGATAAATCTTTTTGTTCAACCATCTATAAAATAACCGCACATCTAACGAAACTCAAAGATTTTTGAACAAAAAGATTCCTTTTAAGGACAAGTCATAGATTATCACGAACTTCAATCCTTCGCTTGGTGTACGGTTAGTTGCGGGAATGGGAAACCGATACCTACCTCATTGAAGGTCGCGTAGATATTCTTGTTAATATCGAAATACACGCCCCAATAGTCTGAACTATTTACCCAAACACGTACCACCACGTTTACGCTGCTGTCCGCCAAGGCTGTCAAGGCGATAAACGGAGCGGCCGGCTCGGACAAGATGCGGGAATCCTTCGCTAATACAGACTCTATCACTTGCTTTACTTTCTCATAATCGCTGCCGTATTCCACGCCAAAGGTCCAGTCTACACGGCGAGTCGTCTGGTTACTGAAATTAGTCACAACGCCACTGCTCAAAGAGCCGTTCGGTATATAAATGACCTTATTATCAACCGTACCTAATACGGTATGGAACATCTGGACCTCTTTCACGGTACCGCCAACACCCTGCGCCTCAATATAATCACCCACCTTATAAGGCTTGAAAAGAAGGATGATCAATCCACCGGCAAAGTTTGACAGGTTACCGCTCAATGCCATACCGACAGCGACACCGGCGGAAGCCAACAAGGCGGCAAACGACGTAGTTTGAACGCCTAACGCCCCTACGACTGAAATAATCAATAAAATGGTTAAACTGACATTCACCAAACTACCCACAAAAGTCTTGACAGAAGGATCGATATCCCGTTTGCTCAATATCTTCCGAACCAGTTTATTTAGTAAGTTTATAACCAATCGTCCCACCAAAAAGACAATAAGGGCTTTAATAATCGTAAAACCCAATTGGGAGCCATGCTCAACCAAGGATCTGATAGCTTCCTCTAATTTAGAACTAGCTTCTACAGCTGCTAATAATACCATATCTCTTCTATTTTAGTTAATCTATTAATTATATAACAATCTGATCTTCCAAAAATATTATGAAATGTAGCAAAGGTATAAAGTTTTTTTAATCTGGTAAAACCATGAAATAATTACGTAGCTTTGCATCAATCAAATAACACGTTAAATACGACAGCATGAAAATCCTTGCGATACTCGCCGCCCTTTTCCTTTCAATAGGCTATGGCCACGCTCAGACATACGAGAAGTTTGTCGAGAAAAGTTTTGACTTCTTGGACAAGAACGACTTAGTCTCCGCCGAAGAGAGCCTACGAGCCGCCATGCACCTCGAACCGGGAAACCCCAACAACTACGCCTTGCTTATGAATCTCGGGACGATACAGCGCAGACAAGGGAAACTGGAAGATGCCCTTCTCTCCTATACCGCCGCCCTAAGCCGCCATCCGAATAATGAGGCCATACTAGAAAATCGTGCCGGCTTATATACGGAAATGGGTGAGATCGAAAAAGCGACGAACGATTACAATGCCCTGTTAATCTTGAACCCCCATCATCAAGAGGCGTTATATTGCAGGGCAATGCTTCATTTGCAACATAAGAACTATCTTTTGGCCGAGCAGGATTTCGATAAGATACTGGAAGTAAACGAGAAATCCGTGAAAGGACGTCTGGGACACGCAATTCTCGAAAAGCTACGGGGGAATTACGATGAGAGCGAACGCATCTTTAATTACTTGATCAGCGAGATGCCCCGTGAATGGATATTATACGAGGGCCGTGCCGATCTATACTTCATGATGGGCAAGAACGCCCGGGCTATGGCCGATATCAATCGTGTTTTCGTGGAAAGTACCCCGACAGCCGCTTTATATGTATTGCGAGGCAAAGTAAAACTCGCCCAATATGAGAAGGCATCGGCCGCCTTAGACTTCAAGAAAGCTGAGGATATGGGATATGATAAAACGACTATCGACGAGTTGATGAAGATGGCTCGTTAAGGTTGTTTTTATACGTATAGTAGCATCGGCTCACGCGAGTAGTGGTATTGGCCTACGCCACTACTCGCGTGAGCCGATGCCACTATACGTGTGAGCCTGCGCCACTACTGGTGCGAAATCGGCCCATTTATACTACTTTTCCGTGATATAATTGACAACCCAACTACCCACTTCTTTCGTTCCATATTTCGCTCCACCTTCCACTTGGATTTCCGGCGTACGGACATTCGCATCGAGGGAAGCGTCTACGGCTTCACGGATCAAGGCTCCCTCTTCTTTGAGGTCGAAATACTCGAATAACATCGCTACTGAAAGAATTTGCGCCAAGGGGTTCGCAATATTCAGCCCTTTCGCCTGCGGCCAAGAGCCATGAATCGGCTCGAAAACCGGCGTGCTCTCTCCGGTAGAAGCGGAAGGCAGCAAGCCCATAGAGCCGCTGATGCAAGAACCCTCATCCGTCAAGATATCACCAAACGTATTCTCGGTTACCATCACGTCGAAGAATTTCGGCTCTTGGATCATACGCATAGCGGCGTTGTCCACATACATATAGTCTGTCGTTACTTCCGGATAGCTAGGAGCCATCTCTTGAGCGATCTGGCGCCATAGACGGGAAGAGGCAAGTACGTTCGCCTTGTCAACAACCGTCAGGTGCTTATTCCGTTTCATCGCATACTCGAAGCCCACTTTCAAGATACGCTCGATTTCCGGGCGGGTATACATATTCGTATCGTATGCCTTATCGTTGTCTTGATATTTCTCACCGAAATACATACCACCGGTCAACTCACGGATACATAAGAAATCCGCGCCATCCACCAATTCGGCACGCAACGGCGATTTATGCAATAGGCATTTGAAGGTCTGCACCGGACGGATATTAGCGAACA
Source organism: Parabacteroides distasonis ATCC 8503 (assembly GCF_000012845.1). NCBI lineage: Bacteria > Pseudomonadati > Bacteroidota > Bacteroidia > Bacteroidales > Tannerellaceae > Parabacteroides > Parabacteroides distasonis. The sequence continues at coordinate 2,430,461 of NC_009615.1, forward strand.
GGCCCAACTTCTTACGCATCGCCAAAAGACCTTGCTCCGGACGTACTTTCGCTGTCGGATCATTATCAAACTTAGGATCGCCCACGGCCGAGAAAAGAACAGCGTCGGCATCCTTACAAATCCGATAGGTCTCCTCCGGGAAAGGATCGCCTACCTTATCGATCGCGTCAGCGCCACAAAGGGCATACTCATAGTGAACCTCATGTCCGAATTTCTCACAAACGGCACTCATTACTTCCACGCCTTGCACGGAAATCTCTGGTCCGATCCCGTCTCCGGGAAGTACTGCTATATTCAGTTTCATCGTAAATGTTTGTTATTATTCTCTGTTAAAATGTACATACTTAGGCTCCGTGGGGAAATACGTGTCATCATCCCACAGGGTACTTGTAATCATCAAGTCGGCGCTATAACGGTTACAAGCGATAGGTACGTTATGAACACGGCACTGGCGAAGCAACATCTGGATGTCGGCCTCGTGCGGTTGCGGATTCAAGTCGTCTATCAAAAAGACCGCCAAATCGATCTCCTTACGGACAACCATAGCGGCAATCTCAGCATCGCCTCCCATCGGACCGGAATGCATGCAAGCAATATCCGCGTTCACCCCTTTTTCCTCGAGAGCTTTACGAACCAAATTTCCGGTCGTACCCGTACAAACAATATGGTGGTGAGACAAGAACTCAGCGTTATGTACCGCCCATTCTACCATTTCCGCCTTACGATTGTCGTGCGCTACAAGCGCGATAGTCAACTTTTTCATACCCTTTACCTTTTTAATTATTAATCCTCTATCTTGTTCAGCATCTTCAATGTCGCCTTGATCGCCGCCTCAGTCTGATCAGCGTCCAGACCACGAGTCTTGAAATCGACCCCGGCATAATTCCAGCTGATGACCGTCTGCACGAACGCATCCGTACGTCCTCCCGGCGGGATGGATACCGAATAGTTCGTCAACATCGGGAACGGGCGGTTCAAACGGGAATAAATCCGGCGTAGGGCACGAACGAAAGCGTCGTATTGGCCATCACCGGAAGCCGATTCCTCGTAAGCCTCGCCATTGATCTCGATCTTCAAGGTAGCCACCGGTTTCAGCCCTTGGGCCAAGGATAAGGAATAGTTCAAGATCCGTATTTTCTGATCCTCCAGCGCATTATCATGATGAAGCACATCGCTGATAATATAAGGAAGATCCTCCGGGGTAACCATTTCTTTCTTATCCCCTAACTCAATGATCCGTTCCGTAACCTTACGCATCGAGCCCTCATCCATGTCGATACCGAGCGCTTCCAGATTCTTGCGGATATTCGCTTTTCCGGAGGTCTTGCCCAAGGCGTACTCGCGAACCCGTCCGAAACGCTCAGGAAGCAGGTCGTTGCAATACAGGTTGTTCTTGCTATCACCGTCCGCATGGACACCGGCGCATTGCGTAAACACATGCTCTCCGATAATCGGCTTATTGGGCGGGATATGCACCCCCGAATAGGTCTCGACCAAACGACTGGCCTTGTTTATCTTTTCCTCCCTCAAGTTCGTCTCCTCTCCCAACTGATCCTTGATGACGGCAAGGACGCTGCTCAATGGAGCATTACCCGCACGCTCTCCCAAACCGTTCACGGTCGTATGGATTCCCTTGATACCCGCACGGATGGCGGAATATACATTCGCTACGGCAAGATCATAGTCGTTATGCGCATGGAAGTCAAACCGTAAATCAGGGTAACGGTCCACCATCATCTTGCAATACTCGTAGGTATTTCCGGGATTCAAGACTCCCAAGGTATCCGGGAGCATGAAACGGCAGATCGGAAGTCCTTTCAACGCATCGATTACCAAGAATACGTAATCCGGGGAATGCTTGATACCGTTCGACCAGTCCTCCAAATAGATATTCACGTCGATCTTCCGTTTCGCCGCTTCCAATACGACCGTACGAATATCGTCAACGTGTTGCTCGGGAGTCTTTCGAAGCTGTTCGGTGACATGCTTATAAGAGCCCTTGCAAAGCAAGTTCACGACACGGCAACCTGCGGATTCAATCCAGTCGAGAGAGACCGTACCATCCACGAAACCCAAGACCTCCAATTTGTCTAGGTTTCCGGAACGGGCGGCCCAAGCGGCTACACGCTTCACGGCCTCAAACTCTCCGTCCGACACACGGGCGGAGGCGATCTCCACCCGGTTCACGCCTAAGTCGTTCAGCAGCACTTGCGCTATGCTAAGCTTCTCGTGAGCGGCGAAGGAGACGCCCGAAGTTTGCTCCCCATCTCTGAGGGTTGTATCCATTATTTCTATCATAATCAGCGTGCTGCCTCGAAGGCTTCTATCTTTGATTTATTTGCCAGTAAATAGTCGATATCGTCCAATCCGTTGATCAGGCAATCCTTTTTATAGGCGTTGATCTCGAAATGCTCGCTTTTGCCCGTAGCCTTGTTCGTGATCGTTTGCTCCGGTAGATTTACCTCGACCTCAGTTTTCGGGTCCTTGTAAATCGAATCGAACAATTCAGCGAGGAACTCTTCAGTCACAACAACCGGCAGCACGAAGTTGTTCAACTCGTTGTTTTTATGGATATCGGCGAAGAAACTGGAGACCACGACACGGAAACCGTAATCGGCGATCGCCCAAGCCGCATGCTCACGGCTGGAACCGGAACCGAAGTTCTTTCCCGCTACCAATATCTTTCCGCTATACGTAGGATCGTTCAAGACGAATGATTCGATCTTATTACCTTCCTTATCATATCGCCAATCCCGGAATAAGTTCTCGCCGAACCCTTCTTTGGTAGTCGCTTTCAGAAAGCGGGCTGGGATAATCTGGTCGGTATCCACGTTCTCTAAAGGAAGAGGTACGCAAGTGCTTGTGATTATATTGAATTTTGTTTTCATCTTATGCTACTTTATTAGATTAGTCTTTACATCAGTTCTCTCGGGTCCGTGATCTTACCTGTCACAGCGGCGGCGGCGGCCACAAGCGGCCCCGCTAAGATGGTGCGCGCACCCGGTCCTTGGCGGCCCTCGAAATTACGGTTGGAAGTGGAGACCGCATATTTACCCGCCGGAACCTTATCCTCATTCATCGCCAGACAAGCGGAACATCCCGGTTGACGAAGGACGAAGCCGGCCTCGGCCAAAACCTTGTCGATCCCCTCGGCACGAATCTCCCGCTCTACCTGCCAACTGCCGGGAACCAGCCAAACCGTTACATCATCCGCTTTCTTCTTTCCTTTCACCAAAGAGGCGAAAGCACGGAAATCCTCGATACGGCCATTCGTACAGCTACCTAAAAAGACATAATCCACTTTCTTACCCAACATAGACTCGCCTGCCTTGAAGCCCATATAATCCAAAGACTTCTTATAAGAGATACGGCCTGCCTCGGGCACGCTTTCTAAGGAGGGGATATCTTTGCTGATACTCATACCCATGCCCGGGTTCGTACCGTACGTAACCATCGGGTCGATATCCTCGGCGTGGAAAACGATCTCCTTATCGAACTTAGCGTCCGGATCACTATATAACTGACGCCACTCGCTCACCTTCCGCTCCCATTCCTCGCCTCTTGGGGCGAACTCACGGTCTTTCAAATAATCGAAAGTAACATCGTCCGGAGCGATCATACCACCACGGGCACCCATCTCGATCGAAAGATTGCAGATCGTCAGACGTTCCTCCATGGTCGTATTACGGATCGCCTCGCCGGCGTACTCCACGAAATAGCCCGTAGCACCGCTGGTACTCATCTTACTAATAATGTATAAGGCAAAGTCCTTCGCCGTAACGCCCGGTTTGCGTACACCATCGATCGTGATACGCATCGTTTTCGGCTTACGCTGCATGATACATTGGGTAGCCAAGGTCATCTCCACCTCGCTCGTACCGATACCGAAGGCGATAGCACCCATGGCACCGTGCGTAGAAGTATGGGAGTCGCCACAAACGATCGTCATACCCGGCTGCGTCAAGCCTGTCTCCGGACCTACCACATGGATGATACCATTCTTCGGATGTTGAAGACCGTAATACGTCAAGCCGAAATACTTCGCGTTCTCTTCCAAGGTATCCACTTGATTCTTGGATATAGGGTCCTCGATAGGCTTATCTTGGTTCAATGTCGGGATATTGTGGTCCGGCATACAAGTGATTTGCGCGGGACGGAAGGGCTTCAATCCACGTGCACGTAATCCGGCGAAAGCCTGCGGGCTAGTCACCTCATGACAATACAGACGGTCGATATACAATTGTATGGTTCCGTCGGGCAACGTGTCCACCACGTGTTTGTCCCAGATTTTCTCAAATAATGTCTTGCTCATTGTCTTGTCTATTTTTAGTCTACTATAAACTTATTGATGGCGTCCACGAAAGCCTCCACGGAAGCAGCGATAATATCGGTATTCGCAGAAAACCCATAATAGGTAGCCCCGTTATACTCTACCTGCATATGCACCTTGCCCGTATCATCGCTACCTTTATTAATGGCTTGGATCAAGAATTCCTGAATCGTCATGTCACTATTACTAATGGCTTTTTTCACCGCCTTGATACCCGCGTCAACCGGACCGTTACCAGCCGCGGCCTCATATCTTCTTACTCCCGACAAATTTAAACAAATACTTGCGACTGATTGTACTCCAACACCACTAGTTACCTGTAAATATTCCAATTTAATACGGTGGGTGGCCGTACGATCCTTTCCGACCAACATCAAAACATCATCATCATTAATATCTTTCTTACGATCGGCCAGTTTCAAGAACTCATCGTACACCTTGTCCAATTTCTCCTGCTCCAGATCCACACCTAAAACATGCAGGCGATGCTTCAACGCCGCACGACCGCTACGAGCAGTCAATACGATCGCATTATCATCAATACCCACATCCTTCGGATCGATGATCTCGTAGGTTTGCGCATTCTTCAAAACGCCATCTTGATGGATACCGGAGGAGTGAGCGAACGCATTACGTCCGACAATAGCCTTATTCGGTTGTACCGGCATATTCATCAAGCTAGAAACCATACGGCTCGTACTATAGATCTTATTCGTCGTGATATTGGTGATGATATCACGTTCTTTATGGCTCTTGAAAACCATGGCGACTTCTTCCAATGACGTGTTACCCGCACGCTCACCGATGCCGTTTATGGTTACCTCCACCTGACGGGCTCCGTTCAACACGCCTTGTACGGTATTTGCGGTAGCCATACCCAAGTCATTATGGCAATGAGTGGACAAGATCGCATTATGTACGCCATCCACATGTTCCATCAGATACTTAATCTTCGCCCCGTACTCATCCGGCAAACAATATCCTGTCGTATCCGGGATATTCACTACGGTAGCCCCGGCCTTGATCACGGCCTCCACGACACGGGCCAGATATTCATTATCCGTACGCCCGGCATCCTCACAGTAGAATTCTACGTCCTCCACATACTTTTTAGCGTATTTCGTGGCGGCGATCGCACGCTCTATAATCTCCTCTCTCGTGGAGTTAAACTTGTATTTGATATGAGAATCAGAAGTACCGATACCCGTATGAATACGTCCTCGCTTAGCGAATCTCAACGCCTCGGCTGCCACGTCGATATCTTTCTCCACCGCACGGGTCAAGGCACAGATGGTCGGCCAAGTCACGGCCTTTGAGATCTCAACCACACTCTTAAAATCCCCGGGACTGGAGACAGGGAAACCAGCCTCGATCACATCAACACCTAGCTGTTCCAACGCCTTAGCTACTTGAATCTTTTCCACTGTATTCAACTGGCATCCCGGAACCTGTTCACCATCACGTAAGGTGGTGTCGAAAATAAATAATCTGTCTGACATAATCTTATATTCTTAATTTACTAATATCCTATACTAACTAAAAAAGCCTCTCTCACAAGGAAGTGAGAAAGGCTCTTTCATATATCGTAATGCTCGCAAAGCATACAGTCTCACTTCCTATCCCGTTCCCAGAGTAGAATAATGTTTAGAGAAATAATGAGACTATTTTGCAAGTTGCGTGTCATTGTTCTTGTCTTTATTGTTTTTGTTTCAACGTTGCAAAGATACGGCCTTTTTCGAGACCAGCAAATATAATCCGAAGTTTTTTACTTATTATTTATTATAAACCGTAAGCCAAACGATCGTATACCTTACGAAATAACACTACCCATCGTAAGGTTGTTACGATGGGCAGTATAAGGTGTTTACAATGCCCATCATAAGCACCTTACGATGGGCAGTGGCAGAATCAGCGAACCACGACTTTCCGTACAAACGAATCGCCGAAGGCCTCGCAGCGGACGAAGTAGACTCCGGCATGCCCTACCGGGATCTCAGCCTTGCCAAGAATCGAACCTTCGTAAAGAACGATGCCGGACACATCGACTACCTTCAAGGCTACCTGCTGAGGCATATTCACGAAGATAGATTGATTGGCTGTATACAGGCTCATGCCTTCCTCGATGGACTCGATGCCGGTTGGCGTATCCGGTTGGTCCGGCTTGTCTGGATTCTCCGGATCTACGGGGTCTACAGGAGGAGTAACCGGATCCAAGAAAGTAGCGGAAACAACCTTCACCTCTATCTTGCTACTAACCGGCTTGTAATTCGGATCGGTCGGCGTAAAGGTAACCTCTTGCTGACCGGTGGCCGTAGGCGCTGTTTCCGGCTTGCTCCAAGCGAATGTTCCGGCTACGATACCGGGATTTCCACCTTGTAGAATTGATTCGGCCAGTGTATGACCGAGCAAGATATCGGAAGCATCCGGCCACTTCGTAATCGCAGGTTCGGCTTGTTCTATCGCATAGGGGAATACTTCAGTATATTCTTTATACTTCGCATCAGCTGAACGATAAACACGTACATAATACTTATCGACATTCTTCAAGACAGCCGGTTGCGTACAGGCCTCGTCAAAGAAGAACGTGATCTGGCAAGCCTCGTTGCCCGTACCTGTCACGGATACGAGTTGAGCCGCACCGTTATATACGGAGGAGGTTTGAGCTAACTTGAACTCTAGTTTATCCTTGCCGACAAATTCAGGAGTAACCCCCGTAGAGCCTTCCGCTACCACATATTCCCGAGGGTTCTTCTTTGCGTCAACAGGGTTAGACTCAATATCAGACCAATGAGAGAACTTAGCGCCTTCCGCAGGCACAGCTTCCAGCGTCACCGTTATACCGGCGGGGATAGAAACCTTACCATCCGTTGCGTCGTATGGCATACCGCCATTAGTGACACGTACGTAGCCCATCGGTGATACCGGTTCCCCTCCCGCACGTAGGATAGACTCACCAAAGGATAAGTTTACCGGATCTTTCGTAGAATGATAGTAAACCGTGCCTTCGTAATTCTTTTTAGCCGCATCGCTGTTAGGCTCAATCACGTATTTTGTCACGCCATTGGTAGTTGTGCTTGTGATGTCCACCTCTGCCGGGCGAGTCTTCGGATTACCTCCGTTCGTAGGCGCTTCCGTTACCGAGACCTTGGACTTATGGATCACTAAGCCATCCTTATACTCCCCTTTGAACTCATTATACAAACCATCCTCTTCGCGATGCAACAAGACCGTATAATTGTCCGCATCGATTGCCTTAGCAGTCTTCTCACCCTTAGTGTTCTTATATAAGACCTCAAAAGAGAAACCAGCGTAAGTCTGCGAAGCGAAAGGCACGAAGTTGCGGGATACGCCACTGTAGTAGTATTCTTGATACGGCCAAAGGATGTATGTCTTCTCGATATTTACCCGAGGATCGAATACAGCTGTCACCGTCAGGTCGCCGGTTACGGTCAAGACATCATTTTGAGATATTTCCTTACCGTTCGCCAAGATGGTAAGCAGTCTCGCTCCGTTCTGTCCCTCGGCACTCGCTATACGAACCTCCGTACCATAAGGTTGTTCTCCGGATGGCTCCAACGTGATCGTACCGGAAGCGGTCTGAGTCGGGTTGCTGCTTACGGCAGAGGCCTTCACCATGTATTTCTTCGCACCGAAAGCAGCTTTTGCCGTAACATCGCCTGTCACGGTCCACAGGTCGTTCGTAGGGCCGGTCACGCCCGATAAGGTGACACTGCCATCCAAGCTATACCCGGCATCCGGAAGCGCAACCGCACGTAGCTTCGTACCAACAGGAACGGAAGAACCGTAAGCGATCAAACTGCCGTCTTCCTTATATAATAAGATAGAGCCGTTCGCCACATCTTTATCGATGGAGACAAGTGCCCCCTCTTTTGGCTTGAATGCGGCATTGACCTCCAAATCCGCTGTAAGCGTCACCTTGTTACCCTCTAGAGGCTTCTTGTTTATAGTCAATGATTCCAACTGGGAGTTCACGTCCGGTGTAGCCACGATTTGCAAGATCGTACCTTGTCGCAAGAAAGCTCCAGACGCAACCTTCGCACCTTCGGCCGTAACCGAGAGACTGCCGTTGCCTACATGATTGATCGTTACCGCACGCATGATCGGGGAGAAGTTCGCCGTATAGGTCTTATTATTATCCGCCTTAACAAAGATGGAATCATTCGCCGGCAAGGTCTCGCTCGCGCCCGTTACCGACCAACTCTCGAACTTATAATTGGGCAGAGACAGGGCTACCAAGGAGATCTCTTGACCCTTCACGTACACGTCATCCTCGGTCTTGCCCAATACGTTTACGGTACCTCCTGTTGTCCCTGTAGCGGTGACTAGATACGTAGGGGTTACCTCAACCTCCACAGACACCTCCGCTGTATTGTAATAAGAGGAGTTATCCGGATAGAAAGTGACGGAACAGCTTTGCTTCCCGGCCGGCATCACCGCATTCCCGTTCGTCCAAACGAAGGTACCGGCAATCGTATATCCATCTTCATCCTTTACGCTACCACCGGACAGTAAAGAAGTTGAAAGCAATTGCCCCTCCTTGATACCTGTCGTTTGCGGCTTCGTGATTTTACTTGCGTCAATAGCGATCTTGCTCGTCAGACTCATGACATAGACCTCCTCGAACTCAGCGTAGTCAGTGTCACCCGCATAGGATAGCTTGACATACAGGATACCCTCTTCCTTGCGGTCATTGTCGGTAGCCGCTATTTTACAAGAATCATCCTTAAAATAAGCGACCGTAAGCGTCTTATCCTCCGGGATGGTCGTATAGCTCAATCCTGCGGCTATAGCCGGGTTGACCACTTGCTCTTGGCCCGATACGTTCACCACCAGATGGGCTCTTTCCTTATACGCTGTAAGGGTCGCTCCACTCAAGTCCTTCACCGACTGCCCATTGGAGGCCTTGTTAGACAAGAGTCCGTTTTTCGCCGTGAACTTTCCTCCCTCAAAAGAGGCCGCCAGCACTACCGGGATACGGAGCACAGGGCCTTCCGGGGCTTTCATATCCTTGTTTCCTGCACTGTATACCACGCAACGGAAGCTGCCGTCACTTTGCTTACTCCACGTAAGAGCATGATCATTTGCCAACTCGCCGAGGATCGGGGTTCCATCTAGCAAGATACCCTCGGACAAGGTGAAATCCACCTGGAAGGAGGAAAAACTAAAGGAATTGCCGGATACCTCCAGCGTGAGCGTATCCTTACTGCCAGCGGCGTTCAGGTTCGTCTTCGCCAATTTCCACTGGGCGGCAGTAGCCGTTCCCGCCGATAACAGCAGGGAGAGGGCTACGAATAATTGTTTTATATGATTCACTTTCATAATTTACTTACAGATAAAGATGTTAGTATTACTTGCCTTCACACCATGGCCTGTCTTTGCCGTCAAGCGGTAATAGTAAACGCCCGCCGGTAAGGTAAGAGCCGCCGAATATTGGTTATCGCCCACTTCGCCGGGCAGACCGTTCAATACCACGGCCAAAGCGCCATTCGCAGAGAATACGTGGATCGTCACGGATTTGGCCGCCTCCGTCAACTGATAACGGAAGGTCGTGCTGCCACGGAACGGGTTCGGATAATTGGACACGGCTGCCAATTGGCTGATCGCCTCGATCGGGGCGTTGGAAGTCACGATCGCATCGCCACCAGACCTCAAGCTGTTGGCCTTCGCATCGGAGAAGGAGGCTCCTACCAAGGTAACGCCCGCCGGCATACGCAGGATACGGCTCTTGCCCGAAGGAATCGTGCGGCCATCCAAGCTATAAGCTATCACACGCAAGGTATCTCCGTTCAAGCTGGAAGCCTGGAGGAACTTGGCGGCATCGCCCAGCAACGGGATCTCGTCGATGGCTCCCACCAACTCCAGATAGATACCGGCTACCGGTACTTGGCTATTCATCGTCAAGAAGTTATCAGCGTCGAGCTCCATTTGTACGGGAACCTCGGCCTCAGAACGCAATGCACTGGCCTTGGTAACCGGCTTGCCGTGGATGAGGTTGACGATACCGATTACATCAGCGATCTCTACATTATTATTATAGTTCACATCCGCCTCGGCAAAACCGAAGTTGGGGATCATGTTATCCTTGTCCCGCAAGATGTAGCTTACGGTAGCGGTCACGTCTTGTACGTTTACCAGCATGTCGAAGTTCGCATCGCCATCGCAGGTGTAAACCCACGCATCGTACTGAACCGTCCAGCCGGGGAATAATGGATTGGTTACAAGACCGGCAATTTGATAATTCGGGGTCAAGTCTTCGGTAATCGTATAGCGGCTGTCCGTATGGTCGATCGTATCGCCGTCGAATACCCAAGTAAAGCGAGAGGCGGATGTACCTACCATCTTTTGTGAGGAAAGATCGATTGTCTCCCCATAAGCCACGAAACCTCCCGGACGAACCTCACCTACCGGCAACCTAACAACACCGAAGGCAGCCTCCAATTGCCGCGGGTTCTCCACGTTAGCGAACTCCAAGCACGAACCATCGGCATTGAAAGACATCAAGGCCGGGAAGTCCGCCAAATCGATCCGGGTAGTGGGTATAGGCAAGCCATATGCGGTTAATTGAGCGGCAAGGCCCGAAGCCGAAGCGCTGTTCTCTACCCCGTCAAGCATCGTCCAATTCAAGAACAACTCCTTCAAGTTTTTGTTCTTAGACAAGTCGAGAGCCGTCAAGTCCGTACTAGACACATCCAGATACTCCAGCGATGGATACTCGGATACGATCAAAGATTTCAAAGAATAGTTTCCACCCAGCATCAAAGAACGCAATACCGTATTGTTCTTCGGCAAGGTCAGTTCCTCCACCCTATTGCCTGTCAACGACAAGATCTCCAGCTTATCCAAGGCAGCGAGATCTACCTTCTTCGTAAAGCTTTCGCCCATCTCATACATATATAAATGTATCAAGCGGCGCGGGTTCTCGTCGTTCCAAACGGCTTGCGCATACAGTGAGCCCTCGTTTGTCTTCCATGCGTCGCTGCTCCACCACTCGCTCAATGCCTTGTTGTTGGAAGCGTCTACGATACGTGCCAAGGTAGCCACGTCGCTCTCGGCGAATACTTGGGGGACGGTGGTCTCCACGTGGAAGTATGAAGTCTCGATCTGCCAGCCGTCACGTACATTAATCTCCGAGATCTTACAGAACTTCGGGTTCATCAGCTTACAATAATAGTCTCCATACTTTTCCTCCTTGCTGTCCAGCACGAATACGCCCGGACGGTTTGGCACCGGCTTCAATGCCTCTTTCTCCTCTGTCCTATATTTGGCGTTTACCCATAGGAATACGGTCTCTATGCCATCGATCACGGCCTCCGAGGAGAGATCGATCGTATCGCCGTTCTCGAACCAGTATGGATCTCCCGGATGAGAGGGGGAAGTAAGCGTTATGTGCCCCAAACCATTATAATTTATCTGCCGGTAGTTCTTCACCGTAGAATATCTCAAAAGAGATCCATCCGCATTCAAGTTACTCAAGTTCGGGTACTGAGCCAGATCGAGACTCTCCACGTATCCCGGCAATCCCAACGACTCCAGATTCTTTCCCACTTGCGCGGAAGGAAGCTCATACTCCGTATTTTGCAGATATAGATGACGGATAAACGCCGGCAGGTTCTTTACCAGATCCGCGAACTGTTCTGTATGCGGCAAGGCCAAATAGGTCAAGCTCGTAGCCTTATCGAAACCTTGCAACTTCAAGTTCGGGCAGTACTCGATCTCCAGACGGCTCAATTGCTTGAAGGATGAGATATCCAGCGAAGCCAAGGGCGAATGCTCAAGGTAAAGCTCCGTCAGCTTCGAACAACCGGTAAGATTCAGTGTCGCTAGCTTCGTGTTCTGGTAACTTCCCTCGCCTATGTATAATGTTCCAAATCTAAAATATTGCAGTTCCGGGCATTTGGACAGGTCAAGTGAAGCTAAGTTCCTGCTATATATATGCAAGTGCTCCAGTTTCGTATTTTTCGATACGTCCAGCTTCTCTATATTCATAAATTCCTCGCACTCGAAATACTTCAACTCAGTGAAGGCGCTCAAGTCTAATTGAGAGATCGTATCCTTAGAGTTCCAATCTAACTCAATCGCCAGATGCGTTAAGCGACCGACCTCGTCGGTGTTCCAGTCCGTACGGATCACGTCTTGATATGAGTTCCAATTCTCGCGCTCCCAGCCCTTGCTTTCCACGAACTCCTGCAATTGGGTGATATTCGGGTTATCGGTAGCCAGCTTCTTCAATCCGGCGATGTCCGCGGGGGAGTAGCTGTCCGAGTTACGGGCTACCTTGATCTGGGGCGTATACATACGCCAATTGTCGTAATTCGAGTTCGTAATCTCACATATATAATATTCGCCCGGCTTTCCGCTAAACACGAAAGCCCCCTCCTTGCCAGAGACCATCGGCATGGTCGCTTCCGTCCGTTTACCAGTAGTTCGATCGTTAAGGAACCAAGTGTAGATCGATTTCACGCCACCCACCGTAGCGTAAGCGGATAGATCGATCTCCTCGCCCTTCGCGGCATAAGCGTTATAATCGTCTACTGGCGTACCGGCTATGACCCTAGTAGAACCATAAAGATTGAAATACTCAGGTAATGGACTCGGGAGCTTCACCGTGAACCATGTAAGCGAATCGTTATCATCCATATTCAGTTGCCTTAGCTTTGTCAAAGCAGACAGATCAAGAGATTTCAACCGAGTGCCAGTCAACCGTAAGTCTTCCAATCCACTCAACGAGCCTATATCCTTCATGTCAGATACCGTATGTGTTCTATAATCCTTTATAAAGAAGCTTTTCACCCGGCTCGGGGACTCGGCGTTCCACGTCACGCCCACGTTGTAGCCATCGCTCTGCGTCCGGTCTTTCAAGTAATCCTTGCTGGAGATGAAGTTCTGCAAGTCCGAGTTCAGCGGGTTGGCCTCGGCGATCGCTTTCAAGGCGGCGATATCGTCCTGCGAGTTATTGGCCGGGAAAGCGAACGATGCTCGGCCGCCATATGCAACCTCATTGCCGTCCGCATCACAAATATCCACTTGAACCGTTCCGCTCCATTCCTCCGTGGCATGAGCCATCAACGTGAATTGCGTAGCGGAGAACGAAGGAATATCTAATACGTATATAGGCTCATTATATAGACCAGTCTCTTTACTTAGGTTCTGCCCGGAAAGGGTCAAGCCTTCAGAAGGGCCATTCAGATAAATCTTCATCTTAGCGTGTTGCCCCTGCAGGAAACCAGCCTTCGTCACGTTGATCGCAAAAGGGATATCCTCGTTCAGATCGCCGGATGTACGCGACAACTCCCCCATAGCAGGAGCCTTATCACTCAGCATAAACCGTATCGTCTGCCCGGTAGAGGCCAAAGCAGCCGTGCTTATGTCTTGCGAGCTGTACACTTTCACGGTATAGCCAGCCTCGCACCCCTTCGAGCTATTCATTTGCAGACGAAGCCCAACGCTATATCCATAGTCCGTCAACTTCTCGTCCGGTATCCAAAAGCCGCCATTGTCTAACGTTTGCGCCGGCTCAGAATCCTCAAAGCGGAACTCTACCCCGTCCGGATTAGCGGTGTTCACCAGCTGTACACGTATAGCCATGCCTTTCGTGAAGTTCTCGATATTGAAATTTAAGCTCCAAGTAGCCACCGGATTCCACTCGTAGATAAAGCAATAAGCTACAGGATCCAGAGTACTGGTAAACCGTACCTCCCCTTCCGCCTGGCTCTGCGGAGCCCCGGGTGTCATCCCCGCCAGGCTCGCCGACCCGACCATACCCCAAGCCAGTCCATGCCCCGGCCATGCGGCGCATAAACATAAGACCATCGCAATGAGCGACAACCTCATACTAATTCCTCGTAAAATTGTTTTCATAAGCAATAAATTTATAAATAGGTGTTTTGTATTCATAATACGTATCGGTATCTCTCACCATTCCCGACTTAGCGTGTCGTATTCGTAGGATGGCCTTTTTCCCATGCGCCGAGCGCAAACACGCCGGGCCGGTATGCGGAGGAAATCCTCCGCATACCGGCCCGGCGTATACATATAATAGATCTGGGTTAGCTTGCTTGCTTGCTTGCTTGCTTGCTTGCTTGCTTGCTTGCTTGCTTGCTTGCTTGCTTGCTTGCTTGCTTGCTTGCTTGCTTGCTTGCTTGCTTGCTAGACAATTATTCCGATTCACCAAGCGCATACTGATAAAAAAGGTTAACATCATATATCTATCACACATCATCATATGATTTTCATATACTCTTTAATGTATAAGACGTAGTAAATATAAGAAATAAAAAAATATGTAATAAAGACCTACACACCCCACCCTCCCAAATTCATGCTTATTGTGCGTATATAGCGGATAAGCGATTAAAAATAGCGGTTATGTGACATAAATAAATTCGAATACCATTTTGAGGGGATGGAGACGGGGCACGCCCCGTCTCTACAACTGGGTAATGAGTTAATCCTATAGACCTACTTTTTTCCTTATCAAATATCTTATTACATGGAAATTATTCCATACATTTGCCACTGTACTAATAAATAACAGTTACGACTATGACAAAATTAAGCAACATCCCCGCCAAGGAAACCACGGCCAAGACCGCAAGAACACGTAAGGCCAAGACCGAACCCGCAAAGTCCAAGTGGGATCCCACCAAGCCGGTACAATTCACACAAGAGGAGATCTGGGAACATATCCATGAGATCGAGAAGGGGCCGTTCTATCCTATTGAAGAAGTACATCAAAGAATAAGATCATGGATGGACAACTATCAAGGAAAAAAGTAATCGGTTCTCCCATTTACGAGGAAAGCCTTGAGAGGATTTTCGTGGAAGGTATAGAACGATTCGGCATATTCCAAGCCCGGAAATATCTTGAGCACATATTGAATACAGTCGAGAAACTGGAAAACGACTATCCTTATTATCCCGAATGCCGACACCTAGCTACGAAAAGCCGCATGTACCGGAACATCATCCTGGATTCACACCTTATCATCTACCGCATCACCGAGGAGCGTATCGAAGTGCTAGACATCGTCCATTCCGCATCCAGCATGCGAAAGATCAAACAGGCTAGGAATATCCACATCGAATGATGCAGAGAAACAGAAAAAGGCGAGCCACCCGTAAGTGACCCGCCTCTTTTTGCTGATATATAAGGATTAAGATTGGATTAGTTGTTCTCCGGACGAAGCTTGCGTACGGTAACAGCTGTCTGCCACATCTCGCTCTCGCGCAATGCCTTCAATTCAGCCTCCAATTTCTCACGATAATCCGGCTTAGAGTTTGAGTCGATAGAGATCTGAGCCTCGTTACCGCATTTTACGTTCGCGTACAATTTCTCGACAACCGGCTTGATAGCGTCGTGGAACGGACCCATCCAGTCCAAAGCGCCACGCTGGGCAGTCGTAGAGCAGTTAGCGTACATCCAGTCCATACCATTCTTGGCGAATAAGGGCATCAAGGATTGAGTCAACTCCTCGACCGTCTCGTTGAAAGCCTCGGAAGGAGTATGTCCATTCTCGCGCAATACCTCATACTGGGCCAACAACAAACCTTGGATAGCGCCCATCAAAGAACCACGCTCACCAGTCAAATCGGAAGTAGCCTCACGGATGAAAGTCGTCTCGAACAAGTAGCCGGAACCGATACCGATACCCAACGCCAACGTACGATCCATCGCCTTGCCAGTAGCGTCTTGATAGATAGCGAAAGAAGAGTTCAAGCCACGACCCTCAAGGAACATGGAACGCAAAGACGTACCAGACCCCTTCGGAGCGACCATGATCACGTCAATATCCGCGGGAGGAACAACGCCCGTACGATCGTTCCAAGTGATCGCGAAACCATGAGAGAAATACAGGGCCTTGCCAGCTGTCAAATAAGGCTTCATCGTAGGCCATACAGACATTACGGCAGCGTCGGACAACAAGCACATGATGATCGTGGCCTTGTCGCAAGCCTCCTCGATACCGAACAGAGTCTCACCCGGAACCCATCCGTCCTCAACCGCTTTCTCGTAAGTCTTACCTTGGCGCTGACCAACGATTACGTTGAAGCCATTGTCACGAAGGTTCAATGACTGTCCCGGTCCCTGTACGCCATAGCCGATAACAGCGATTGTCTCATCTTTTAATATCTCTCTTGCCTTTTCCAACGGAAATTCCTCGCGGGTCATTACATTCTCTACAACACCGCCAAAATTCATTTGTGCCATTTTCTTTTTAACTATTAATGTTTAAAAACCTATTTATGTATCTCTTTTATTATCTCCAAGTAACCGCCGCACGACAGATCGCCTTTCCCTCATGGCAAATAGCCATGTCTTGCTTATCGGGATCGGACTCCGCCTTATGAAGCGTAAGCGGCATACCTTGTTTGCCCTCGGATTGGTAGGCGATCTCCAGACGGCCGATCTCACGGGTCTTGAACTGGTCGATATCGAACAAATCCAGCAGGTGCTCGATATACTTCACGCTATTGAAGTGACCGTTGATATCCAAGTCGCTGTATTTGATCGAATACGGGATTCCCTCCGCCTTATTCTCCGCCGGCATGATCTTGCCCGGCTTCTCGATCGGGCACGGACGCTCGTCGATATATTTGCCCAATGCCTCTATATCCAATAAGGTAGGACGGCGGGTCTCCACGTCGATAGCCGCCCAAATAGAACGGGCGAATCCAAAGGTTTTCCCATTCTCATCCGCCAGCTCAAAACAACGGCTGGTGAAAAGGCGTCCGACCTCATCGATCCAAGTGTATAAATTAATCTTATCGAAGGCGGTAGGATATTCCTTCATCTCGATAGCCAGACGGGACAACACCCAAGCCGTATGACGCTCCGACATATCATTGAAACCGAACCCACGCTCTCCGGCATGGCTGGAAGCGGCGTGAATCAAATAGTTACCAATCATAGGGAGCGTTACACGTCCCCTAAAATCCATCAAATATGGCTCCGCCACGAAATGAAATAATCCTACTTTCTCCATATCTTATTATTGTTGCTTTTCCTGTAACTTTCGCTCCATATCGGCCAACATATCGCTCAAGCGCTCCACCTTGCTCTTCGTGATAGCCACACGTCCGGAGCGGATGAATTGCAGGACACCGATCGTCTCGCTCAACTCATTGAACAAGGCCTGTGTCTCGTCATAGTGGCCACTCTTCTCCAATACCACGCAGGTCTCGTTCATCTCCAAGATACGGGCGTTGTATTTACGGATCAATCCCTCCACGGTTCCCATCTTGATGAAAAGCTCGGTACTTAGCTTATAAAGAGCGATCTCTTGATAAACCAGATCCTCATCCGTATTATAATAAGCCTTCAAGATATCCACACGTTTATCGATCTGTTTCACCACCTTATCGATCATATCCTCATCGGCGAATGTCGTGATCGTAAACTTATGGATGCCCTTGATAGCGGACGGAGAGACGGACAGAGTCTCGATGTTCAGCTGTCGGCGTGTAAAGATAATCGTTATCTGGTTCAAAAGACCTACGATATTCTCTGAAAAGATAATAACGGTATATAATTTCTTTGTTGTCATAGCTTCATCTCCTCCTTATTTCTCGTCTCCCATAATCATGTTTGTCACACTTCCCCCGGCAGGAACCATCGGATACACCATTCCGCAAGTCTCCACGTTAGCGACCAACACGTAAGCGCCGTCGTGGTTTAGCATCTCGGCGATAGCGTCGTCCAATTCCTCCCGCTTTTCAACGGCACGGCTGGCGATACCATAGGCTTTAGCGATCGCCACGAAATCCGGATTCTCCATGATGGTGTTTGAATAACGCTCGTGGAAGAACAATTCTTGCCACTGACGTACCATACCTAAGAAGTTATTATTAAGAATAATAATCTTCACGTTCAGTTTCTCCTGCATGATGGTACCCAATTCCTGAATCGTCATCTGCATACCCCCATCACCGGTAAAGAAGCAGACCGTACGGTCTGGAGCCCCGAACTTAGCGCCCATAGCGGCCGGCAGACCAAATCCCATCGTACCTAAACCACCGGAAGTCACCACGCTACGGGTTTGTTTATATTTGAAATAGCGGACACCCATCATCTGGTTCTGCCCAACGTCGGTCACCAATACAGCGTCGTTACCGGTCGCCTCGGAAACCTTACGGACTACCTCGCCCATTTTCAGTTGGCCCTCGGTCGGATACAATTCCTTCTCGATTACCTTATCGTATTCCTCTTTCTCGTCCCGATCGAACTCGGCATTCCATTCCGGACGTTTACGTTCTTCCAACAACGCCGTGATCATCGGTATCGTGTGCTTGGCATTACCCAGCACCTTTACATCTACGGGGACGTTCTTACCGATTTCCGAGTTGTCGATATCCAGATGGATAATCTTGGCTTGCTTAGCGTATGTCTTTAAATCGCCAGTCACACGGTCGTCGAAACGCATACCGATAGCGATCAATACATCACACTCATTCGTTTTCCGGTTCGGCCCTACGTTTCCATGCATACCGAGCATTCCCTTGTTCAATGGGAAATCGGTTGGCAACGCAGATAAGCCCAATACCGTAGATCCGGCAGGTATATCATTCTTTTGGAGAAACGCTTTCAATTCCTCTTCCGCACCGCCTAACAATACTCCCTGCCCGACCAGACAGAAGGGTTTCTTCGCCTCATTGATTAAATCGGCGGCGGCCTTGATACGATCCTTTTTGATATCCGGCTCCGGCTGATAACTACGTACGTAATCTACCTTCTTATATTCATAGTCCACCAGCCCTACTTGCGCGTCCTTCGCTAAATCCAGCACAACTGGACCCGGACGGCCTGTAGAAGCGATATAAAAAGCACGAGAAACAGCCCATGCGATCTCCTCCGGCTTGCGGATTTGATAAGCCCATTTCGTGATCGGTTGCGTGATGCCAATCACGTCGACTTCCTGAAAAGCATCGGTTCCCAACAACGGCGAGGGTACTTGACCGGCGATTACGACCATTGGCGTACTATCCATCAGCGCGTCAGCGATACCCGTGATGGTATTCGTAGCGCCCGGGCCGGAAGTAACCAACGTCACTCCTACCTTGCCGGATACACGAGCATAGCCTTGAGCCGCATGGGTAGCGCCTTGCTCGTGGCGCACCAATACATGCCTCAACTGGTCCCTATAATCATATAAACTGTCGTAAATAGGTATCGCCTGTCCGCCGGGATAACCGAAGATAGTATCTACTCCTTCAGCAATCAACGCTTTCAGCAAAGCTTCCGAACCGGTTATCTTTTGTTTCTCCATAAGAAATAACGTGTTTAATGTATATTATTGGCTTTAATCTTCAACAATCCTTACACCTCCCTTATCGGCGGAGCTAACCATCTTCCCGTACGCTCTCAACGCTTTCGAGACCTCACGCTGACGCGTCGGCGGCGTAAAGGCTTTCTTTCCACGCGCCTCTTCCGCTTTACGGCGCTCGGCCAACTCCTCGTCGCTCAGCCGCACGTTGATGGAACGTTCCGGGATATTGATCTCGATGATATCCCCGTCTCTCACCAGTCCGATAGCGCCACCGGAAGCGGCCTCAGGAGAGATATGCCCGATAGAAAGACCGGACGTACCGCCACTGAAACGACCATCCGTGATCAAGGCGCACTCCTTACCTAAGTGACGGCTCTTTATATAAGAGGTAGGATATAACATCTCTTGCATTCCCGGCCCTCCTTTCGGACCCTCATACGTGATGACGACCACATCGCCTGAAACGACCTTGCCTCCTAAAATGCCCTCGCAAGCGGCATCCTGTGAATCGAAGACTTTCGCCGGGCCGGAGAATTTCCAAATACTCTCATCCACGCCGGCGGTTTTTACGACACATCCGTCCAAGGCGATATTCCCTCTCAAAACAGCCAAGCCGCCATCCTTGGAATAAGCGTGCTCCACGTCACGGATACAACCTTCGGCACGATCCGTATCTAATTCCTTATAATAAGATTCTTGGGAACCCATCTGGATACTGAACCGATGAGCGGGAGCGCTCTTGTATTTACGGATCGCCTCCTCCGTTACGTTCGGGGAAGTGACGGCGTATTTATCAACAGCCTCGGCCAAGGTCAGGCCGTCCGCACGTCTCGTGCTGCCATCCACAAGCCCGGCTTTCATCAACTCGTTCATGATACCGAGGATTCCACCGGCACGGTTTACGTCTTGTACATGATAAGTGTGCGTATTCGGGGCTACCTTACACAGGCAAGGTGTCTTGCGGGATAACATATCGATATCCTCCATATGAAAATCGGCGCCGGCTTCTTGTGCCACGGCCAATAAGTGAAGCACCGTATTGGTAGACCCCCCCATGGCGATATCCAGCGACATGGCGTTCAAGAAAGCCTGACGGGTAGCGATGTTGCGAGGTAACACGGAATCATCCCCGTCACGATAGTATTTGTAAGCGTTCTCAACGATTTGCTTAGCCGCATCACGGAAAAGTTGGATACGGTTCTTATGGGTAGCCACGATCGTCCCGTTCCCCGGAAGCGCCAGACCGATCGCCTCGTTCAAGCAGTTCATAGAGTTAGCGGTAAACATACCGGAACAACAACCGCAACCCGGACACGCATGGCGTTCCACCTGCTCGATACGCTCATCGCTTACCGATGTATCGGCGGACTCAATCATCGCGTCGATCAAATCCAGATGGCGGCCATCCAGCTCACCTGCCTCCATCGGGCCACCGGACACGAACACCGTCGGGATATTTAATCGCATGGAAGCCATAAGCATACCCGGCGTGATCTTATCGCAATTGCTGATGCAAACCATAGCGTCCGCCTTATGGGCATTTACCATATATTCCACGCTGTCCGCGATAATGTCGCGTGAAGGAAGCGAGTAAAGCATCCCATCGTGCCCCATAGCGATACCGTCATCGATAGCGATCGTATTAAATTCAGCGGCGAAACAACCTTGTTTCTCGATCTCGGCCTTGACCAGTTGCCCGATCTCATGCAAATGCGTATGCCCCGGCACGAACTGGGTAAATGAATTTACGATAGCGATAATAGGCTTGCCGAACTGTTCCTCTTTCATCCCGTTGGCACGCCATAGCGCACGGGCTCCGGCCATCCTACGACCTTCGGTGCTAAATGAGCTTCTTAACGGATTCTTCATCTCTTTCCTATTTTTTGTTCGTAGAGCGCTTTATCCACGCCTCTACCTTGAATTATTTATAATAAAAAAAGCCTTTCCCTATATGGAGAAAGGCTTAAGAAATATCTCTACGACTTCACAACTTCTTACACACCTTTCTCCTTACCTACTAATGACTAGAAGGACCACCACGAGAATAATATGCAATACGTTGTTCATCATCTTTTCTTATTGTCTTTGTTTGTTTGACGCTGCAAATGTAGAACAATAATTGATATGCGCAAAGGATTTAAAAGAAAATTCTTTATTTTTCTTTCAATTCTCAAGCAAATATCATTTTAGTATTGCATTTTAACAGGAGCAAGAGTGTATTACTTAGGAATCGGAAGGTATAGAAGAGAAAAAACTTCGATTTCCTACTAAGGACAGCGAAAAGAAAAATGTCATCTAGAATAAATTTCAGATAACATTTTTATCAGATAATACGACTTACGATAACACGTATCTCATAAGAAAATCCCATTCTAGCGACAAAAAAGATACATATAAACTCCAAATCACATATTTATTAACACTTGTAGACTATAAATAGCCTTGAAAAAATTCATAATAATGTTTTAGAAAAAACATAAGGAAGTTCTCCGAAGAACATAAGGAAGAAATTTCATCTAGTATCGGACTAAATTTTGTTAACATTCGAATGAAAATCACCTGAAATCAAGACTAAATCCGGCATAACCCACGCTGGAAGCAGCTCAAGCAAAGACATTTTCAAAATGACTTTCAGACAGAGAAAGCCTTAAATACTCAACCGATAGACAGCTCTTCAAACATCAATCATAAAAAAAGACCAACAGCACCTGCATTCAAACATCATTCTGATTTACACAACCATCAAATGCTTGCGTTTTTCCCGTGCGACCAAGCCCCCGGCCCCATAATTCATCACCCACAGAGAGCAATAATAGCACTTTGACATTTCGTCAACAAGGTTCACATAGAAAAGTCTATCCCCACCAAATTTCATAAAAAAGCCCCAATAGCGAAACAGGAAATTTATATAGTTCCAAGCTAGTTCTTAAATAAAATTTGCCCTCCTCAAGAAAATTAGCTAATATTGCGACTATTCATAAAGTTGTTGATGGATTAATCCATGGGAGAGAGGAACAAGCATATTGAGAACCTTAGAAAGGGTAATCGTTCATCTTTTGAATATCTTTACACGGTTTGGAGTGGCAAATTATATAATTTTGTCATGAAAATTTCTCATGGGGATTCCTACTTGGCAGAGGAAATGGTACAAACTGTATTTCTTAAAGTATGGAAAAATCGAGAACAATTAGACCCAAAACTGTCTTTTGGAGCCTATTTATGTACGATAGCAAAAAACTTATTAACTAACCATTACCAACATAAAATGATGGAGATTCTCTATATAGAACAACAAATAGACCACCCCGGAACTCCTTATGCCAGAGGTACGGACGAGGTCGTAGAATATCATCTCCTAGAAGAATTCGTTGATTCTTTAATACAACAAATGCCCGAAGGAAGGCAAAGAATTTATAAACTAAGCAGACAATCCCACCTATCCAACCGGGAGATAGCAGACCAATTGCAGATATCAGAGAATACCGTGGAATCCCAACTGACCAAAGCCATCTCCTTTCTACGCAAAAGGTTAAAAGACCAATACGACCTAGGACTTTTAGCTTTAAGTTGCCTCCTCAATAGTTAACGAATACTAAATCCGCAGGATGCGATAACGGAAACTTCCCTGTCATTTGTATACTGAATAAAGACAGAGGAAAATGGAAAGAAACGATTACATACATATATTTAACAAGTTCCTAGAGAATAAGGCAACTCCATCGGAAATAAAGCTATTGATAGAATGGCTAAAAGAACGAAAAGCTTTTGACACATGGGCTGATGATATATGGATGCAATCCCCGATGGAAATGGATCCTTCAGTAAAACAACATTTACTGGACGAACTCCGTAAACAAATCTTTTTTAAAGAAACAGGGAAAAGGACATTCATGAGTCTTTCTCTCCCTTCACTTTTCCATTATGCGCTACGTATCACAGCAATTATCCTATTGCTCATAACAACAAGTATTGTCACCTATCATTATGCAATGGATAAACAGCGAGAACCGATGGACATGATTGTCGCTGTCGAGAAAGGACAAAAAGCGAATATAACATTGCCTGATGGTTCAAAAGGGTGGATAAATTCAGATTCAAAGTTATCTTATGGAAGCCGTTTTAATGCAGATGAACGGGTTCTGAATCTAGAAGGCGAAGCTTATTTTGAAGTCAAGCCCGATGCTAAACGTCCTTTTATCGTTCAATCGGGAAAGGTATCCGTAAAAGCTTTAGGAACCAGTTTTAACGTAAAGAACTATAACACGGAAGAGCACATATCCGTTGTATTAATGACCGGGAAAGTAGAAGTAACCGCAAACGATAACCATGTAGACCTGTTGCCTAATGAACAAGCTATTTTCAATAAACACTCTAGCATACTGGGGAAAAACAAGGTTGACAATAGTCTAGATTACTCCAGTTGGATGTACAATACATTGAATTTTGAGTCAACACCATTCAGCGAGATTGCTCATACGCTGGAACGTTATTACAATACCCAGATCGTATTTAAATCTGAGGCCTTAAAGAGTTATCGTTTTACAGGTAAGCCCGGGAATACCAGTCTAGCGAGCATCTTACATTTATTGTCTCTTACCTCACCATTAGCCTACGAGATAAAAGACAGTGTGGTTATTTTGTATGAGAACAACGACAAAAAAGAGTTATATAACAGAGTATTAAAACAGTAAATAGCAATTTCATGAAAAGCCCGTAAAAAATCGGGGTAGAAATGCTAGGCATTTCCCCCCGAAAAAGAAATCAGTTAACCGCGCTTAGGTATCTCGCAAATAGCAAGCGCAAGTACTAATATCCATAGAATACAAAAGTATGAAAAAAAAACTTGTCCGTGTATCACAATACATAAAAATACGGTCAATCAAAACAGTCGGTCTGGCACTATTCAGTAGTTTAATCTTGGCTCCTTCACTTTATGCCCAAATTTCACTGGATGTACAAGACCAATCCATCCGTCACATATTAAAAGAGATAGAAAAGGCGGGGGAATACAAATTCTTCTATAACAGTGATCTAAGTAACCTAGATCACAAAACGTCAATATCCGTACAGGATAAAAACATTGATGAAGTCATGAGCCTATTATTAGCCAATACGGAAATATCCTATAAAAAAGAGGCCAATAATATGATTGTATTAACAGTTAAATCATCTTCTTCACCGCAAGCTCCGAGAAAGACAAGAAAAATAACAGGAACAGTTGTAGACCCTGACGGTTTACCAATCATCGGAGCAAATGTAATCGAGCAGGGTACAACAAACGGTTCCATTACGGATTTGGATGGAAAATTTGAATTAATAATTACCGAAAATGCCATCTTAAATATCTCTTATATCGGTTTTTCCGACAAACAAATAACAGTCAAGGAAGAAACCTCCTTACAGGTTACAATGACGGAAGACACCCAGAAGTTAGATGAGATAGTAGTTGTTGGATACGGTGTACAGAAAAAGGTAAACCTTACTGGATCTGTTTCTGCCGTAAAAGGCGAAGAACTCAGCCAACGCCCAGTAGCTAACGCAACTCAAAGTTTACAAGGATTAGTACCCGGATTAACCGTATCCAACTCCAACTCAGGTCGCCCGGGAGCTAGTGGAGCCTTGAGTTTACGAGGACAAGGAAATTTAGCGAACACAGCGAATCCTTATGTATTAGTTGACGGTGTAGAGATGGATTTGGCAGATGTAAACCCCAATGATATTGAATCGATTTCCGTCTTAAAAGATGCCGCTTCCGCAGCTATTTATGGAGCCCGTGCCGCTTATGGCGTAATTTTAGTTACGACGAAAAAAGGTGAAGAAGGTAAGATGCGCATCAGTTATCAAGGTACCGTAGGATGGAGTTCCCCTACTGTAATGCCGGAAATGGCTAATGCTTATGACTATGCGACTTTTTTCAATCAAGCTTGTACCAATGCTAACGTAATCAAGCAATATAACCCGGAAAAATTACAGCAACTTCAGCAGTACATGAAAGATCCTGCTAGCGTAAATCCTTGGGCAGAGCTTAATGGAGAAAATAATCTAGTAGGAGCATTCGAAAACACACCAAAGGGTTTGGGCAATGTGGATTACTTTGATTTACATTATAAGAACTCCGCATTCAAACAAAACCATAATTTGAGTCTCAGTGGAGGTGGCAAAAAAGCGCAATATTATATCTCTACCGGAATGTATACGGAAGATGGTATTTTAAGATATGCGGACATAAAATATAAACGCTTAAATTTCAATGCAAATATCGCCTCTCAAATTACGGACTGGCTAAATTTGAAAGTTAATACTAAATTCATGAACTCGGATAATGACACACCTTTTGGTAAAGGGGCCTTATCTGAAGGCTTTTATCATTCATTAGCTCGCTTCCGTCCTACCATAAGCCCAATCGATCCTAATGGTCATTTTACGGAGCTTACAATGATTCCCTATTTACAAAGTGGCACGTATACAAATACACAGAAAAATAATCTGACACTGACTGGTGGTCTCGAAGCACAACCAATCAAGAACTGGAGAATATTCTTCGACTATACGTACCGGCAAAATAATGAGAATTATGAGGCGCTCAACGTAGCCCCGATGATCCCGGGAGCGGATAACGAGACCTTATACAAAGGGACAAGGCAAGAATTAGGCGTGATGGAGAATGGGCAATTCACCCGTTCATCCGCCTTAAGCCAATATCAATCAATTAATCTATACTCAAACTATATGTTCTCTTTGGCCGATAAACATAATTTCACCGTTATGGCTGGTTACCAAGAAGAAAATTACGCATATAGCTATTTATATGAGTCTGTAACCGACATGATCTCCACCAATAATCCAGGCCTCAATCTTGGCACAGGAGAAAAATCCACGACAGATACTCGAAACGGATGGGCTACCCGAGGATTTTTCGGACGTATTAACTATGATTATGACGGACGCTATTTATTAGAAGTGAATGGACGCTACGATGGTTCTTCTCGTTTTGCCTCAGATCATAGATGGGGATTTTTCCCTTCGGTCTCTTTAGGATGGAATATTACACGTGAGTCTTTCATGGAAAAATCTTTAGAGGTATTATCTAATCTAAAGTTACGAGCCTCTTGGGGACTATTAGGGAATCAAAGCGGAGCCGGACTTTATACTTTTACCTCAATCATGGGAATCCAGCCGTTAGGTAATTGGTATTTTCAAGATGGAAGAGATATGTACATAAACGCCCCTGGAGTTATTGATCCTTTTACAACTTGGGAAAAAGTGGAAAGTAAGAATCTTGGCCTTGACTTCGGGTTCTTTAACAACGCTCTGACCGGCACCTTCGATGTATTCCAGCGGGATACAAAAGATATGTTAGGACCAAGTGCCGACCTTGCAGATTTCTTTGGAGCAGAGGCTCCCAATACGAATAACGCAAGGATGAGAAACCGGGGATGGGAACTTAGCCTGCAATACCGAGGAAAAATCGGGAAGGATATTCATTATTCAATAGGAGGCTCTTTAGCTGATGCGACATCCGAAGTTACAGCTTATGAAAATCCGACAGGGACCAATCCTCAAGATAATTGGTATGTAGGGAAGAAAGTCGGTGAGATTTGGGGATACAAAGCCTCTGGGCTACTCCAGACCCAAGAAGAAGCTGACACATATAATAACACATACGATTTATCTTTCTTATCCGGTCAAAAATGGATGCCGGGAGATGTTAAATATATGGATTTAAATAACGACAAAAAGATCAACAATGGAAATAACACATTGGAAGATATGGGTGATATGTGTGTTATCGGGAATACGACTCCTCGATATCAATATACGCTTAATGGTTCCATTTCATGGAAAGGAATTTCCCTTAGCATGATGTTCCAAGGCATAGGAAAACGAAATTGGTCTCCAGATCTAGGAACCGTTTACTTTTGGGGATCGGGAGCTTATGCACAAGTCACGGTATTCAACGATCATCTAGATTATTGGACTCCAGAGAATCCAGACGCCTATTATCCCAATCCTTATACAGGAGCAGCAGGAAGTATCAATCAGTTTCGAAATAAGACCTCACAAAAAAGTGACAGATACATGCAAAGTGCCGCTTATTGCCGTTTGAAAAATCTGACAATTAGTTATGATCTGCCTAATTCATGGAGCCAGAAAATTGGGTTGAGCAAAGCACAAGTGTTTTTCTCTGGAGAGAATCTTCTAACATTTACCAAGCTTCCTTCCATGTTTGACCCGGAAGCTATTTTTACAGGTAATGACTATACCAGTGAGGCCGGAAAGAATTATCCAATGAATAAAGTGTTATCTATCGGAGTTATTGTTAATCTATAAAGCGTAATTTATTTATGAAAAGAATATATCTATCAATGGTTTCCCTATGTCTATTAGGGCTATGTAGCTGTTTCGACATGGATAAATATCCGGAAGGAGAATTGTCTTCTGTCAATTCTTTCACCAGTACAACAGAAATCACCAAGTATCTGAATCAGTTTTATGAATCAACTCTTAAAATTAATGACAAAGATGTGGCAAACTCTGCCATAAAGGAACAATCTAACAGCATTGGAAATCCAACGGGTATCGCCTTTGGAGACTTGAATAGCGATAATATGCAGAGTAATGTAATAGACACACGTCTTGCGGGAGAAACCACATTAAGTTCCGCTGTCGAATTAACAGAGTATAAACATATCAGAAGTCTAAACTTCTTAATCAACAACCTCGATAATTGCGAGGAGATCGGTCCGGAAATGGAGCAATGCATCGGAGAAGCTTATTTCTTCAGAGCCTGCTATTATTATAGGTTATTCGTTAATTATGGAGAAGTCACTTGGTTAACGAAAGTATTAGATCCGATTCAAGAACAGATGGAACGTCCCCGAAACAGTAGGCTTGAGGTCGCTGATAGTATATTGGCGGATTTAGATATAGCGATCGAGCATCTAAACACTCAAACCAATAGCTCGACAATGCGTGTACACAAAGATGTAGCAAGAGCGCTTAAGAGTGAGGTCGCTTTATTTGAAGGTACTTGGGAGAAATACCATCGTGCGAAAAACACGCCATTCTATGATAAAAAAGTAACTGATGAGAAAATCAACTCTTATCTACGGCAAGCCGCAGATGCCGCTAAAGATGTAATAGACGAAGGGGTATGGAACATCTCAAAAGGCAATCCCAATACAGCTTATCGAGACTTGTTCATCACTTTGGATCTCTCACATAATCCAGAAGTTTTATGGTGGAAGAAATATGATGCCGCCAATAACATCGGCCATTCCGTAACACGTTATTTAAATAAAGGAGGTGGCACTTGTGGGGCATCCGCTTCTCTTGTTGATGATTATTTAACGAAAGAAGGAAAGCCTTTTGTCGGTTCCGAACGAGACAAAGCGAAGGTAATGTACGGGGACGAATTAAGTCCGGACTTACGAGACCCACGATTATCCCAGACCATTTGCATGCCAGGACAAGATTTACGTCCAAATGGAGAATTCGTATTCAAACTTCCTCCTTTGAATGAGGAAAGCCGGAATCAAAATACGACAGGTTATTCTATCCTAAAATACGTAGAATATAATACGACTTATATTCCTACTATAGATGGGGAAGGCAAAAGCCAAGCGCCAGCTATACAATTCCGTTACGCCGATATTTTATTAAACTACGCTGAGGCTCTGGCAGAATTAGATGGCGCGGCTAACGCTAGCAAAATAAAAGAAGCCTTAAGGCCACTTCGAGAGCGTGTGGGCATGCCCGAGATGGATTTCGACAGAGAGTTCAATACCGATCCCGATTATCCGTTTAATAAATTGGATAAATATATACAAGCAGTACGAAGAGAACGACGCATAGAAAAAGCTTTAGAGGGAAGCCGGCTTCAAGATATCTTGCGCTGGGCCGCCGCAGACATCCTCATTATTGGAAAAACTCCAACAGGTGCATTATTCAAAGGGAGCTCTTTGGAAACCGCTTATGGAGAAAGCCTGCAAGAAGGTGAAAATCTTTTCTTAACAGGTACGCCCTCCGACTCCAAACGCTATATCATACCGTTCAATAATAAGCATTATCCTAACGGATGGCAATTCAATCCGGAACGAGATTATTTATTGCCCATACAACCTCGTATGCTATCGCTTACAGGTAACCAATGGGTCCAAAACCCCGGTTGGTAATTTACTTGATTACAGGATTTAGCCTAATAAAAGAGAAAGTCTTTCCTCACAAATTTTAGGCTAAAACCCTGTAACAAACAAATACCTTAATCACGAACACAATAAAAGTCTAAATAATGAAAAAAGAATTATTATTCACATTCTCTGCTTTAATAGCTACGACTTCCTGCAACATCAAAAAAACAGATTCAGAGCAGATAGCAGGAAAAAAGCCGATGAATATCATCTATATCATGTCTGACGATCATTCTTACCAGACAATCAGTGCTTATGATAAACGCTTCATACAAACTCCCAATATAGACCGACTGGCAAACGAGGGAGTACGTTTTACCAATAGCTTTGTTGCCAATTCCATCAGTGGACCTAGTCGAGCCTGTATATTAACCGGTAAACATAGTCATGCTAATGGTTTCACTGATAACAGTTCCACATTTGATGGTTCCCAGCAAACATACCCCAAACTTTTACAAAAAGCCGGATATGAAACAGCAATAATCGGAAAGTGGCATCTAACTTCCGCTCCTACCGGATTTGATTATTCGGAAATTTTAATAGGTCAAGGCATTTATTACAACGCTCCATTTATCAAAAACGGGAAACAGGTCCCATCAAAAGGCTATGTTACCAACGTCATCACAGAAAAAGCAATCGACTGGATGGAGAATATACATGATAAAAATAAGCCTTTCTGCTTGTTACTCCATCACAAAGCTCCTCATCGTACATGGATGCCCGATACTTGTGATTTACAACTTTTCAGCGATACGACGTTCGAGTTACCAGCCAATTTTTATGACGACTACAACGGTCGTCAAGCCGCTCATGAGCAAAAGATGAGTATCATAAAAGATATGGATTTAGTCTATGATTTAAAAATGGCTGATAAAGAAAATGAAATCCATACAACTACAGGGTTAGAGAATGCCGGACGCAGCATGTATAACAGTATGACACCCGAAGAGAAAGCAGCTTGGGATGCTCATTATGATCCAATCATTCAGAAATTCAAGAAAGACAAACTTTCTGGTAAGCAACTATCTGAATGGAAATATCAACAATATATGCGAGACTATTTACGTGTCATCCATTCCATAGACAGAAATATTGGAGTATTATTGAATTATTTAGAAAAGACAGGATTATTAGAGAACACAATGATTGTCTACACTTCCGACCAAGGATTCTATATGGGAGAACACGGATGGTTCGATAAACGTTTCATGTATGAGGAATCTTTCCGGACTCCTTTATTAATTCGTTTGCCGGGAGGAAAGAAAGGAGATATCGATGAGTTTGTCCAAAACATTGATTACGGACCGACCATCCTAGATTTAGCAGGAATCCAAATCCCATCCGATATGCATGGTATTTCCTTTTTGCCTTTGTTACGTGGAGAAAAAGTTGAGAACTGGCGTAAATCACTCTATTACCACTTTTATGAGTACCCTGCGGAGCATTCTGTTAAACGTCATTATGGCGTACGCACAGAACGTTATAAATTAATTCATTTTTATAACGATATCGATAAATGGGAATTATTTGATCTACAAGAAGATCCTATGGAGATGAACAACTTGTATGGAAAAACAGGATATGAGAATATCACTCATCAACTGGAAAAGGAGCTTATACGTTTACAAAAACAATATCAAGACACGAATGCCATGTCGTTTAATAAACAATTAATCCATGAATAAAATTAAATATATACTGTACATTACAGGAGTTTTAGCCTCGTATGACGGGCATAGTCAACCGACAAAACCCAATATCATAGTTATCAATTGTGATGATATGGGATATGGAGACTTATCTTGTTTCGGAAGTCCTACGATAAAAACCCCGAATATCGACCGAATGGCTATAGAAGGACAAAAATGGAGTAGTTTTTACGTTTCAGCATCAGTCTCTTCTCCTAGCCGTGCCGGATTATTAACAGGCCGCCTAGGAGTCCGTACCGGAATGTATGGAGATCAACGCAGAGTCCTGTTTCCTGATTCCAAAGGGGGATTGCCTTCTGAGGAACTAACGATCGCTGAACTGCTGAAACAAGCCGGATATCATACGGCTTGCATAGGTAAATGGCATTTAGGACATTTACCAGAATACATGCCATTACGTCACGGCTTTGACTATTTTTACGGTTATCCTTATTCCAATGATATGAGTCGGAAGGAACAAATTAAATTAGGCAACACAAAATATCCTTATGAATATATTATTTATGAACAAGAAAAAGAACTGGAAAGAGAGCCCCAACAATATAATTTAACGCAACAAGTGACGGAAGCTGCTATCCGCTACATTAAATCAAATGAGAATTCTCCTTTTTTCTTGTATTTAGCACACCCTATGCCTCATATGCCTGTATATGCCTCTACTGACTTTCAAGGTAAATCAGCCAGAGGCAAATATGGTGACACCGTAGAGGAACTGGATTGGAGTGTAGGACAAATCTTGCAAACATTAAAATCTGAAGGATTAGATAAAAACACATTGGTTATTTTCACATCTGATAATGGGCCATGGCTTTTATGTAAACAAGAAGGAGGATCACCGGGTCCGTTAAAGGATGGCAAAGCTTCCATGTTCGAAGGAGGGTTCCGCGTTCCATGTATTATGTGGGGAGCAATGGTTAAACCGGGATATATAACGGATATGGCTAGTACATTAGACTTACTACCTACATTTTGTGAGATAGCAGGAATTCCATTGCCTTCAGATCGGCATTATGATGGAATCAGCTTGCTAAATGTATTAAAAGATAAGTCTACTTGTAAACGCGATGTGTTTTACTTTTATAGAGGCAGTGAATTATATGCGATTCGAAAAGGTAAATATAAAGCCCATTTCTCTTATAGACCAGCTTATGGAACAACGGATAAAATCATATATGATAAACCTGTTTTATATGATTTAGGTACTGACCCTGGAGAATTATACAATATAGCAGAAGAACATCCGGATATTGTACAGGAATTAACCATGTTGGCCAATGCACATAAAGCTTCATTAAAGATTGCTAAGAGTATCTTCGACCAAAAGTAAACTATATGTCTTATACTATTCGGTGAATTTGTTTCTCTTATTTTTCAAGAAGCAAATTCACTGATTTTATTTTTAGAGAGAAAAGTCTTTTATAAAGTTTCCTACTATACAAAAACATCATCTTTATACATATTTTGCTTTAAAATCGCAGTTTTTTATGTAAGTTTGACCCCTAAAACAATTAAGAAACTGATCGTTAATAAAAATATGAAACACTACAACTTCGACGAAGTTATCGAACGGCATGGGACGAGTTGCGTGAAATTCGACCGTTTGAAAGAGATGTTCGGTGACGAGAATCTGATACCACTATGGGTGGCGGATATGGATTTCCGCACACCGGACTTTATTGTAGAGGCCCTGAAGAAACGTTGTGAGCACGAGATATTCGGCTATACATTCGGCTCCGACGAGTATTACGAGAGTATCATCAATTGGGTACACTACAAACATAACTGGAAAATACAACGGGAATGGATCAGCTATATCCCGGGAATCGTAAAGGGAATCGCTTTCGCTATCCAATGCTTTACGCAAAAAGGAGATAAGGTCATCATCCAGCCCCCTGTTTATCACCCGTTCCGCATCGTTCCGGAGAAAATGAAGCGCGAGGTCGTTTATAATCCGCTAAAGATGGTAGACGGCATCTATGAGATGGATTTTGATCATCTTGAATCTATTATAGATGATAAATGCAAGGTATTGATCCTCTGCAACCCTCACAATCCGGGTGGGATCGTCTGGAAAAAGGAAACCTTGGTCCGATTGGCCGAGATTTGCGCCAAGCACAATATTTTGGTTATCTCCGATGAGATTCATGCGGAAATGGCCTATCCTCAGTACACGCATTACCCGTTCGCCTCCGTATCGGATACCGCCGCTTCCTGCAGCGTGACTTTCATGGCACCGAGCAAGACGTTCAATATCGCCGGTATCGTGACTTCCTACGCAATCGTACCCAATGATCGCATCCGGGAAGAATTTTACTCTTTCCTTGAGGCCGGAGAGTTTGGCGATGGCACGATCTTCGCTTATACGGCGACAACCGCCGCTTACACCTATGGCGCCGAATGGTTGCAACAAATGCGAATGTATATCATGGAGAATGTACGTTTCGTGGAAGAGTTCATGAAACTACATCTCCCCAAGATAAAAGTTTACCAGCCCCAAGCCTCCTTCCTCGTTTGGTTGGATTGCAGGGAACTGGAATTAAGTCAAGATGAACTCGTACACCTGTTCAAAGACAAAGCCGGACTAGCGCTGAACGACGGAAGTATCTTCGGCCCCGGGGGAGAAGGCCATATGCGTTTGAACATTGGCTGCCCCCGCTCTGTTTTAGATAAAGCGATGAACGCTCTTAAAAAGGCGGTGGATAAGAAATAAAATCGTATCTTTGCGAGCATTTCTATACATATTTAAAATACAAGACAAATGAAAATTACAGCAAACAAATACGTTGCGGTTACATACGACCTGAACGTTGGCGAAGGTGAAGAACGTGAGTTAATGGAAAAAGCGACGGTCGAGGCTCCTTTGAAATTCATCTACGGAACAGGCATGATGCTTCCGGCATTCGAGAAAGCCTTGAACGGGCTGGAAGTAGGTGGCACGTTCAACTTCTCCATCGAGCCAGCCGAGGCTTATGGCGAATATAACGAGGAGCACGTATTGGATCTTCCGAAGAATATCTTCGAGGTAGACGGTAAATTCGACGCCGAGATGATCAAGGAAGGTAATACCGTACCGATGATGGATTCTAATGGCAACCGTATGAACGGCTCCGTATTGGAAGTGAAGGATGATATCGTGGTAATGGACTTCAACCATCCGTTGGCTGGCGAGACTTTGCATTTCAGCGGCGAGGTAATCGACGTACACGAACCGACAGCGGAAGAGATCGCTGCCTTCTCCGCTCCCGCAGGTGGATGCAGTTGCGGTTGCGACGATTGCGGTAGCGATTGTGGCGATAACCACGAGGGTGGCTGCGGTTGTGGTGGATGCCACTAAATAAAGGGAAATTGAGAATTGAAAATTGAAAATTAGGAGAAGTGCCTAATCATCGGCTTTTGATTCTCAATTTTCAGTTTTCAATTTTCAATTAGACAAAACGGTGAATACTTTTGGTAATATTTATAGATTAACATCGTTCGGCGAATCGCACGGTCCCGGTATCGGCGGCGTGATCGACGGATGCCCAGCCGGGATCGAATTAGATACGGCATTCATCCAGCAAGAGCTGAACCGTCGTAAACCGGGACAATCCCGTATCACGACCCCCCGTAAAGAGGATGATGAGGTACAGTTTCTTTCCGGTATCTACGAGGGAAAGACAACCGGTACGCCGATAGGTTTCATCATCTGGAACAAAAACCAACATTCCTCGGACTATGACAATATGAAAACGGTTTACCGTCCTTCCCATGCTGATTATACCTATCAAACGAAATATGGAATCCGTGATCCCCGTGGAGGTGGACGTTCGTCCGCCCGGGAAACGATCGCTCGTTGCGTGGCTGGGGCTATCGCTAAACTCGCCCTTAAGCAATACGGCATACAGATTCAAGCTTATACCTCGCAGGTCGGCCCGATCAAATTAGCGGGTAGTTACCAAGATTATGATTTAAGCTTGACGGAAAAGAGCGATGTACGTTGCCCGGACCCGAAGACCGCCTCAGAGATGGAAACCTTGATCGCTGAGGTCAAATCAAAAGGAGATACGATCGGCGGTGTTATTACCTGTGTGGCGAAAGGGGTTCCCGTCGGATTGGGAGAGCCTGTGTTCGGCAAGTTACATGCCGCGTTGGGACATGCGATGCTTACGATCAACGCCGTGAAAGGCTTCGAGTATGGAGACGGATTCAACGCCGCCTTCTTCCGCGGATCGGAAAGGAACGATCGCTTTTTCAATGATAACGGGCATATCAATACTCGTACCAATAATTCCGGCGGTATCCAAGGAGGGATATCCAACGGACAAGATATTTATTTCCGGGTAGCCTTTAAATCGGTCGCTACGATCTTGATGGAACAAGAAACGGTTAATATGGAGGGAGAGGATACGATATTAAAGGCACGCGGACGTCATGATCCATGCGTATTGCCTCGTGCGGTACCTATCGTCGAGTCTATGACCGCCATGACTTTATTGGATTATTTATTGATCCAAAAGACACGGGAAAACTTTTAAGACTAATTCTATATGGCTTGGATTCTGTTAATTATAGCCGGATTATTCGAGATCGGCTGGCCGCTGGGCTTTAAATTAGCAAGTATGCATTCCAAATATTTTATTTGGTTTATAGGTTTATCGATCTTATCCATGGGCTTAAGCGGCTATTTCTTATATCTCGCCCAGAAAAGCATCCCAATCGGTACGGCTTATGTAATCTGGACCGGGATCGGGGCTATAGGGACTGTTCTTCTTGGAATCTTGTTTTTCCATGATTCCGCAAATATATTCAGGTTATTGTTCTTATCTTTGATATTGATAGGGATCGTCGGGTTGAAATTAGTCCATTAATCCGGGTAAAAAAACACCAGTATTGCCGTAAGGCTACGCCAGTATAGGCGTGAGCTTACGGCAGTATAGGTATAGGGCTACGCCTATACTGCCGTTAACCGACGCAACTACTCGTGATGATAAGGCTCGTTATTCAAGATCGTCATTGCCCGGTAAATCTGC
Organism: Parabacteroides distasonis ATCC 8503; assembly: GCF_000012845.1. Taxonomy (NCBI): domain Bacteria; kingdom Pseudomonadati; phylum Bacteroidota; class Bacteroidia; order Bacteroidales; family Tannerellaceae; genus Parabacteroides; species Parabacteroides distasonis. Next base: position 2,466,983 of record NC_009615.1, read on the forward strand.
TCGATAAAGATCAGTCGGATCATCTGGTGGGAAAAAGTCATCTTGCTCAACGAGATCTTTTCCGATGCCGCCTTATACACAGCTTCACTAAAACCGTAAGGACCGCCTACCACAAATACCAAGCGTTTCGGGACCGTATGCATTTTCTTTTCCAGATAAGTAGAAAATTGCATGGAGGTAAACTCCTTCCCTTTCTCATCCAGCAACACCAAATAATCGCCGGGCTGCAAGGCCTTTAAAATCAATTCTCCCTCCTTCTCCTTTTGCTGCGCCTCAGAGAGATTCTTCACGTTCTTTATATCCGGTATGACTTCCATTTCAAAGGGTATATAATGTGTCAAGCGATTTTTATACTCATTGATAGCCTCCACAAAATAACCGGCATCCGTCTTACCAATCACAATCAGTCCAATCTTCATCTACTTACATTTACATGTTTAGAAAGGCTAAGTTACAAGAAAAATACATACCTTTGCCACTAATTACTCAATAAAATAAAGAAAGCTTATGAAACGACTCTTACTTACATTCGCCTTGATATTCGCGTTCGTATGTGCGCAGGCGGCGGATATTACCAGTATATCAAATGCTTTCAAGGCAGGAAATGCCTCCTCTCTATCCGGTGCTATGGATAAGGTGGTGGATGTAGCCTTGCCCAGTTCCTCTAAGAAATGTAACGGAAGTGAGGCCGTCTCTATGTTGTCCTCATTTTTCAGTTCGAATAAGCCTTCCGGATTCTCGGTCGTACATCATGCGGATAAAAAGGAAAGCGGTTTCCTTGTCGGAAAGCTTCCGACGTCTTCCGGTGAGTATCGTGTAAACATCACGTACCGTGCCGAAGGGAATACAGCGATTATACAATCAATCAGAATAGAATAAAAGATGGACAAACTTATTGACGACTTAATCAAATTAGCGTTTGCCGAGGATATTGGCGATGGCGATCATACCACCTTATGTTGCATCCCCGAGACAGCGATGGGGAAAAGCCAGCTGATCATCAAGGAAGATGGCGTATTGGCCGGCGTGGAAATGGCTAAACGTATCTTCCACGACTTCGATCCGGAACTGAAAATGACGGTCTTTATACAAGACGGAGCCGAAGTGAAAAAAGGGGATATAGCGTTCGTGGTGGAAGGTAAGATCCAATCCTTATTGCAGACCGAACGGTTGATGCTGAACGTTATGCAACGCATGAGCGGTATCGCTACTACGACCCGTAAATACGCCAAGGCGTTGGAAGGTACCAAGACACACGTTTTGGATACTCGCAAGACAACTCCCGGTATGCGTATGATCGAGAAAGAGGCCGTACGTATCGGTGGCGGCATGAACCATCGCATCGGTTTGTTCGATATGATCTTATTGAAAGATAATCATGTGGATTTTGCTGGAGGCATCGAGCAAGCGATTACACGTGCGCAAAACTATCTGAAAGAAAAAGGTAAGAACCTAAAGATCGAGATCGAGGTTCGTAACTTCGACGAGTTGGAACAAGCCATGAAAGTAGGCGGTATCGATCGTATTATGTTGGATAATTTCAATATCGAGAATACAAAAGAAGCGGTTCGCCGCATCAACGGACGTTTCGAAGTAGAGTCTTCCGGCGGTATCACGTTCGACACATTACGTGATTACGCGGAATGTGGCGTAGACTTCATCTCCGTAGGGGCATTGACTCACTCCGTGAAGAGCTTGGACATGAGCTTCAAAGCCTGCTAAAACGAAAAACGATCATTCTATAAAAAAACAGCCTTGAGAAGATCAACTTCTTGAGGCTGTTTTTCCTATATCTACCCTATTATCTTGATTCACTATCATTTCTGATAGAACTATTATCATTTTTAAAACATTGCCATTCCTTCCTTTCCGTACTTTTAAGAACAAATTATTCAACCTAAAAATAGTATCATGAAAGAATTGAAAATGTTTATAGATGGCAGATTCATTGATAATGAGTCTGGGAAATGGATCAAGGTATTGAATCCTTCTACCGAAGAGGTTATTTCACTGATGCCCGACGGGACGGTTGAAGATGCCAGAAAAGCGATCGATGCCGCAGAGAAAGCGCAGAATCAATGGGAAAGAACGCCCTCCATAGAAAGGGCTGCTTATCTGACAAAGATAGCGGCTGGCATCCGTAAGAGAGAGAAGGAACTGACCGACATCATCGTCCGTGAAGGAGGCAAAACCCAAGGACTCGCCAATGTTGAAGTCCTTTTTACCGCGGACTATATGGATTACATGGCAGGCTGGGCCCGCCGGTACGAAGGGGAAATCATTCCCAGTGACCGCCCTCATGAAAACATTTTCTTATTTAAGAGACCGATTGGAGTAACGACAGGTATCCTACCTTGGAATTTCCCATTCTTTCTAGTCGCTCGTAAAGCCGCGCCGGCCTTGATCACCGGAAATACGATCGTAATAAAACCTAGCCAGCTTACGCCAGAGAACGCATATGTATTCGCGCAGATCGTGGAGGAGGCAGGTTTGCCTGCCGGCGTTTTCAATCTAGTAAATGGACGGGGTAGCGTGATTGGTCATGAACTCTCGGCGAATCCGAAAGTAGGCATGGTAAGTCTGACAGGAAGCGTGGGAGCCGGACAACAGACCATGGCAGCCGCCGCTCCTAATATCACGAAAGTTTCTCTGGAGTTAGGAGGTAAAGCCCCGGCTATCGTGATGAAGGACGCAGATGTCGATCTCGCCGTTAAATCCATTATTGCCTCTCGTGTGATCAATACCGGACAGGTATGTAATTGTGCCGAACGGGTTTATGTAGACAAAGCGATAAAAGAGACCTTCATGGAAAAACTAGTCGCCGGCATGAAGCAGGTAAAAGTAGGAAACCCCAATGAGATCGCGGATCTGGATATGGGACCTCTTATCGAAGCCAGTGCGTTGAAGTCTATGGAGAAAAAAGTAGAAAGAGCGATCCAGCAAGGTGCTAGGCTACTGTGTGGTGGTCATAGGATCGGTACAAAAGGATATTTCTTCGAACCGACCGTTTTGGATTGTGTTACGCAGAAAATGGATATCATACAAGAAGAGACTTTTGGCCCCGTGCTACCGGTTGTCGAATATTCGGACATCAACGACGCTATCGCATGGGCGAATGATTGCGAATATGGATTGACATCTTCCGTATATACACAAAACTTGGATAACGCATTCAAGGTAATGCGTTCCTTAAAATTCGGGGAGACTTATATTAACCGTGAGAATTTTGAGGCTATGCAAGGCTTCCATGCGGGATGGCGCAAATCCGGAATCGGTGGTGCGGACGGAAAACATGGACTTGAGGAGTATTTGCAAACTCAAGTGGTTTATCTTGAGACAAAGGAATAAAAAATAAGACTAAAGATCCCTTCTTGGGATCTTTAGCACATCTACTTAATCTAACGTCAAATTAAACTCATCCCTCAAACGACCCAAGGTAGGATTTATCTTCATCAGCAGCTCTAGCTTCTCCGTGGATGTATAAGCCAAGTGCTTCTCATTTCCCTCTACGATCCGGACACGCATCTGGATGCGGCTGTTATTAAGATGCTGGCGGAGAAATGGCAGGATATGGATCGCATTATTGATCAATTCCTCTTGCTGCCCCGGGTTATGTACAGCTACCTCGAAATAATAATTCTCTTGCAAGGTAGGCTTGCAATTGATCATCGTATTCTTAAGATACACTTTCTTGTCAATCGTTGCGGCGTAATTATCCCATTCACGAACCAAGGAATCATTGTCAAAGGGAGTTACTACCTCCTTTACGTTCGTTGTCGCTTGTTGAACGGTTTGTTGCTTAGGCTTCTCCACTCCGATCTCCTTCATGGAGATCCCCATCGGACGAGCCGTTTTACGAGCCGGATTAGGCGCTGTAGACGGAGGTGGCGCAGGAACCGAGCTCGGCATGTGCGTACTCATAACTTGTGGAGCACCGGCCGCTGCCGTAACTGAAGGAGCTTGAGGCGGCTGTTGGGGCTGCCCGCTATTCACCGCTTGAGAAGACGGATTCGTCCCAGCAATCGGCTCAATTAACGCTTTTTTTTTATCGTCGACGGCCACCTGTGTTAATTGACAGAGCTGAATCAACGTCAATTCCAATAAAAGACGCTTATTGCGGCTGGCACGGTAATTCAAATCGCACGTATTCGCTAGCTCTATCGCCTTGAACAGAAGTTGATCCGGACAATGTTTCGCCATCTCCTTATATCGTTCCCGTATAGAAGCTCCCACCTCGAATAGCACCAAGGTGGACTCATCCCGGCATACCAATAAGTCCCGGAAATGCCCAGCCAAACCGGTTATGATATTCTGCCCGTCGAATCCTTTGCCTAATATCTCATTCAAGATCAATAAAGAAGCCCGCACATTGCCGGATAAGATCGCATCTGTCAGACGAAAATAATACTCATAATCCAGCACGTTCAAGTTATCGATAACCGCTTGATACGTGATATTGCCATTCGTGAAACTTACCACTTGGTCAAAGATAGACAAAGCGTCGCGCATACCTCCATCCGCCTTCTGAGCGATCACGTTCAAGGCTTCCGGTTCCGCAGTTACCCCCTCTTGCGAAGAGACATATTGCAAATGCTCCACCATGTCGGCGATGGATATACGGGAGAAATCATAGATCTGACAACGGGAAAGGATCGTGGGAAGCACCTTGTGCTTCTCGGTCGTAGCCAAGATAAAGAGAGCATGATGCGGAGGTTCCTCCAATGTCTTCAAGAATGCGTTGAAAGCGGCGGTTGTCAACATATGGACCTCGTCAATAATGAAGACTTTGTATTTACCGATTGGAGGCGGGATACGCACTTGGTCGATCAAGGTACGGATATCGTCCACCGAGTTATTCGAGGCGGCATCCAGTTCATGGATATTGTAAGAACGCTGCTCATTGAAAGCCCGGCACGACTCGCACGCATTGCAAGCCTCGCCATCCGCCGTCGGATTCAAGCAATTGATCGTCTTCGCAAAGATACGGGCACACGAGGTCTTTCCTACTCCACGAGGACCGCAAAACAGGTAAGCATGCGCTAATTTGTTACTTTGTATCGCGTTTTTCAGCGTAGTGGTAAGAGACTTCTGCCCTACTACACTCCGGAAAGTGGACGGGCGATATTTTCTTGCCGATACAATATAATTATCCATTCTCTGCTTTTTATTGATAAGACAAAGATAAACAAAATAATTCATTATCTTCGCGAAAACGATGTTCTGATGTCACGCATAAAAGAGTTTTACATAAAGTATCTATCGTGGATCAACGCTTATTGGTTGGTTACCATCGTGTTCCTTATCGTCACCTTTACGGTGGGCGATAGCAGCCTGTATAAACGCTATACGTACGACGAGAAAATACGCGGTTTGGAGAAAGAGATCAAACATTACCAAAAGGAGATCGAGATCAACAGCAAGAAATTAAACGACCTTCATACGGACAAGGAGGGACTGGAACGTTTCGCCCGTGAAGAGTATTTCATGAAAAGGTCGAACGAGGATGTTTTTATTATCAAGGACAAATAAATGAATCAACAAATCAGATCGATTATTTTCGGCGTAGCGGGATTACTCGTATTAGCCGGTGCCATATTGTTTCTTACTCATTGGGCTGTCGCCCCTTATTTATTCGCTGTCGGTGCGGCGGGTATAGCCGTTTGCTATCTGACCCTTCCGGTTAAGGACTTGGACTTTCGTCGCCGCCGGCTCCACCGTTTCAACGTATTCGCCGGACTTCTAATGATCGTATCTTCCGGCTTTATGTTCAACAACCGTACCGAGTGGATCCTTTGCTTGAGCGTAGCCGCTATCTTACAGGTATATACCGCTTTCGTTACTCCTAAAGAGTAATTGGCCGCAAAACGCAGTGCTACTGACCCGACCGATGAATATATACTGACCAGGCCAACGCAGTATATATTACTTTGCAGATACAGTATATCTTCTATAAAGTCCCCGGTAAGCACCGTTAAAAAAAGGGTGTATCAAACGTTCCTTTGATACACCCTTTCTTTTATAAATTCTATTAATAGCTTACTTGGCCGGAGAGGAATAATTCTTATTCAAGTATTCCAGCAATTCGCCTGTGATATCATAGGAATCGCCAGCCAAAAGGATATTATCTCCTACCGTATTGCTGAATACCACTTGATAGCCTCTACCCAGATTGAAAGCCTTCAATTGAGAAACAACCGTATCGCGTAATTGCTCGTTCAACTTCTGCTGCTCTTGCATCAACTCTTGAGCCAATTGGTTATCTAAGTTCTGCAACTCTTGTTGCTTATTCAATAAACGTTGTTGCTCTTGCTCCGCCCTCTCACGGGTAAGGAAAGCGTTATTTTCTACCTTACGCTGGAAATCTTGCATCTCGCCTTGTAAACTACGGGCTTTCTGGGTGATGTTAGCACGGGAATTCTCTTGTTTCTTCAAGATGATCTCGTTCAGATCCTTGGAATAATTGTAATTAAGTAACAGGGAATCCACATTTACATAAGCGATCGGAAGTAAGGCCGTTGTGTCTCCCGCTGACGCGAATGTTCTTGTTACGCTTGATTCTTTCTTGCCGGAAAATTGCATAATATACAAGATTACGACAGCCACCGCTAGCACACCGTTAATAACGTAGTTAATGTTCTTCATAAAGTGCAATTTAAATCTTATTTTTTTATTCTTTTATTTCGTTCATGATGTCATAGAGTCCCTTTTGCTTCACCGCCATACGATCCATGGTCTTCGCACAAAATATACCTTTCTTACCCAACGCCCTGTTTCCTTCGATATGCGTATTCGGGAACCTTCCTCCCTTTTTCAACAGCACTTTTATCGATAGCAACACGACACTGATAACAAGAATTATGACCGTAAATAATAACGTTGTAAGCATTTTCTCTATATTTGTGGACGCAAATATAAGAGTTTAAGTGATTACTAAGTGTCTTTTTGGCATTTTATTCTACTTTTTTTCGAACTAAGCTCTTTCAGTTGCGGTTTTATTAACTTTAGAGTAACATCTATAATACATTGTAACATTATGAAGATTACTGATTTAAAGCCTACTATCGTATGGAAGTTCTTCCATCAAGTAACCCAAGTGCCTCGCCCCTCAAAAAAGGAAGGCAAAATGATTGAATTCCTAGAATCATTCGCGAAAGAGTATAAAATAGCTATCAAGAAAGATGAAGCCGGCAACCTTTTAATGTCAAAGCCTGCCACTCCGGGAATGGAGGATCGTCCGGTAGTCGTATTGCAGTCTCACATGGATATGGTTTGCGAGAAAAATAACGGTACGAAACACGATTTCGACAATGATCCGATCGAGACGATCGTCGACGGCGAATGGCTGCGTGCCAACGGCACTACTTTGGGAGCCGATAATGGTATCGGTGTAGCGGCCGAGTTGGCTTTGCTTGCCTCCGATGATATCCAACACGGTCCGATCGAATGTTTGTTCACAGTAGACGAAGAAACAGGTTTGACCGGAGCGAAAGCCTTGAAAGAAGGTTTCATGACCGGAGATATCTTGTTAAATCTCGATAGCGAGGACGAGGGAGAGATCTTTATGGGTTGCGCCGGAGGTAAAGACACACAAGCGACTTTCCATTATGAGCCAGTTCCTACGTCCGATAAGATGCAGTATTTCCGTATCGATGTGAAAGGGTTGAATGGCGGTCACTCCGGTGGCGAGATCCACAAAGGATTAGGCAATGCCAACAAGATATTGGTTCGTTTCTTATTCTTATTGAAAAAGAAATATGATTTCGTTCTTTGCTCTATCGATGGAGGAAACTTACGTAACGCAATCGCTCGCGAGGCACACGCCGTGATCGGCTTGCATCCGGAAAATAAGGAGGATGTACGTATCTTGCTGAACCATTTCGCCGCCGACGTTGAAAATGAGTTGAAACATGTAGACCCGAGCGTTCAGTTAGCGATGGAGTCCACGGATCGTCCGGAGTATCATATCGACAATGCCACCGCCGAGAAATTAATCTACGCCTTGCACGCTTGTCCGCACGGCGTAATCGGTATGAGCCACGATATAGAAGGCTTGGTAGAGACTTCTACCAACCTTGCTTCCATAAAGATGAAAGAAGGCAATACGATCTTGATCGGTACCAGCCAGCGTAGCTCTATCGAATCATGCAAGATCGCTATCGCCAATACGGTAGCCTCCACGTTCCTATTGGCTGGAGCAGATGTAAAACATGGCGATGGCTATCCGGGATGGGCCCCGAACCCCGACTCTAAGATCTTGAAGATCGCACAGGAGACTTACAAACGCCTATTCAACAAAGACGCCAAGATCATGGCCATCCACGCCGGATTAGAGTGCGGTTTGTTCTTGGAAAAATATCCGAAACTGGATATGATCTCTTTCGGGCCTACTTTGCGTGACGTACATTCACCCAACGAGCGTATCGAGATCGCTACGGTCGGTTTATGGTGGAGCCACCTTCTTGAATTATTAAAGAGCATCCCCGCAAAATAAACCAACGTTTTTTGCGTTATAAGAAGAGGAAAGACACGATAACCGTGTCTATCCTCTTTTTTTATGTTAATGTCTTGCAACTTTTTTATGATAATTTTGTTTATCTATTAAAACAAGAACACAAGATATTTACAGTTAACATTTACGAAAATGAAAAGATTAACGATAACGCTATTTATACTCGCAACGCTTCTGTTGAACATGCTTCCGGCATGCGACGGTTTGGATGATCATTATTCCACCAACCCGACTTACCGGCTAAGCTTCTCGACAGACACGCTCGCTTTTGATACGATCTTCAGTACGATCGGTTCTACCACCCGTCAATTTATGATCTACAATAAAAATAGTGAACCTCTGAGCATTGAGTCCATCATGCTGGCCAGTGGAGAGGCTACCGGCTTCCGCATGAATGTGGATGGACGCAAAGGTAGCTCATTTAATAATGTAGGGATACTCGCCAACGACAGCATGTATGTATTCGTGGAAGTAACGGTCGATCCGAATGGTGGCAATCAACCTCTGTTGATACAGGATTCCGTACTTTTCACCGTGAATGGCATCCGTCAATCCGTATTATTGGAAGCCTACGGGCAGGATGTTAATCTTTACAAAGGCGGTGTTACGATTACAAAAGATTCTATCCTCACGGCCAATCGTCCTTACTTGATCTACGATAGTTTGGTTATCGCTAAAGGGGTTTCATTGAATATCGAGAAGGGGGCTACTTTCTATATGCATGATAAAGCGAGCCTGATCGTTCACGGCTCCATGAACGCTTTAGGCACCTTGGATGAGCCTATCACTTTCCGAGGCGATCGTTTGGATTATATACTAAATGATATATTACCGTATGACCGGACTCCCGGGCAATGGGGAGGCATTACCTTTAAGGCGGATAGCTACGGGAATGTCTGGGATAATGTAATCGTACGTAATGGTACCTCCGGTGTATATTGCGAGCTTTCCACCCCGGACCGCCCAAAGATCAAGATAAACAACTCACAGATCACGAATATGGGGAGCGATCTATTCTTCGCCATCAATTGTGATGTTATCGCTACAAATACGGAATTCAGCAATGCCGGAGGAAGTGTACTCACTTTAGTCGGTGGTAAATATTACTTCGCTCACTGTACGATGGCTAATTACATGAGTTTAACCAAAAGGGAAATGGCCAGCGAGACTGTTCCTTTGGATAGTAAATGCCTATACTTGCTCAATAACGTAACAGTAGACGGAAATGGCCCGTATCCTATCACGCAAGCTTATTTTGACAATTGCACTATCGATGGAAGTTACGATGTCGAATTAAAAGCAGATGGCAGTACAGATTTCGATTATCGGTTCAATCACTGTGCGCTTAAAGCCAAAGAATCCTCCAGCGATCACTTCAAGGAGGTCTTGTTTATCAAAAAGACTCCTTCCTATCGGAAAGTAGGAGGTAAGCAAAATAAATACACCTATGATTTCCGGCCAGATTCCGTATCGACTACCGGAGTCGGAAAAGCAGATCCCGAGATAACGAAGAATTATCCGATCGATCGTTACGGTGTCAACCGGCTAACCAGTTCGAACGGCCCGACCATAGGAGCCTACGAGTTTGTTCAGGAAGAGACCGAAGATTCAAACCAATAAGAATACATTACATATTAACAATTAATCAAAGCTTTAACTATGAAGATTTTTATGTTTTTTCTTTTATTCTTTGCCTCCCCTCCGTTATTTGCCCAAGCTACGTTCAAGGTCATGACCTATAATGTGGAGAACTTTTTCGACACAAGGGATAATCCAACCAAGAATGACGATGAATTTCTACCTTCCGGCAACCGGTACTGGACACAAAGCCGCTACTATCATAAGCTACAACAAATAGCGAAAGTAATAAGCGCTGCCGGGGAATGGAGCACACCGGCCTTAATAGCTCTTTGCGAAGTCGAGAACGACTCCGTCCTGTCTCATCTTACCCGTCGCACACCGCTCCGCTGGCAGGATTACCGATATATTATCACTCAAAGCCCCGATCCCAGAGGTATTAATGTCGCTCTTCTTTATCAACGAGATCAATTCTTTTATTTACGACATGAATCCATTCCAATTCGTTTTTCCGGGAACAAACACAAATTAACCCGAGATATCCTACACGTATATGGAAAGATCATAACAGGCGATACCTTAGATGTTTTCGTGTGTCATTTCCCCTCCCGCTACGGAGGAGAAAAAGAAAGTGAAAAGGATCGTTTTGACGCGGCCCGCACTTTACGGGGATCTAGCGATTCCCTGTTACTGATACGAGAAAAGCCGCAGATACTCATTATGGGAGACTTCAATGATACCCCTCAAGACAGAAGTATTTCCGAGATATTCGCTGCCCAAGCCTTTCCTGAAAATACGCAGATCACAGATTCCACATCTTGTACCTATTATAATTTGTTCGCAAGCCCCCATATAACTCAATTCCCGGGTAGTCATAAATACCAAGGCGAATGGAGCCAACTCGATCAAATAATCGTAAACCGGGATCTCATCACGCAAGAGTCTTCCATGCATATCATTCCGGAAAGCATCCACATATTCGCTCCTGATTTTTTATTGACTAAAGATAAAACATGGCGGGGGGTACGTCCTTTTCGAACCTATTACGGCTTTAAATATGAGGGCGGTTTTAGTGACCATTTACCATTAACAGTCGATTTTCTAATACGTTCTCAAATCAAACGCTGAAAAGAAAACCTTGAAACCTTTTTTTCGATCTCTTGTTATCCTATTAAAGAAGAAAAGCTATGTAGTCAACAAGCAAACAGAACACATATGGAAATAAATCTCGCCTCAATCCGGCAAGAATACACAAAAGGAGGATTAAGGGAAAGTGAACTTCCGGATAACCCATTCTTGCTTTTCAGTCAATGGTTACAAGAGGCTATAGACAGCAAAGTAGATGAACCCACGGCCATGCTAGTAGGGACCGTATCTCCAGAAGGCAAACCTTCCACCCGTACCGTCTTATTAAAGGACCTGCATGATGATAAGTTTATTTTCTACTCCAACTACGAAAGCCGAAAAGGCAGGCAACTGGCACAAAACCCGGCAATCTCTCTTTCGTTTGTATGGCATCAATTAGAAAGGCAGGTACATATCGAAGGTACGGCTGAAAAAGTCCCCCCGGATGAATCGGATCAATATTTCAAAAAACGCCCGTATAAAAGCCGGATCGGAGCTCGTATATCCCCACAAAGTCAACCCATCGGCAACCGTGTGCAACTTATACGAGCTTTCATTAGAGAGGCAGCTCGTTGGATTGGAAAAGAAGTGGAGCGTCCGGCTCACTGGGGCGGGTATGCCGTCATTCCCGAACGTATCGAGTTCTGGCAAGGTAGGCCCAACCGACTTCATGATCGCATAGTATATACCCTTCAACCGGACGGCCATTGGAAAAAAGAAAGGCTCGCCCCATGAAATCAGGTACAAGTCCGATACCAAAGGATAAGAGATAGATAATTCATCGAAAACGATTATCTTTGTCTGTCAAAATACGTAATACCTATGAATATTAGATCCATATATCTAGCCGGTCTATTCGCAATCATCGGCTCCCACATAATCAACACAAACGCCCAGCAACTTAGGAATCCTTTCGATTTCCCGATCTTACTGAGCGGAAACTTCGGTGAGTTAAGAAGTAATCATTTCCATTCCGGAATAGACTTCAAGACACAAGGGGTAGAAGGTAAACCCGTACATACGGTACAAGAAGGATACGTATCACGTATATCCGTAAGTCCATGGGGCTACGGTAACGGGCTTTACATCACACACCCGGATGGAACGACCACCGTATACGGCCATCTACAAAAATTCTCGAAGAAAATAGCGAATTATGTAAAAGAGCAACAATACGCACAAGAAAGTTTCAATGTAAATCTCTTCCTTACGCCGGATTTGCTTCCTGTCGAGAAAAATGAAGTCGTAGCGTTAAGCGGCAATACCGGAAGCTCTGGTGGACCTCATCTCCATTTTGAGATACGAGACACCGAGACCGAGGAAGTCATGGACCCCTTGGATTATTTCTCGGATCGGATAACCGATACCCGTCCTCCTAAAATCCAAGGAATACAGATCGTCCCCATCGAAGGAAAAGGCGTAGTAAACGGCAAAAGCAAGAAGCTTGAGATAAAACCCGTCACGGCGAAAAACGGGAAACAGACAATCACTGGAAAAATCGAGGCATGGGGAGAAATAGGGCTCGCTGTAAAAGCCTATGATTATATGGATAATACGACTAACATTTATGGCGTACGAGAAATCACGCTCACGGCAGACAGCCAAGTGATTTTCCATAGTAATCTTGATAAGTTCGCATTTGACGAGACCCGTTATCTGAACACATTCACAGATTACGAAGAATGGAAAGATCATCGCTCTTTCTATATGCGTAGTTTCATCGAGCCGGGAAACCGTCTACGCTTCCTTGAAAGCGTAAACCGGGGAATCTTGCGTATAGATGAACCTCGTACCTATCATTTGACGTATACACTTGCTGACGCTTTCGGCAATGCCACCCGTTTATCCATCTGGATCGAGGGAAAGAAACAAGAGATCCCCCAGATCGATACGACTCATACAGAATTATTCCATTGGGGTAGCGAGAATAGGTTCGGCGCTAAAGGCATCCGTCTCGTCATGCCTAAAGGTAATCTATATAATGACCTCTACTTCCGCTATTCGGTGAAAGAAGATAGTACCTCATTATCAGCCACCCACATATTGCACGATAAGCCAATCCCTTTGCATGGAACGGCCCAGTTATCACTATTCTTGCAAAGCGATACGCTTGAGAATAAACAACAATATGGTGTGGTTCGCTTACAAAACGGACGTGCCTCTTGGATGGGCGGTACATACCGTAATGGCTGGATCGACGCAAATATCAAGGAATTGGGCAGTTATAAGATACAACAAGATACAAAGGCTCCGGTTATCACGCCGATCAACCAACAGACGTGGGTCAGCAAACAGAACTTCATATTCCGTTTGTCCGATAACTTAAGCGGGGTACAAACCTACCGGGGAGAAATAGACGGGCAGTTTGTCTTATTCGAGATGAATAATAAATCGGTTATTACCTATCGCTTCGATAAAGAGAGGTTGCAAAGAGGCAAGCATGAACTTAAATTAATCGTAACGGATGCTTGCGGAAATGAGTCGATTTATACACATCCGTTTACTTGGTAGGACGATTTATCGTATTTTTTAGGCAAAATATAAGTCCTTTGATTGCTTTACTTTAAGAAATTCGTATATTTGTTTCTTGTATATTTATCGTATTGAGTAGATTGCTCAACAATAAACACAATAATATTATAAACATGGAAAACAACGACTTATTAGAAATGGTAAGAAGTAAGGCACAAGGATGGCTTACGAAAAGTTATGATGCGGAAACTCGTGCTCAAGTTCAAGCGTTACTTGACAACGAAGATCCTACTGAGTTAATCGAGTGTTTTTATAAAGACCTAGAATTCGGAACAGGTGGATTGCGCGGAATCATGGGGGTAGGTTCAAATCGTATGAATATATATACAGTTGGCGCAGCTACCCAAGGTTTATCCAACTATCTGAAAAAGGAATTTGCGGATTTAGAACAGATAAAGGTTGTCATCGGCCACGATTGCCGTAACAACAGCCGTAAGTTCGCGGAAATATCAGCCGATATCTTCTCCGCTAACGGCATCAAGGTTTATTTATTCGAAGACCTGCGTCCGACTCCGGAAATGTCATTCGCTATCCGTAAACTGGGATGCCAGAGCGGTATCATCTTGACGGCTTCTCACAATCCGAAAGAATACAACGGATACAAGGCTTATTGGGATGATGGCGCACAAATGATCGCCCCGCACGATAAGAATACGATCGCCGAGGTTAACAAGATCCGTAACGCTAGCGAGATTAAATTCAAAGGAAATAAAGAATTGATCGAGATCATCGGACAAGCGATCGATGATGAATATATCAAGGAATTAACAACGATTTCTTTGTCTCCGGAGGCTATTTCCCGCCATAAGGATATGAAGATCGTGTATACTCCAATTCACGGAACAGGTGTTAAATTGGTTCCTGCCGCTTTGAAAGCTTACGGATTCACGAACATTATCCATGTACCGGAACAAGATGTTGTTAGCGGTGATTTCCCGACGGTTATCTCTCCGAACCCGGAAGAGCCGGCTGCTTTAGCTATGGCTGTAGAGAAAGCAAAAGAGACTGACGCTGAATTGGTAATGGCTTCCGATCCGGACGCAGACCGTGTAGGTGCCGCCGTTAAGAATAACGAAGGCGAATGGGTACTTTTGAATGGTAACCAAACCGCTTTGATGTTCGTTTACTATTTAATCACTCGCTGGAAAGAGTTAGGTAAGATCAATGGTAAAGAATATATCGTAAAGACAATCGTTACGACAGAGACGATCAAGACGATCGCCGAGCGTAATGGCGTAGAAATGTACGATGTTTATACAGGCTTCAAATGGATCGCTAACGTTATGCGTGAGAACGAAAGCAAGAAAAACTATATCGGTGGTGGCGAGGAAAGCTACGGATTCCTTTGCGAGGACTTCGTTCGCGATAAAGACGCTGTTTCCGCTTGCGTTATCTTAGCCGAGATCGCAGCTTGGGCAAAAGATCAAGGTTTGAGTTTGTATCAATTGCTTCAGAAGATTTACGTGGAATACGGCTTCTCTAAGGAGAAAGGTATCTCTGTCGTGAAGAAAGGCAAGAGTGGAGCGGAGGAGATCGAGGCTATGATGAAAAAGTTCCGTGAGAACCCGTTGACAGAGATCGCAGGCTCTAAGGTAACTTATTTCTACGATTACTCTACATTGAAAGGTAAGGACTATGCAGAGAACGAAACCGTTACATTAGATATGCCTACTACCTCTAATGTGCTTCAATACTTCACGGAAGATAATACAAAAGTATCTATCCGTCCTTCCGGAACAGAACCGAAGATCAAATTCTATTGCGAGGTTCACTCCAAGGTAAAGAGTATCGATGAATTGCCGGAGGCAGAGAAAGCGGCAGAAGAAAAGATCAATCAGATCAAGGCTTCTTTAGGGATCTAATCGAACTTAATTATTACATATAGAGGCAAGGGCGAGAATCGTTCTTGCCTCTTTTTATTCTATCAGATCAAATCAGACTTACTGAAACAAAACGGCAACAAGGCCGTTGCGCTCGGAACGAGATACGCTTCCTCTTTTCCACAAAGAAGGACTTTCATAGGTTTGTTATAACGTTGCTCGGTTTCCAACATCACTTGCCGGCAGGCACCACAAGGCGTGATAAGATCCACACGTTCCCCATCCTTCATAGCCGCGATCGCCAAAATCTGAACTGCCGCATCCGGATAACGTGCTCCCGCATAAAATAAGGTGGTCCGCTCCGCACAAAGCCCAGACGGATAGGCTGCGTTTTCCTGATTATTTCCGGAAAGTATCTCCCCATTCTCCAATAGAACCGCCGCTCCCACATGAAACTTGGAATAAGGAGCATAAGCTTTTTTCGAGGCTTCAAAAGCGGCCTCGTACAATTGCCTATATATATTGTCCAATTCTCCTACCGCATAGACCTCTACCCGGGTCTCTAATTTCAATTCTTTCATTTTCTTGATTGTTTTAATGTTTTGAAAGAAACATAACTATAATTCTTATAGGCTATAAATATAAAAAGAATATATTAATTTCGCACCCACATCATAGAATATACCTTATATATAGAATAAAGACATATGCATTCAATGCTTCTTACATCCGATAAAGACCCGATGGGCGCCGCTATCATCGATTATCTCGCACATGGAAAAGCGAGTAAACTCCGTGTATTCTCCTCCATGTTCGATGAAGATGAGATTCCCGTGAATCAATTATTCCGGACTTTCCAAGAAATGCCCTCCTTGGAACAGAAAGCCCTTCAACTCAGTACAGGCAAAATATTGGATGTTGGTGCCGGAAGTGGATGCCACACCTTGGCTTTACAGGAAATGGGTAAAGAGGTTACCGCTATCGACATATCCCCTCTTTCCGTAGAGGCCATGAACAAACGGGGCGTAAAAGACGCCCGCTTACAGAATTTTTTTGACAGGAGCTTAACCGGACCATTCGATACCATTCTTCTCTTAATGAACGGTTCCGGGATTATCGGTAAACTGGAAAATCTCCCGGCTTTCTTTCACCGCTTAAAAGAGGTTCTAGCCCGGGACGGACAGCTTTTACTTGACTCTAGCGACTTAAGTTATTTATTTGAAGATGAAGACGGGAATCTGGATATCGCCCCCGAGGATGATTATTTCGGAGAGATCGATTTCCGCATGCAATATAAAAGTATCAAAGGGGATTCATTTGATTGGTTATATATAGATTTCAACACGCTGAATCTATACGCAAGGCAAGCCGGCTTTAAAGCGGAAAAAATAGAAAATGGGGAGCATTACGATTATCTAGCCCGTATCTCCTATTTTTAACCCATCAATTCCCGGTAGATATGTATTTTCTTTTATATATTTGTCCGGTAAAATCGGATCGAAAAGAACAGTTATGCGTTTATCCCTTCATTTTTTAGGTATATTATTATTGTCCCTCGTCTGTTTAAGCGCAGGGGCGGAAAGCCAGCGGAAGCTGACTTCCTATCAAAAATACATCAGTAAATACAGTGATTTGGCGATTCAACACCAAAAGAAATATCGCATTCCGGCAAGTATCACCTTAGCGCAAGGATTACTGGAATCCGGAGCTGGGCAAAGCGACTTGGCCAGACGCTCCAACAATCACTTCGGTATCAAATGCCATTCGGACTGGCGAGGCGGCAGGGTCTATCACGACGACGACCTGCGGGGAGAGTGCTTCCGGAAATACAAACGAGTAGAGGATTCTTATGATGACCATTCCCGCTTCCTCGCCGAACGCTCCCGCTACGAACGCCTGTTCAAATTAAACATCAAGGATTACAAAGGCTGGGCCAAAGGACTACAAAAATGCGGTTACGCCACCGATCGTGCTTACGCGAATAAATTAATCAAGGTTATCGAAGATTATGAGTTATACCGCTTTGACTCCGGTAAGAGAAAAAAGAAGACCTCTACCAAGAAGCAAAATCTTCCGGTGTTCAATTATCAAGTCTATCGTACCCACGGTTTGATCTATGTATACGCTAAGGATAACGACAGTTTCGACCAGATCGCCCGAAGCATGGGATTCAAGGCCAAGCAGTTGATGAAATTCAACGAGGTGCCTGAGGACTTCCCGTTGCAGGCAGGCGATATCGTATATCTGGAAAAGAAAAAGAAGAAAGCGGACAAGCCGAATTACGACCATGTGGTACAAGTCGGAGAGTCTATGCACAGTATTGCGCAGATGTACGGAATCCAGATCAAGAGTCTGTATAAAATGAATAAAAAAGACAAAGATTACATCCCGGAGGAAGGAGATGTCTTAAAACTTAGATAAGTAACATAAAAAAGTATTACCTTTGCGGTTCAAATAATATAGTACAATGAGTGATCAACGTTATAACCTGCGAGGCGTTTCCGCTTCAAAAGAAGATGTTCACAATGCGATAAAGAACATCGATAAGGGAATTTTTCCGAAAGCGTTCTGTAAGATCATCCCCGATATCTTAGGCGGTGATCCTGAATATTGTAATATTATGCACGCGGATGGCGCCGGTACCAAATCGTCCTTGGCGTATATGTACTGGAAAGAGACCGGAGATCTTTCGGTGTGGAAAGGTATCGCCCAAGACGCTCTTATCATGAATATCGACGACCTGCTCTGCGTAGGTGCCGTAGACAATATCTTGGTCTCTTCTACAATTGGACGTAACAAGCTGTTGGTTCCGGGCGAGGTGATCTCGGCGATCATCAATGGAACAGATGAGTTGCTGGCAGAGTTACGTGAGATGGGCGTTGGTTGCTACGCGACAGGTGGCGAGACCGCAGACGTTGGCGACTTAGTTCGTACCATCATCGTAGATAGTACGGTCACTTGCCGCATGAAACGTTCGGACGTAATCGATAATAAGAATATCCAAGGAGGAGACGTGATCGTAGGTCTGGCATCTTCCGGACAAGCCACTTACGAGAAAGAATACAATGGAGGTATGGGTAGCAACGGCTTGACCTCTGCCCGCCATGATGTTTTCTCTAAGTATTTAGCGAAAAAATATCCGGAAAGCTACGATGCCGCCGTTCCCAAAGAATTGGTTTACTCCGGAGGATTGAAACTTACGGATAAGATCGAGGAATTAGGGATCGATGCCGGAAAGATGGTGCTTTCGCCTACACGTACCTATGCGCCGGTAATTAAGGTATTGCTTGATAAACTACGCTCTCAAATCCATGGTATGGTACATTGTTCGGGAGGGGCCCAGACAAAAGTCATGCATTTCGTAGAGAACAAGCGTGTAACTAAGGACAATCTCTTCCCTATCCCACCGTTATTCCGCACGATTCAGGAGCAGAGCGGTACGGACTGGAGCGAGATGTACAAGGTATTCAATATGGGACACCGGATGGAGATATACATCGCTCCCGAGCATGCGGAAGAAGTAATCGGCATCTCAAAAAGCTTTGGTATTGATGCGCAAATCGTGGGCTTCGTAGAGGAAGCTGATAAAAATGAATTGATTATCGAAAGCGAGAAAGGTCGCTTCACCTATTAATAAAGATAAATGGCCGAAAATAGTTTACTTGGTAAATTAGACGGATTAGTGAGCCGTTTCGAGGAAGTCGGTACCCTTATTACCGACCCGGCGGTGATCGCCGACATGAAACGGTTCGTAAAACTGAACAAAGAGTACCGTGATTTGGAGAAAATTGTGGGAGCTCGTTCGGAATACGTGAAAGTATTGAACGGGATCGAGGAAGCGAAAGCCTTGCTTGAGTCCGAGCAAGATCCGGAAATGCGGGAAATGGCCCGTGAGGAGCTGGATACCTGCAACGAACGTATTCCCGCTTTGGAAGAAGAGATAAAATTATTGCTCGTTCCCGCTGATCCGCAAGACGACAAGAACGCGATCGTTGAGATACGAGGAGGAACGGGAGGTGACGAAGCCGCCCTTTTCGCCGGTGATCTATATCGTATGTACGTGAAGTATTGCGAACTGAAGGGATGGAAAATAAGCGTGTCTAGCTTTAGCGAAGGCTCGTCCGGCGGTTTTAAGGAAATCATCTTCACGGTATCGGGCGAGAAAGTATACGGAACGTTGAAGTATGAGTCCGGTGTACACCGTGTACAGCGTGTACCGGCTACGGAGACGCAAGGACGTGTACATACCTCCGCCGCTACAGTTGCCGTATTGCCTGAGGCGGATGAATTTGATGTTGAGATTAATGAAGGGGAGATTAAATGGGATACCTTCCGCTCCGGTGGGGCCGGTGGTCAGAACGTAAACAAGGTGGAATCAGGTGTCCGTCTGCGTTATGTCTGGAAGAACCCCATTACAGGTGTGAGTGAGGAAATCTTGATCGAATGTACGGAGACACGAGACCAACCGAAGAACAAAGAAAGGGCGCTTACCCGTCTTCGTTCGTTTATTTATGACAAGGAACACCAGAAATACTTGGACGATATCGCCAGCAAGCGTAAGACCATGGTATCTACCGGTGACCGCTCCGCGAAGATCCGTACGTACAATTACCCGCAAGGGCGTATCACGGATCACCGTATCAATTACACGATCTATAATCTTTCAGCCTTTATGGACGGTGAAATTCAAGATTGCTTGGATCACCTGATCGTAGCGGAGAACGCTGAGCGACTGAAAGAGTCTGAATTGTAAACACATCCAATCATTTCATACTGAATAAGAAAATGAACAAACAACAGCTATTCGAGAATATTAAAAAGAAACAATCCTTCCTTTGTGTCGGATTAGATACAGATATAAAAAAGATCCCGCAACATCTATTGTCGGAAGAAGATCCTATTTTCGCATTCAATAAAGCGATCATCGACGCTACCGCCGATTATTGTGTCGCTTACAAGCCGAATCTGGCTTTTTACGAGAGCCTCGGCACAAAGGGTATGATGGCTTTTGAGAAGACTGTGGCTTACTTACGGGAGAATTATCCCGATCAATTTATCATCGCCGACGCGAAACGTGGTGATATCGGAAATACCTCCGAGATGTATGCCCGTTCTTTCTTCGATCATATCAAGGTAGATGCCGTAACGGTCGCTCCCTATATGGGCGAGGATAGCGTAAAACCATTCTTGATCTACCCGGAGGCTTGGGTAATCTTATTGGCCTTGACCTCCAATAAAGGCTCACATGATTTTCAAATGACGGAAGACGCAAATGGTGAACGTCTTTTCGAGAAAGTACTAAAGAAATCGCAAGAATGGGCTAACGATGAGCAAATGATGTATGTAGTGGGCGCTACCCAAGGCAAGATGTTCCTTGATATCCGTAAACAGGCCCCGAATCATTTCTTGTTAGTTCCGGGCGTAGGCGCTCAAGGTGGAAGCTTGGCGGAAGTAGCTCAATACGGGATGAACGACCAATGCGGTCTTTTGGTAAATTCTTCCCGTGCGATTATTTACGCAGATAAGACGGAGGCTTTCGCCAACGTAGCCCGTGAGGCGGCACATGCCGTACAGAAAGAAATGGCCGGTTATCTACATGATAAGGGAATTATTCCCTGCAAAGCATAGGCTATATAAAGAATTTTCACCATTTTTGCAAACTAACTGTCTATAAACAGCGGACAGTCAACGAAGATACATATATAATTGAATAAGTAATGGAGTTTTCAGCCCAACAAATTGCCGGCTTCCTGAACGGAACGATTGAAGGAGATCCGAACGTTAAAGTCAGCAACTTCTCTAAAATAGAAGAAGGAAAGCCAGGTACATTGACCTTTTTGGCGAATCTTAAATATGCGCATCATATTTATAATACCGAGGCAAGCATTGTTTTGGTGAATAATGATTTCAAACCGGAACAACCGATAAGAGCCACACTTGTAAAAGTAGAGAACGCTTATGCGGCGCTCGCGATGTTATTAAATTTGGTAGAGCAATCGAAGAGCAAAAAGAAGGGGGTTGATTCTACCGCTTTTATCGCCGCTTCCGCGACCGTGAGCGACGATTGTTATGTCGGTAACTTCGCCTACATCGGAGAAGGCGTAAAAATGGGTAAGAACTGTATGGTATACCCGCACGCTTATATCGGTGATCACGTGACGGTAGGAGATAACTGCGTATTCTATCCGCATGCCACCGTTTACGAGAATTGTATAATCGGCAATAATTGTATCCTTCATGCCGGTAGCGTAGTCGGGGCTGACGGTTTCGGATTCGCTCCCGAAGGTGAGACTTACAAGAAAATCCCGCAATTAGGCAACGTTATTATCGAGGATGATGTAGAGATCGGAGCCAATACGACAATTGACCGTGCGGTGATGGATTCTACGATCATTCACCGAGGCGTTAAGCTGGACAATCTCGTACAAATCGCTCATAACGTGGAGGTAGGCGAGAATACCGTGATGGCGGCGCAAGTCGGCATCGCCGGTTCCGTAAAAGTAGGAAAGCATTGTATGTTTGGCGGACAAGTTGGTTTGGCCGGACATATCCATGTGGCGGACCACGTCGTATTCGGAGCTCAGGCTGGCGTTATCAGCGACGTGAAGGAAGCGACGACATTGCTCGGGGCGCCGGCGATCAACGCTAAGAACTTCATGCGTTCCAGCGCGATCTTCAACCGTCTTCCGGATATATACCGCTCGCTGGGGCAAATGCAACGGGAGATCGAACAACTCAAGAAAGAAATTAATAAACAATAAAGACCTATGCAAAAACAGAAAACGCTTGCGGCAAGTTTCTCCTTGAAAGGAAAAGGGTTGCATACCGGATTAGATATAGAGATTACGTTTAATCCCGCACCCGAGAACCATGGATACAAGATCAAACGTGTCGATATGGAAGGCCAACCGACGATTGACGCCTTGGCTGAGAACGTGGTTAATACACAGCGAGGTACGGTGCTTAGCAAGAATGGCGTTCAAGTAAGTACGATCGAGCATGCGATGGCTGCTTTATACGCTTACGAGATTGATAACTGCTTGATCGAGGTAAACGCACCCGAATTTCCGATCCTAGACGGGAGTTCTCGCTTCTTCTCTGAGGAAATCCAAAAGACAGGGGTCGTTGAGCAAAATGCTCCGAAGGATTATTATATCGTAAAGCACAAGATCGAGGTAAAAGATGAAGAAACCGGTTCTTCGTTGATCATCCTTCCGGATGATAAGTTTAGCGTGAACGTATTGATCTCATTCGATTCGCCCGTGCTTTCCAACCAATTCGCCACGTTGAACGATCTCAGCGAATTCCCGACAGAATTGGCGGCTTCACGTACGTTCGTATTCGTACGCGAAGTGGAGATGTTGCTCAACCACAACTTGATCAAGGGTGGCGATTTAGACAACGCGATCGTTATCTACGACCAGAAGATACCGCAAGAATCTTTGGACAAATTGGCAGATATGCTGAACATCCCTCACAAGAACGTGCAGGAATTAGGCTATATCAATAACAAGCCGCTTGTATTCGATAACGAACCGGCACGTCATAAATTGATCGACGTGATCGGAGATATCGCCTTGATCGGTAAGCCGATCCGCGGACGTGTGATCGCTACCCGTCCGGGACATAAGATCAATAACCAGTTAGCTCGTATGATCCGCAAGGATATCAAGATGAACGAGGTGCAAGCCCCGGTATACGATCCGAACCGTGAGCCGGTGATGGATATCAACCGTATCCGTGAATTATTGCCGCACCGCTATCCATTCTTATTGGTTGACAAGATCATCGAGGTTGGCGGGAACTATATCGTAGGTGTGAAGAACATCACGACCAACGAACCGTTCTTCCAAGGGCATTTCCCTCAGGAGCCGGTCATGCCGGGAGTTCTACAGGTTGAGGCTATGGCACAAACAGGTGGTTTGCTAGTCTTGAATTCCGTAGATGAGCCAGAGCGCTATTCTACCTACTTCATGAAAATAGATGGCGTGAAATTCCGCCAAAAAGTCGTTCCGGGCGATACGTTGATCTTACGTCTGGAATTATTGGCACCGATCCGTCGCGGGATCTCTACCATGAAAGGGTATGTATTCGTTGGTGATAAATTGGTTAGTGAAGCCGAGTTCATGGCTCAGATTGTAAAAAACAAATAATAAGATAAAGTACGATAATGAATATATCTCCTCTAGCAGTCGTTCATCCAGAGGCCCAGATCGGCCAGAATGTAACTATCGATCCGTTTGCCGTGATTGAGAAAGATGTCGTAATCGGTGATAATTGCCATATATATTCTCACGCCGTTATCTTGGATGGCGCACGGATTGGTAAAAATTGCAATATTTTCCCGGGAGCGGTCGTTGCCGGTATCCCTCAAGACATGAAATTCGCGGGGGAAACCACGACGGCGGAAATCGGAGATAACACGACGCTTCGCGAATGCGTGACGATCAACCGGGGTACCGCTTCCAAAGGTAAGACCGTGGTAGGTCGCAATTGCTTAATCATGGCTTATTCGCACGTGGCCCATGATTGCGTCTTAAAAGACCATATTATCATCGGTAACGCTTCGCAAATCGCCGGGGAGGTAGAGATTGATGATTTCGCTATCGTAAGCGGAGGTTCCTTGGTGCATCAGTTCACGCGTATATCCAAGCACGTGATGGTACAAGGCGGTTCTCGTATCGGAAAAGATATCCCTCCTTATACCTTGATCGGCCGTGATCCGATCGTTTATTGCGGTATCAATATCGTAGGTTTACGTCGCCGGGGATTCACGAATCAGCAGGTATTCTTGATTCAAGACATCTATCGCACGCTGTATACCCGAGGCTTGAATAATACGGAGGCGCTGAAAGCGATCGAGACCGAGTACGAGCCTAGCGAGGAACGGGATTTGATCCTCAATTTCATCAAGTCTTCCAGCCGGGGTATCGTAAGAGGTTCGATCGACGAATAAGCGACACAAACATCCGGACAACCAAAAACAAATCGGCGCAAATCCACATCTTACAATGAGGGGTTTGCGCCGATTCGCTATTTATGTCACCAAAAGGTTATTTATAGGGTAATTCCCGTGATCTGCCGGATCATTTCAAGATCGATCCCCATGGCTTTCATCTTCTTGGCGTTTTCGAGGTTCGCTTCTGTCTCGCCTTTTGCCAGTCCTTTCGCCTTACCTTTCTCCTTATTTTCCGCTCTACTTTCCGCTAGTCCTTCCAGGTATCCTTCAAGCTTCGCCGAATCCAATACGTCATTTTGTATCATGACCGCATTCAGGTGTTCGTCGTAAGCGTATCTATCCTCGGGGGGCATGGAGTAGTATCTCAATTTTTCTCGAGCCTCGCCTAATCCCGGAGTCATGGTGTCAGGACGAATTGTTCCTCTTTTAAGGTAGTCCATCCATTCTTCTAGGGGAGTGACGGCTATCTTATCGAACTTATTGGTCCGTATGAGTATATATTCGGGGAAAATCTCGGGGGATAGCTTGGAGACAATTACGCTCCTCTCTTTCGTGTTGACTACCAATTGATCCTTGGTATGTACGCCGATGAAATGATTCTGCCCGTGATAAAGGTAGTCCTCTCCCCGTCCGATGTCGAAGTAGAATATGTTGATTGAGTATATTTTCTTAACCTTGTGGTAGTCCTCGCCCAGTGATATGTACTCGGTTATGGTTTTCGCTACGCCATAGAGTACCTGTTCGAGATAATATAGCTTGCGAATATTTTATATTTTCACGATGATGATCTCGCCCTTGTCGTTAAGTGCCTTGGCGTACACCCTGTTGAACTTGTCATCCTCAGACAGTTGATTACCCTCGCTCTCCAGTAGCTCCACGATGGTAATCTTCTCTCCAAGAAAAACCGTGAGAAAACCCTCCAGCACACCGAAGTTGGCTTTTTGCCGGAGCAGTCTCTTGATCGCCCAATCGAAACGTATGTATCGGTCTTTTAATTCTTTCATGCGTTGATCCTCCTCTTTTTTATCCATAGTTGATAGGTTTTAAGTTACGGCCCAATAGCGGGCGGTGTCGTAAAGATATGTCTTTTCGGGCGAAATGCAAAAGATTGATATCTGATACTGTGATTTTTATTATTTACCCATATTACAATTACCTATTCAAGGTGACAACTGCCACTAATATCTCAGCCGCAGGTTCCGTCTCTTTGACGAAGGTTGAAGACGAAGCTACGACGGTCGCCTCAGGTTCAGAAGAAATCCCATACAGGGATCAGACGCGCACCCTCTTTCATTATTTATAGCGACGTATATTGGGTATATCCATATTTTTACTACTTTTGAGGCAATAATAAAACTAAACGACTATGCTATTTAGATTTCTAATCCTATCAGATGAAGCAGATGACTTCAAGCGCGAGATCAAGATTGATTCCGAGTCTACTTTCTTGGATTTGCAAAACGCCATTCTCGACTCTGTAGGTTATACAAAGGATCAAATGACCTCTTTCTTCATATGTGACGATGACTGGAGTAAAAAGACAGAGATCACATTAGTGGAGATGGATACCTCTTCCGAGGAAGACAGCTATGTCATGGCCGATACTCAACTGGAAGAATTGTTGGAAGACGAGCACCAAAAACTACTTTTCGTTTTCGATTATATGACCGAACGTGCCTTCTTCATGGAACTTCGTGAGATCGTTCCGGGAAAAGACTTGGATGCTCCTATTTGCAGCAAATCGGTAGGTACGCCTCCCGCCCAAATAGTTTCTTTCGATGAGTTCGAGGCTAAGAACGGCAGTACGGACGTAGGAGAAGATTTTTACGGGGATTCCGAATACGATATGGACGAATTAGACAAAAGCGGCTTCGACGGTTTAGGCGAAGGCCCGATGGATAATCCTTACGACGACGAGCGCTTTTGATGAATTCCCTCGTTATATTACTTGGGCCGACAGGAGTCGGAAAGACCGAGTTAAGCCTCCAAGTGGCGGAACGTTTCGGCTCTCCGATTATCTCTTCCGACTCCCGTCAGCTCTATAAAGACCTTCCGATCGGCACGGCTGCCCCTACACCGGAACAAATGGCACGTGTCAAGCATTATATGGTAGGCACTCTCTCGCTTACCGATTATTACAGCGCCAGCAACTTCGAGGAAGATGTGGTCTCCCTCCTATCCGAATTACATAAAACGATCCCGACCGTCGTAATGACCGGAGGCTCTATGATGTACATCGACGCCGTATGTAAAGGTATTGACGATATCCCGACGGTTACACCGGAGATCCGGGATGCCCTATACATGCAATTTGAAACCGAGGGACTAGCCCCTATCCTCGCTGAATTAAAAGAAGCAGACCCCGTTCATTACGAGGAAGTGGACCGGAATAATTACAAACGAGTGATCCATGCCGTAGAGATTTGCCGGATGACAGGCAAGCCTTACTCCTCCTTCCGCACGAACATTAAGAAAGAGCGTCCATTCCGGATCATCAAAGTAGGGCTTAATAGAGATCGTGACGAATTATGCGACCGCATCAACCAACGTGTAGATCAAATGATGAGCGAAGGATTATTGGAAGAGGCTCGCCGGGCTTATCCCTTCCGTCATTTGAATTCCTTGAACACGGTAGGTTATAAAGAATTATTCAATTACTTCAGCGGAGAATGGACATTAGACCTCGCCGTGGAGAAAATCAAACGAAACTCCCGGGTCTACGCCCGGAAGCAAATGACTTGGTTTAAACGGGACCCAGAAATAACATGGTTCCATCCGGATGAGACCGAAGCTATATTTACACATCTGAGCCAACAGATCATATAGCGTTTTAACAATGCCCATTATAAGGTGCTTACAATGGGCATTATAAACATGCTTGAATAGGCATTGTAAGCATCTTACAATAGGCATCAAGGTTTTCCGCTGATTATAAAAGTCAAACGCAACGACTTTATTTCTTGAAAACCAGATAAACCGCCGCGACCAAGAATACGAAAGCAAGCGCATGGTTCCATTTAAACGACTCCCCCTTAAAAGCGATGGTACTGAAGGCCACGAATACCACCAACGTAATCACCTCTTGGATCACTTTCAATTGAATCAAGTTGAACGGCCCCCCGTTATCCCGGAAACCGATGCGATTCGCCGGTACTTGGAAACAATACTCAAAAAAAGCGAGAAACCAACTAAACAGGATTACGCCAAACAAAGGAAGATGCTCGAACCAGCTAAACTGTTGCTTCATCTTCAAATGACCATACCAAGCGCATGTCATAAAAATATTAGACACGATCAACAATAAAATCGTATAAACACTTTGCATATTATCTTATTTTTCGAGGTAAATAATCTTCTTGTATATTCGTCATGCTCCCCCAAAGACTGTAACGAGCCTCCGGATTGATCGCTTCCAGACTTCTCAGCAGCTCTTTCATATCCGAACGACTGGAACCCGACTCATAAGGACAGTTCTTCAATTGTTTCCGGTACCCTTTCCATGCGGCGACCTGAATCAACTCCCTCTCTTCCACCAGACACATCGGACGGATGATCTCCATATCAAACTTATCCATTCTCAACCGGGGAGGCATTGTCCCGAAAGCCCCTTGGTGGGTCAGGTTCATCAACAGCGTCTCAAGGATATCATCTTGATGATGGCCTAAAGCGATCTTATTGCATTTATGCGCCTTAGCGATCTCAAACAAAGCTTTCCGGCGAGTCCAAGAGCATAAAAAGCAGGGGGATTTGCGAGTGTCCGTAGAAGGATCGAAACTTGTCTCATGGACAATGAAAGGCAAATCATGCTCCTCCGCGCAACTTCTAAGATATTCCCGATCCGAACAATAAGGGATATTCGTCATCACGATATGCGCTACCACGACCTCAAACCGAGGACAATAGATTTTCGACCTGCGCCCCAGTAAATCCACCAAGGCCAAGGAATCTTTTCCTCCGGACAACCCGACCAAGATCCGGTCGCCATCATTGATCAAGCCATAGTCGAAAATCGCTCTCTTTATCTTATCCTCTATCTTGCGAAACAAACGTTCGTCCTCTGTCAATTTTGCCATATACTTCCTTTACGGGCGCAAAATTATATATTTATCTTTTCGATTTGTATGCCTCTACAAAAATATTCTTATCTTTGAAACTGCATAACTATATATAATCTAGAATAGACAAAATGAAACGGTTATCCAAAAAGCTGCTTTATACGCTAGGAGTTACACTCATATGCGGAGGAATGCAACTACATGCGCAAAGTCTTGATCAGGCAAAAAAATTATATAACGATGGGAAATACGCAGAAGCCAAACCTGTGTTCGAGAAACTAGTGAAACAAGCGCCAAGCAATGCCTCTTATAATCAATGGTATGGTGTTTGCTGTTTCGAGACCGGAGATTTAGCAGGAGCGGAGAAACATCTTAAGGTCGCCGTAAAGCGTAGGGTACAAGACGCTTATCGATACCTTGGAGAAGTATACTACCAGACCTATCGTTTTAACGAAGCCGAGGAGATGTTCGACGAATACATCACCCTCCTAACAAAAAAGAAACAAGATGTGGAGCCTTACCAGATCCGTATGGACTTGGCGAACAAAGCAAGCCGTATGCTTGATAAGGTAGAGAATGTCCAGATTATCGATAGCTTGGTCGTTGATAAAGATAATTTCTTATCAGCCTATACCTTAAGCGAGGAAAGCGGTACGTTGACCACTTACCAAGATTTCTTCCAGACTAACGATCCGGGCAACTCATCGGTATACATGAACCAGAAGGAGGATAAGATTTATTACGCCCACTCGACAGACGGTAACCACAATTGTCTTTTTACCCAATCCAAGCTCATAGATCAATGGGGAGACGAGAAACAGTTACCGATGAATATCAATAGTGACGCCGACGATGGGTATCCATTCGTGCTATCCGATGGCGTAACGATTTATTACGCATCCAAAGGGAACAGCTCTCTGGGCGGATATGATTTATTCGTCACTCGTTACAACATCAATTCCGATACTTATCTTACACCGGAGCAATTGGGCATGCCCTATAACTCCCCGTTTAACGATTACATGATGGTGATCGACGAAGCCAAGCAATTGGGATGGTTCGTTTCCGACCGCTATCAACCGGAAGGAAAAGTTTGTGTATACCTATTCATTCCGAATGACAACCGCGAGCGAGTAGATAGCGAGGATATCGAACTAAAACGTGCCCGGGCCTCTATTGCCTCGATCAAGGATTCATGGAAACCCGGATCGAATTACGAAGAGCTTATTCATTTAGCTCATACCGAGATTCCTTATGGACGTATAGAGATAAAGAAAGATTTCACGTTCCCGATCCATAATGATATCGTTTATTACACCTTGGACGATATCCAAAGTCCGGAAGCGAAGAACTACTATGAGAAAGTAGTTTCCATCCATAAACAGATCAAGGAGTTAAATGAGAAACTAGAGAGCTTACGAGCCAGCTACATCAAAGGGAACAAGGCGAAGCGAGAACAACTGAAGCCTACGATTCTTGATACGGAAGAAAAGTTAAACAACCTGCTCGGCCAACCGGACGAATGGGAGAAAAAGGCACGTAACGCAGAGATCGTATACCTAAGAAACAACCATAAATAAGAAGAACTATGCTACTGGACATAGCCATCATCGTCTTCCTCATGGTAGCGGCCATCCTACTGATACTGGCGGAGATATTCCTTCTTCCGGGAATAACACTCGCGGGTATAGGCGGGGCTATTTTCGCTATCGGCGGAGTCGTTTTCGCTTATACGGTAGGTATGTGGGTAGGGCATCTGACTTTATCCTTATCAATCATTGCATTCGGAGTAATCTTCGCTTGGTTATTGCGTTCCCGGTCTTTTAACAAGATCGCTTTAAAGACAGATATTGATTCCAAGCTGACATCCAGCAGGGATCTCGGAATAGAACCCGGAGACGAGGGGATCACGCTCTCACGCTTAGCCCCTATCGGCAAGGCCCGGATTAAAGGTATTAACGTGGAAGCGAAATCTCAAGACGAATTAATCGATGAGAACACGCCGATCGTAGTGATCAGGGTAGACAGTTACAACGTAATTGTCCGTCCTAAAGAAGAAACAAATATTCACGCTTAATTTTATATATATGGAAATAACCTTTTTGCCACTTATCCTATTGGGGGCCGCAGTACTTCTGCTGGCAATCTTTTTCTATTATGTGCCGTTCCTGTTATGGATCTCGGCCAAAGTATCGGGAGTCAATATCTCCTTGATCCAGTTATTCTTGATGCGTATCCGAAAGGTTCCTCCCTACATCATCACTCGTGCGATGATCGAAGCGCATAAGGCAGGAATAAAGACGCTTACACGCGACGAGCTGGAAGCGCACTATTTAGCGGGTGGACATGTCGAGAAAGTAGTGCATGCGCTGGTTTCCGCTTCAAAAGCGAATATCGACCTTCCTTTCCAGATGGCTACCGCTATCGACTTGGCCGGACGTGACGTATTCGAGGCTGTACAAATGTCGGTAAATCCGAAAGTGATCGATACCCCTCCGGTAACAGCGGTTGCGAAAGACGGAATCCAGTTAATCGCCAAGGCACGTGTCACCGTTCGTGCGAATATCAAGCAATTAGTGGGTGGTGCAGGAGAAGAGACGATCTTAGCCCGTGTAGGTGAAGGTATCGTATCTTCCATTGGTTCATCCGAAAGCCATAAGACTGTATTGGAAAATCCGGATTCCATCTCGAAATTAGTGCTTCGCAAAGGGCTTGACGCCGGAACAGCTTTCGAAATCCTTTCCATCGATATCGCCGATATCGATATAGGTAAGAACATCGGCGCTTTCTTGCAAATGGACCAAGCTCAAGCGGATAAGAATATCGCTCAGGCGAAAGCCGAGGAACGTCGTGCGATGGCTGTCGCCCTCGAGCAAGAGATGAAGGCGAAAGCTCAAGAAGCCCGTGCCAAGGTGATCGAGGCAGAAGCGGAAGTTCCCAAGGCAATGGCAGACGCTTTCCGCACAGGAAACCTAGGCGTAATGGACTATTACAAGATGAAGAACATCGAGGCGGACACTTCTATGCGTGAAGCGATAG
This sequence comes from Parabacteroides distasonis ATCC 8503, assembly GCF_000012845.1. Taxonomy (NCBI): domain Bacteria; kingdom Pseudomonadati; phylum Bacteroidota; class Bacteroidia; order Bacteroidales; family Tannerellaceae; genus Parabacteroides; species Parabacteroides distasonis. The sequence continues at coordinate 2,498,600 of NC_009615.1, forward strand.
CTAAACCGACCGGTGCTCCATCAAAACCATTAAAGGACTAAAATAGTTATATAAATAGAACTATCTCCAAGGGCAGGGTTCATACCTTGCCCTTTCATGATTATAATATAAACTTAATTATCTGATTGAATATGAGAACAATCCCCGCTTCAGAATTAGTGATCCATTCAGATGGCAGTGTTTTCCATCTGCATTTAAAACCGGAGCAACTTGCGGATCGTGTGGTACTTGTTGGTGATCCCGCACGGGTTACAACCGTCGCTTCCTATTTTGATTCTCAGGAATGTGAGGTTTCCAGCCGGGAGTTTCATACCATCACGGGCCAGTACAAGGGAAAACGTATCACGGTTGTATCCCATGGCATCGGCACAGATAATATCGATATCGTATTAAATGAGCTAGACGCTCTCGCTAATATAGACTTCTCAACCCGTACGATCAAGCCGGAATTCAAGCAACTTTCCCTGGTTCGTATCGGGACTTCCGGAGGGTTACAGCCATTTGTCCCGATCGGGACTTATGTGGCAGCGGAGAAATCGATCGGATTCGACGGGGTCATTTATTTCTACGCAAATAGTAATACCGTTCGTGACGCAGACTTGGAGTCTGAATTAATAAAGCAGCTTGATTGGCGGCTTAGCGGCATATGGCCTTATGTCGTATCGGCAGATCCATCGTTGATCGAGCAAATCACCCGTAATGATATTATCCGGGGAACGACTATTGCGGCCAATGGCTTCTACGGGCCGCAAGGACGTGAGCTCCGATTGCCCTTGACCGATCCGGAATTGAACCGGAAAATAGAGGCTTTCGATTACAACGGGCGAAAGATTACGAACTTCGAGATGGAGAGCTCCTCTTTAGCAGGTCTGGCCGCCCTTATGGGACACCGGGCAATGACCGTATGCTGTATTATCGCCGGACGTGTGGATAATCATATGAATACGGATTATAAAGGTTCTTTGGAGAAACTGATTGAAACTGTATTAGACCGTATATAATAATATCAAGACCATGAAGTGGGATCATTCATTAATCGATACGTTGGAATGGGGAAATCAGATCTCCCATAAGGAAGATAAAATAAAGATAGCGGATCTTATCGCATCTAAAGTCGAAAACGGACAAGTCATAGGCGTTGGCTCCGGTTCGACCTCCTATCTAGCGTTGACTCGCATAGCGGAACGTATCCGAATGGAACATCTTTCCATCTTGGCGATCCCCACTTCATTAGAAATCCGGATGACTTGCGCCCAGCTAGGCATTCCGGTTACCAGCCTGTTTTCCCACAAGCCGGACTGGACCTTCGATGGGGCGGATGAGGTAGATTCCCATTTTAACTTGATCAAAGGGCGTGGAGGCGCCATGTTCAAGGAAAAACTATTGATCAGTTCCAGTCCGCAGACCTATATACTCGTCGATCCTTCCAAGAAAGTGGAGAGGTTGGGAGCTAAATTCCCGATCCCAGTAGAGATTTTTCCGGAAGCCCTCACCCATGTAGAAGACAGGCTCCATCGCTTGAACCCCCGTGAGATAAAACTTCGTATGGGGCAAGGTAAGGATGGACCGATCATTACCGAGAATGGCAATATGATCCTTGACGTATGGATGGACTACATCCCTGAAAATACAGAATCCACCCTCAAGTCGATTACAGGCGTACTCGAGAGTGGACTCTTTATCAACTATAAGGTAGAAGTACTGGGACTTACTTCATGAATCCTTGTTGTTTCAATACCTTCAAAAGCACCTCGGAGAAATATTCACTATTCTTCTTCGTATAGCGTACGTCCGTAAAGACCTGCGCCAGTGTTTCCTTATTATTCTCCCTCACAAACTGTTTATTCACCTCTAATGCCTCTTTCTCGCCATACAAGGCATCGATGGAAGCTGGAGTAAAGTCCGTATAAGTCTCGTTTTGTACCACAGCTGCCAATGGTAAACGTTCTACTTGAGCGGGTATAGGCTCTGCCGGATAACCCACCGTAACCGTAACGATCGGGACAACCAGACGGGGAAGAGAAAGCGCCTCAATGATCTGGTCCGCATTATAAGCCGTCGTACCCAGATAGCAAATGCCTAAGCCTTTTTCCTCAGCGGCATTACAGAAACTCTGGGCGAACAACATCGCATCTATCGTCGAAGCGATAAACGTTTGCAAATTGTCGAATCCGGCCTCCGCTTTCCTGCACTCCGCCCATTTAACAAAACGGTTCGCGTCCGCACAAAAAGTAAGTACGACAGGCGCCCCCGTAATCATCGGCTGGTTAAAATGAGCCGGAGCCAGTTTCTCCTTGTTCGCAGGGTCGCGGGTAACCACGACACTATACAATTGCATATTTCCTGTATTCGAGGCACGAGTAGCCACTTCCAATAATTCATTCAGCAAAGACTCCGGGATATCCTGATCCGTATATTTACGGATACTTCTTCTATTCTTCATGCATTCTAACATAGCAATCCTATTTTTAAATTCTCAATAACTAAATCCTAATATCCATGCCGGCATACGGTTAAACACGCTTTTCGGTAATCCGTAGATAGCCGCATAAGCGTCGGGTACGAAGCGGAGGCGATCATACCCCCTTAAGGGATCACCTACGGCGAAGATATATTTACCGCCAATCAAGAAATCCCCGTTCACCATGAATTCCACGTTCGCCACGGAACGCATCTGGCTTAAGAAATAGGTTTCACACATCAATTGCCGATTCTCCTTATCTCCGAAAAAAGAGATCAGCAAGTTGGTATCCCCCATAAAGACTTTCTGCTTGGCCGGAGTGGTTCCCAGTTGGTCTGCCGAGTAATAAATAAGCCTCATATCATGGAAGAAACGCAACAGGCTATCGCTTTGCTGACGAAGCATATTTATCTTACGGGTTACATCAATCGATTTCGGACGTAAAGGAGCCGACTCAGCCACCATCATAAAATATTTTTGAGCTCGTTCCAGATTACTCATCGAAATAGAAACCACCGAAGGCAAATCCCGGCAAATCTCTTTTCTCACTAATTCTTGCAGACGGAAATAATACATATCCGGGTCTTGCCAATAAAAAGGATAACATCCATGTTCCAGATAGTTCCGGTAAATCGGCACAATATTCATCTCCGCATTGATCTCCTTTACCAAATCATGATGGTTCGCTAAGATATCTTCCAACGGAATGGGATCTTTATCCAGAATGCTTTCGTAAGAAAGGAATTCACGGAACGACATCGGATGCATGGTATAAAAAGCAGCCTCATGCCTTAACCCGTTCCGCACCTCTGTCTGCGAGTACAAAGAAGTGGTAGCGAAAACAATCTTTAAGGCGGAGTTGGCATCCAATAAAGTTGAGACCTCTTCCATCCAGCCCGAATAGAAATGGATCTCATCCAAAAACAAATAATGCCCACCGGCTTGCAGGAACTCTTTAACCGCATCGGTCAATGAATGTGTCTCAAACCAGAAATCATCCAGATTCACATACAGGGCTTCCCGTGAATCTTCAAATTTCAACTTAATATGCTGTAACAACAAGGTAGTCTTACCAACCCCTCGAGAGCCGAAGATGCCGATTAACCGATCCTCCCACTCTATCCGTGCATGCAAATAACGCAGGAATGTACAATTTATTCCTTTCAACAATAGCTGATGATTCCGCTGAAGCAAGTCCATATACAAATCTGTTTTACGCGAATATAAAAAATGTTCCGTGTTTTTCGTACCTTTGTCAACACTAAACCAATAAAAAGATGAATACATCCAAAGTCTACTTTACTAATTTACGCACGACCCCCAGCAGCAACCTGCTGGATAAGATGGAACGTCTGGTAAAACGTGCCGGTATCGCCAATATCGACTTCAAAAATCAATTTGTAGCCATTAAGATCCACTTTGGCGAACCGGGGAATTTGG